>CAYNST010000048.1:0-23692 GCA_964399955.1 uncultured Cellvibrionaceae bacterium | reverse complement strand
CTTGAAAAACGATTCCGATCTCCGCAGCATACCCGTGATCTTCATGACCGGGCTTACCGAGACGGAGGACATTGTTAGGGGTTTTGAAGCCGGCGGAGTGGATTACGTCACCAAACCGACCAACCCCGTTGAGCTGATTGCGCGCATCAAGGTTCACCTAAGCAATGCCCGGGTAACCCTGAGCGCCCAAACGGCCCTGGATTCTGCCGGGCAAAATATTTGCGCGGTCGACCGGGACGGAAAGCTGCTTTGGACTACACCACAGGCAGGCCAACTGGTCGAGGCCGCCGGCGGCTGGGCAAGTGCTGCATTCAAGGAGCCCTTGCACACTTGGTTGTCACGTTTGCCCAATGAAGGAGATCAGCTAAAGCTTGCGCCCAAGCCTTTGCCCTTGCGTGTGATCTACTTGGGCCAATCCGGCACGAAAGAGCTGCTGCTTCGCATTGTGGACGAAAACCAACCCGATGAAGTAAGCCTGCTGAAACTCAGCTTTCCCGTGACCGATCGCGAAGCCGAAGTACTGCTTTGGGTAGCCAAAGGCAAAACCAATCGCGAAATAGCTCAGATTCTTGAGATGAGCCCGCGCACGGTCAATAAACATCTGGAGCAGATCTTTCGCAAGGTCGGGGTAGAAAACCGGACATCCGCAGCCGCCATGGCTGTGAGATCCTTGCAAAAGTGCCGCAGCTACTAGCTGCAGGGCGCAGGATTCTTTGCGCTTTGTATCCCCTCTTGCCTGCAGCGTCAGACAATGCTTAAATTGCCTGCGACTGTGCCCCGAGCATTGCACAACGCCGGCAAAACCAGCCATCAAACACCCGGCAACCCCGGTCCAAAACAGATAATTAATGTGTTTGGCGCATTTCGCAAGCAGGAGAAATAACGGTGAAAAAACCCGTTCGTTTAGTGATATACCTGGGACTTATTGGTCTTGCCTGGTTCATTCTTTCACCCGCGCTTACCATAAACACCGCTCAAATTGGTGCGCCCGTGCGCGAGGCCATGGAAGGCGTCAACGGCTACTTACTGACGCTCATGGTATTCGCCCTGGCGCTGTTGATCACGCTTGTCATTTCGTCTGGCTGGGGGCTTGTTATTCTTGGTGCCGCTGCTCTGGGTGGTTTAATCGTAGTAAGCATTATCCACCCGTTCATGTTTCCACTACTGACGCCGCTCTTTGCCCTCTGGGTGTTTTGCGCCACTGCGCGCAGGGATGCCAAACCCAAAGCAGAGGCTGAAGCCTGAGCCGCCGCCAGCGGTCACTATTCAGCGCGACGCAGGGCGCAAATTTAGGCGTTCACAGCATGAGTGGCTGGCTTCAACGCAGCCGCCAGCACACTCAGGCATGATGCGTTTACTTCCCTTACGCCAAGGCGCCACCCTGGGGCCCTTACGACAAGGCGCCGCCCAAGGTCTGCACCGCCGGTAACAACCCACATCAGGTCGTCATTCATACAGGTGACTGACATACTGCTCTGCGCTGTGCTCCCAGGTAAAGCGCACCTGAGCTGCCGCCCTGCCAATGGCTGCGTATTTTTTGGGCGTTTTGCGGCGCAGTTCAAGCACTTCTTCAAACCGGCGGATAAAATTCACGCCTTGCTCGTCGCCGTTTTCTCCGCTGAAGGCAAACCCGGTCTTGCCGTCTACAACGGTATCGGTCAAACCACCGACCCGGTGAACCAGGCAAGGTTGGCCGGCTCGCATGGACAGCATCTGACTGATGCCGCAGGGCTCAAATGAGCTGGGCATAAGAAAAAGATCCCCTCCGGTGTAGATGGCATGCGAAAGGGCGTCGGAATAGCCGTGCAGAAAGATGAAATTTGTGTAGGTCCCGGCAAGGGTCTGCAGAAACCGTTCGTAATCACCGTCTCCACTGCCCAGTAAAATCATCGTGCCCAGGCCATCCAACCGTTTCAGCAGATGTTCAAGCACACTGCAGTAAGCGCCGCTATAGTTCACCTTGTGATGCAACAAACGCACTTTCTGCTCAGTGATTCGGCCAATTGACGTCACCAGAAGACCTTGCTGCTGTGCAGCTTCCCACCTTTTCAATCTGTCGCTTGCCAGGAAATGCGCGCTGGACACGTGGATGCTTCTGGCAACCCATTGCAGCAGAACCTCGCCCATAACGCGTGCCAACTGCCCCCGCTCGGTTTTTGCGTTGCTGTTATCCTGCGGATACTCACAACCGTTGAGTATGCCGAGCAGGCGCCCCTCACGCGCGGCGGTGGTCAGGTCTTCCTCCAGCCCCTCGCCGCCATAAAAGAATTCGGCGGAGCGGCTTGGCTGCTGAATCTCTTCGGCATAGGTGGGCGACACAGCGTGAACTTTGTCAGACAGCCTGATGCCTGCGCGCATGGGGTTGATACAATGCGGTGCCCGCGGGTCACAGATCTGTAAGCGGTCGTAATTAAGACTGGGAAACCATTCCTGCAGCGATGACGGGTCGCCCTGCAAGGGTCTGACGCCCTGCAATGACAAATTGTGGATGCTGTAAACCGTGCGAATGGACTGCAGCGCCTGGTAGTGCGGGGCGTAAGCGCGCAATACCGCTATCATTGCCGCGTGCCAGTCATGCAGGTGCAGAATATCCAGTTGCCCAAAAGCCTGGTTGAGAATGGCCTGCGCGCAAGCAGCTGAAAACAGCGCGTATTTGGACGCATCTGTGGCGAAGGGCTGCATTGGCCCGTCATCACAGTAGATCGACGGTTGACCGCCCGGCGCAAAGTCTGGGTGGTGCAGAACCCAGTAGACCACCCCTTCATCACTGCTGTTGCTGAATCGGGTTGAAGCGGCGGGAATCTTGTAAAGTGTCACATCGGTGACGTCGTTGCGAAACTCCACGGGAAAGTGCGACGCTCTGCGCGCACCCTGCAACTGGTGCAAGTGGCCGTGAGAGGGCATGACCACATTGACCAGGCAGCCTTTCTGGCTCAATGCTCGCGGTATGTCGCGCAATACGTCGCCAATGCCACCCACCTTGGCGTTGGGCAGCGCATCATTTTCCGCCGCCACCATCAATATCTGTTTGTTGTACACCATTTACAGCTTTCCAATAAAAAAGGAACCGGCAGGTTCCCTTCATTCAAGTTGATGGTAATTACTCAGATCATCCCGTGTCTGTTCAAATTGCACCCTAATTTGCGCAAAACCGGGCGAACAATGTGAGTATACACAGGTGGGGATTGCGAACCTGGCAGTCCGCTAAAGTGCGCCGCCGCGTTGCCCCAGCATTTCCCGGGTCACCAGCGTAATGCCCTTGTCGGTCACGCGGAAACCGTTGGCGCGGTCCTTGTCGTGATCATAGCCGATTTCCATGCCTGCCGGTATTTCGCAGGCACGGTCAATGATGGCCCGACGGATCTTCACATGCCGGTTGATCTGCACCTCTGGCAAAATTACCGATTCCTCGGTGGTGGTGTATGAGTGAACGCGTACATCGGAGAAAAGCAAGGATTTTCGCACAACACCGCCAGAGATGATGCAGCCGCCAGAGACCAGAGAATCCACTGCATAGCCCCGGCGGCCCTCATCATCAAACACAAACTTGGCCGGCGGCAATTGCGTCTGGTAAGTCCAGATGGGCCACTGGTGGTCGTAAAGGTTCAGCGAAGGTGTTGGTGAAACCAAATCCATATTGGCCGCCCAAAACGCGTCCAGAGTACCCACGTCGCGCCAGTAGGCCGGGCCCTTGCCCGACCCGTCGCGGAAGCGATAAGCGTAGACCCCTTCCTTATTGATGATAGTAGGAATTATATCCTTGCCGAAATCGTGGTCGGAGCCTTCGGTGATGGCGTCCTTTTCCAGAAGATCCAACAGGAACTCGGTGTCAAAAACGTAATTGCCCATAGACGCCAGACAGACCTTGTCATTGCCGGGTACCGGTGTAGGGTGCTCCGGCTTCTCGTCAAAGCGAAGGATTTTGTCATCTTTGTCAACGGTCATCACGCCAAACGCCTTGGCTGCTTCGGCAATCGGCACTTCAACACAGGAGACGGTAAGCTTGGAGTTGTTCTCCACGTGGTACGCAAGAATATTGCCGTAGTCCATATGGTAGATATGATCACCCGACAAAACCATGACATATTTCGGATTGGCTGCGCGAATAATGTCCAGGTTTTGGTAAAGCGCATCGGCAGTCCCCTGGTACCACTCCGGCGAATTACGCTGGGAAGCGGGCAAGACTTCGACGTATTCCCCCAGTTCCCGTTTGAAGTGACTCCAGCCAATCTGGATATGGCGAATCAGAGAATGGGCTTTGTACTGGGTGAGCACGCCTACACGGCGGATACCGGAGTTGATACAGTTAGACAACGGAAAATCAATGATGCGAAATTTGCCACCAAAGTACAAAGCCGGCTTCGCCCGCCAGTCGGTCAGCTCATAAAGCCGGCTGCCTCGCCCCCCTGCCAGGATCAAAGCCAAAGTATCCTTGGTCAGGCGGCTTACGAAACGGGGATTTGGGTTGTTGATTGAGTGATCTTCTGGTTGTTCCATGATGGCCCTTTTGATGAATAAACGAGAATTAGTGATCAAGTGCAGAGTCTGTCAGCGGCCTGCGCACCCCCGGTGCTGCCGCACTCAAACTGAAGGTAACTATTCAGTTCATCCCGTGACTGTTAATATTGCGCCCGAATTTGTTCAGAGCAAGGTAAAAAATCTGAGTTTACAGGTGTAAATACTCCGCACGCCCTGTGCTCCACCCTTACGGGGCCGCCTTGCAGGCGTTCCATCCTGCTCCTGACAGAATGATGACCATTTTTTAACGCCGCTATGGGCAGTTTCGGGCGTGCGCTGAATAGTTACAACTAAAGCCTGTGTCAACAAAGCCGGCACCGCTGACATGAACGTGACCCCAGAACGGGTCACGCACCTGCGGTCGTAACATGCCAGCTGAAAAGCCGCTTGTGCCTGCGCTCTTGTTTACCGGTCGTTGACGGCCATGTAAACGCCCCCACCGGCAAGGCGGTAGTTTTTACGTCACCGTCAACTGAACGGCCGCATCAACCCAGTTTCCAAATATCTTCCGCATAGTTACGAATAGTGTAATCACTGGAAAACCGGCCACTGGAGGCGGTGTTCATGATACTCATACGAGTCCATGCGTCGCGGTCCTGATAAGTCTCTGCGGCCTTCTTTTGAGCTTCTACGTAACTGCGGAAGTCCGCCGCCACCATCCATGCGTCGTTTTCGTTGCGGATAGCCGCAGAGATGGGATCAAAGATCCCGGGCTCAAACAGGTTGAAATGTCCACACTCCAACAACTGCATGACACGCTTCAAGTCTTCATCGTTGTCAATGATGTGATTGGGCGTGCGATTGGCACGATAGGCCGCTATCTCTTCAACCCGCAGTCCAAACAAAAAGAAGTTCTCGCCGCCTGCCGCCTCAAGTATCTCAATGTTGGCGCCATCGTAGGTGCCGATGGTCACTGCGCCGTTCATCATGAACTTCATGTTGCCCGTGCCGGATGCTTCTTTGCCTGCGGTGGAAATCTGCTCGGACAGATCAGTGCCAGGGCAGATGATTTCCATGCTGGATACATGGTAATTGGGCAGGAATACCAGTTGCAATAGCGGCTTGACGGACGGGTCGGAGTTGACCACCGAGGCTACGTTGTTTATCAGCTTGATGATGAGCTTGGCCAGGTGATAACCCGGTGCAGCCTTACCACCAAATAGTACGCAGCGCGGCTTGAGGTTTGAGGCATCACCTCGCTTGATGCGGTCGTACAGGTGGATGACGTGCAGCACGTTCATTAACTGCCGCTTGTATTCGTGGATGCGCTTCACCTGCACATCAAACATGTGCGAGGTATCAAACTGCACACCGCACTGCTTGGATACCAGATCGGCAAGTGCCGCTTTGTTGTCCTGCTTGATCTGATACCAGCGCTTGCGAAACTCGCGGTCGTCCACCAATTTTTTCAGACCGCTGAGCTGGCCCAGATCGGTGGTCCAATCGGTACCGATGGCTTCGGTGATCAGTTTGGCCAGGGGTTTATTACTGTGCCCCAGCCAGCGGCGTGGTGTCACACCATTGGTTTTGTTGTTGAATTTGTGGGGCCAGAGCTCGTAAAAGTCTTTGAACAGCTCTCGTTGCAGAAGGCTGGAGTGCAAGGCGGCTACCCCGTTCACCGAAAAACTGCCGACAATGGCCAGGTATGCCATACGTATTTGCGGCTCATGCCCTTCTTCTATGATGGACATACGCTGTTGCCGCTGAGTGTCACCAGGCCAGCGCACAGCAACTTCGGCCAGAAAACGGGCGTTGATCTCGTAGATGATATCCAGCAGGCGCGGCAGCATCTCCCTCATCATGCGAACCGGCCACTTCTCCAGCGCTTCCGGCAGCAGAGTGTGGTTGGTATAGGCCATGGTGTTGCCGATCACGCGCCAGGCGTCGTCCCATTCCAGGCAGTATTCATCCAGCAACAATCGCATTAACTCTGCCACCGCCAAAGTAGGATGGGTGTCGTTTAACTGAAAGCAATGTTTGCTGGCAAATTCAGTAAAGTTTTGCCCGTGCTGCTCAACCCAGTCGGCAATGATGTCCTGCAAGCTGGCCGATGCCAGGAAATACTGCTGGCGAAGTCGCAGCTCCTTGCCGTTCTCACTGGCATCATTGGGGTAGAGCACCATGGTGATCTGCTCAGCCTGGTTTTTGGCGGCCACAGCCTCGGTGTAGTCCCCCGCGTTGAACTCCCCCAGGTCAAATTCGTCCGTTGCCGTCGCCCGCCACAAGCGCAAGGTATTGACCACATCATTGCGGTATCCGGGAATGGGGATGTCGTAGGGTACAGCGAGAACGTCGTGAGTTGCGGACCAGCGCGCCATTTTGCGCCCTCGCTGGCCGGTGTAATATTCGGTGAAGCCATAAAACTGCACGCGACGGGTGCGCTCTGGTCGCTCGGTTTCCCAGGGGTTGCCGTCTCGCAGCCAGTTGTCTGGACACTCAACCTGCCGCCCCTGCTCTATGCGCTGATGAAACATGCCGTATTCGTAGCGGATGCCATACCCGGTAACCGGAAGATTCAAAGTGGCACAACTGTCCAGAAAGCAAGCCGCCAGTCGGCCCAAGCCACCGTTACCCAGGCCGGCGTCCAGCTCCTGCTGTACAAGCTCCTCCAGATGGCAGCCATAGCCTTGCAGTGCGACAGAGACGTCGTTTTCCAGATCCAGATTATAGATGGCGTTGCTTAGTGACCGGCCCAATAAAAACTCAAGCGACATGTAAAAAACCCGCTTGGGGTGGCTCGCCAGCTCCTGCTCCCTGCACCTCCTCCAGCGCTCCATCAAACGGTCTTTTACCGTCAATGACAGGGCGCGCAAAAGGTACCCGGGCATTTTGTCGTAGTCCAGCCGGCCCAGGGTAATATTGTAATGCTTCTGCAATTCAGCGTGCAGCTGCTCGGCTTTGCTGCCAGTATTCGGTGTGGCTTGCATAGCGGTCATGTACAGTCCTCTTGGGTAAAAATGCGCCAAAATGTTCCGAAATTGATAGGGTACTCTATCTCATTACCGAAGACCCACGACCGGAAAACAACGGCCATTGGCTCTAAAGGAGGATTCGGAGATGTACTGCAGCCTGGACGCAAATGCAACTTCTTGAAGGTAGTACGCTTGGCGCGTTATTTGGGTCATAAGTCAATGCATTTTTTTGCGCCACGGCCTACCCTGCTGTCATACAGTCCAATACTGCAACATCTACTCAAAGTGTTGTCGGCCCGTCCTGCTCCAGATCGCACAGGTTGGACAAGCCGTAAAGCACTATCATAGACTTCTCCTGCACACTCAGCCTCTGCTCAAGCTCTACATAGCGCTCCTCCGGCAGCCCGTTGAGCGTGGCTGTATCCAGCAATGCTACCCAATGCCACCCGGCCGGCAAGGCAAATTTTTCCGTCTGCTCGCCGGAGTTGAACAAGGTCAGCAGGCAGTGGACACATTTGGCGTTCACCACTGACTCCAGCATCCAGCCGAGTGTCGCGTTTTCCGGCTGGTGCCAGTCCTGCTCCTGCATGGCGGCGCCATCTTTGTTGATCCAGTGAATGTTATAGCCCGCCTGTCGCACTTGCTCTTCAGGCTTGTGGATGTAGAAGCGGCTGCGCAACAAGGGAAATTCGCGCCGAACGCGAATGACATTGCGAACAAAGTCCCGCAACTCCCACTGACGTTCGTCAAAGTTGGGCCAGTCCAGCCAGGTTATTTTATTGTCCTGGCAATAGGCGTTGTTATTACCGTTTTGGGTGCGCCCCAGTTCATCACCGGCAAGAAGCAGCGGCGTGCCCTGGCTTAGCAGCAAGGTGGCCAGGAAGTTGCGCTGCTGTCTCAGTCGCAGATTGTCAATGCGCTTGTTTTTGGTGGGGCCTTCTACACCAAAGTTGCAACTGAAGTTGGCGTGATGACCGTCATTGTTGTCTTCTTTGTTGGCATGATTGTGGCGCTGGTTGTAGCTGACCAGATCCCGCAGGCAAAAACCGTCGTGGCTGGTGATAAAGTTGACGCTGGCGGAGGGCTTTCGTCCCCCGTGTTCAAACAGATCGCTGGAGCCGTGAATGCGACCGGCAAACTCGGGCAGCATTCCCGAGTCACCGCGCCAGTAACGGCGCACGGTATCGCGGTAGCGGTCATTCCATTCCGACCAGCCGGGCGGAAAGTGACCCAGCTGGTAACCTCCTGGACCAATGTCCCAAGGCTCGGATATCATCTTTTTGGTATTCAATACCGGATCTTGCCGCACCGCGTCGAAAAACCCGCCACAGGGATCAAAGCCGTGCGCCTCGCGACCCAGTACGGTTGCCAGGTCAAAACGAAAACCGTCCACACCCATATCGGTCGCCCAGTAACGCAGGCTGTCCATAACCATCTGCAGTACGCGTGGATGCTTGACATTGACGGTGTTTCCACATCCCGTGTCATTGGCATAGAAGCGCGCGTTATCGTGCTGCAGGCAGTAGTAGGATTTGTTGTCTATGCCGCGAAACGACAGTGTCGGACCCAGGTGATTGCCTTCGGCGGTGTGGTTGTAAACTACATCCAGCAGCACTTCAAGGCCGGCCCGGTGGTAGGCATCCACCATAAGCTGAAACTCATGTGCCTCCGTGCGGCTGAGGTAAGCGCGGTGCGGCGTAAAAAAATTGAGTGTGTTATAACCCCAGTAATTGACCAGCCCCCGCTTGTGCAGAAAATGCTCATCCACAAATGCGTGCACGGGCAGCAACTCAATGGAGGTGACGCCCAATTCCAGCAGGTAATTGATCACGCTCTCATGCGCCAAACCCAAATAGGTTCCACGCAGGTTCTGGGGTATCTTGTCGCACAGTTGGGTGTAGCCTTTAACGTGCATCTCGTAAATGACGGTGTCATTCCAGGCTACAGGCTTTTCCAGGGGGGCAATTGCGGGCCCCGGCCCCGTCACCACACATTTGGGCATAGCGCGGGCGTTGTCCTGGCGGTTGAACGACAAGTCTTGGGATGCATCGCGGACGTCGTATGCGTAGTGTTCATCCACCCAGCGGAATTCCCCGCTCAGTTCACGCGCGTAAGGGTCTATCAGTAACTTGTGATGGTTGAACCTGTGCCCCTGCTTTGGGTCAAAAACGCCGTACACTCTATAGCCGTATAAGGCCCCGGGCTGCAGGCCATCAACCCAGACATGCCAGACTTGATCGGTATTTTCCCGCAACTCGATGCGCGCCACTTCCCGTTCACCTGTTGCGTCAAACAGGCACAGCTCCACTTTCTCCGCATGCTCGGAAAACAACGCAAAATTGACTCCGCTGCCCTGCACAGTTGCGCCCAAAGGATATGGCGCCCCTTCTCGAGTTGAGTACTTTTTTGTGCCATCACCCATAAATTTTTACACAGCTGGATAGATAGAATGCGCAATCGGCGAACAACCCTGAGTTGAACGCCAGGTTTAAAAACTTACACACGCACAGAGAACCGCAAAAAACCGCCCCGGGCGCACCGCTCCAAACAAAGCTGTTGCGGCGACTGTCTTTGCGGTGCTCGCACGGGCCGCTAACCGCCCTGGTGCTGAAGTATCAGGGCCGACAGGGGTGGCAGGGTCAAACTCAGAGACCAGTCCCGTTGGTGCGATGTGAATTGCTCCGCTTCAACGCCACCTGCATTACCCCTGTTACCGCCGCCGTAGGCTACTGCGTCGGTATTCAGGCACTCCCGATAGAAACCTGGCGCAGGTACACCAATGCGATAGCCCTCACGGGTCACCGGTGTCATGTTGACAATAACAATAACAGGCGGCGCGCCCTCTGCCTTGCGCACAAAAGCAAACACAGAGCTGTGATAATCGTCGGCATCCAACCATTCAAACCCTTGCGGGCTACTGTCGGTTTGATGCAGCGCAGGTGTAGCTGCGTAAAAAGCGTTCAAATCCCGTACCAGATTCTGAATACCCTGATGGCAGCCCACTTGCAGCAGGTGCCAATCCAGGCTTTCATTGTGGTTCCATTCCTGTCCCTGAGCAAATTCTCCGCCCATAAAAAGTAATTTCTTTCCCGGGTGAGTCCACATCCAGCCAAAATACGCGCGCAGGTTGGCGAACTTTTGTTCACCCGATCCGGGCATTTTGTCCAGCAGCGACTTCTTACCGTGCACAACTTCATCGTGGCTCAATGGCAGAATGAAGTTTTCATTGAACGCGTACAGCAGACTGAAGGTCATGTCGTGGTGATGATAGCGCCTGTGAACGGATTCAAGCTCCATATAGCGCAAGGTGTCATTCATCCAGCCCATATTCCATTTATAACCAAACCCCAGCCCGCCGGCATAGGTAGGATGAGAAACGCCTGGCCAGGCCGTGGATTCCTCTGCAACCATCATGGCGTCAGGATAGTGCTCGTATATCTTTTGATTGACGCGCTTGAGCATGTCAATGGCTTCGAGGTTCTCGCGACCGCCGTAATGGTTGGGCACCCATTGCCCGCCCTCCCTGCTGTAATCCAGGTAAAGCATTGACGCCACGGCATCAACTCTGAGGCCGTCAATGTGGAAGCGGTCAAACCAATACAGAGCATTGGCAAACAGGAAGTTGGAAACCTCCCGGCGCCCATAATTATAAATATACGTATTCCAGTCTGGATGAAAGCCCTGACGGTCGTCGGCGTGCTCATACAATGGCGTCCCGTCAAAGCGGGCCAGCCCGTGGCCGTCGGAGGGGAAGTGCCCGGGCACCCAGTCAATCAAAACCCCAAGCCCACCCTGGTGACAGCGGTCGACAAAATACTTGAAATCGTCGGGTGTACCAAACCGGGAAGTGGGTGCATACAATCCCACCGGCTGATACCCCCAGGAGCCGTCAAACGGAAACTCGCTGATGGGCATCAGCTGTATATGGGTAAAACCAAGGCCTGAAACGTAGGGAACCAGCTCGTCAGCCAGTTCATGGTAGGTCAGATATCGGTTGCCCTCTTCGGGTTTGCGACGCCAGCTGCCAAGATGCACTTCATAGATGGCGACCGGATTGTCGACGCGCCCGGTGTTCCGACGTTGCTCAAGCCACTCACCGTCTTGCCACTCATACCCCGAGGTATCCACGACACGTGACGCCTTACCCGGCAGGGTTTCCGCTGCAAATCCGAACGGGTCGGCCTTGTGCGGCAATATATGGCCGTCACGAGTTTTGATCTCATACTTGTAATGGGTACCGGCACCCAGCCCGGGAATGAAAATTTCCCAGATTCCCGAAGGATACAACTTGCGCATGGGATGCTGGCGGCCATCCCAATAATTGAAGTCCCCTACTACAGATACCCGTTTGGCGTTTGGCGCCCAGACACAAAAGCGAACCCCGGAGACACCGTCAATCTGCATCAGCTGTGCACCCATCCAGTCGTACAGGCGCTCATGCGAACCCTCACCAAACAGATACAGGTCGGTCTCGCTGACCGTGGTATGAAAACGATAAGGGTCCTCCCGTATTTCAACGTGGTCGCCATAGTGAACCCGAAACCGATAGGCAAAAAACCCTTGCGATTCGATCAGGGCGGCAAACACACCGTCACCGGCGGGATTGAGTTCATCGATCAGCTTCTCAGAATGAGCTTCAATGACCTCCACCCGGTCTGCGCCGGGCAGGTAGGCCCTCAGCACAAACAGGTCGTCTCCCCATTCGTGCAAACCGAGCAGACCAAATACGTTGTCACAATCGGCATGAATCAAAGATTCAATCTGTTTGGGTAGTAAAACTGCCGGGTTATTACTCACGCGCGATTCTTCCTTCTTGTTTTTTGTTTGTGCAGGGGTGTTGGGTCGAGAGCGTTGCAGAACTGGATAAAAGGGCGCCTCTAAAATTTGATTGTGATCTCTGCGCCTTCCGTGCGGCACCACTGCAAGGCACGGTCTGCAGGCGGTGACTGGTGCATGGGTGCGGGCAACCGGCCAAGAGCCGCAGCCCACACCCACTTTGCGGAAGAAAACTCCCGGCGCCCCGAGACCGCGCCGGTAAGCGGGTGCCAAAACCGCCGCATTCATACCTGGTAGAGGCAATCTGAACTATCACGGAATGCGCTGAGTGGTTACAGCTTGATGTGATTATTCAGCGCCAAAAACAATTGTTCAGACGCTGTGCAAACTAGCACAGAGCACGGCGAAAAAATGTGCCTTCACCCGTGTGTAATGCCGCAGCCGACCCAGCGGCGGGTAAGCCACGGCGAAAGCTGAACAAACCCAGGCTCAGCCGCGCTCTTGGGCAATAGTGCGCAATAGCATCTGAACACGCTCATCCGCAAACAGGGCCTCAATCGGCACCTCTAACTTGCGCTGCCAATTCGGATACTGGTAACTGGTACCAGGTACATTCACCGGCTTCTCCAGAAGCTCCAGGTCTTCCAGTTGCACGACAAACAACTGCGAGCCGCAACGACTGGCACCGTGCAGGATATCACCCACCAACTGATGCGACAGCGGCTGACTGAGCAATTGATCATATTGCTCAGGTTTTATCAGGTCCAGATCGGTAAGCCAATCCAGCAGCCGTGTTTTCTCCAGGACGCGCTGTTTAAGAACTTGCTGAAAATCAGCGCCCTCTTCCAGCAGGTCCAGCGCCTGTCTAAGCTCCAGGTCCGAGCCCAGCCACCAGCTGGCCAAGGTGGGCACATCGTGGTTGGTTAACATTGCCAGCGAGTGCGCGTCGTAGTCCTGCGGCGGGCGAAAACGTCCGTCGTCGAGCTTCTCAAAATAAAACAGTTTGTTGGTGAAAATCTGAGAGGACTCCAAGCCCTGCCGGAACTCCGGTGGAACAACGCCCATGTCTTCGCCAATCACCAGGCAGCGGTTGCGAACACTCTCCAGATTCAGCAGGCCCAGCATTTCGCGAAACGGGTAATGAACGTAGGCACCGTAGTCCGCGGTGCGTCCGGGCGGGCACCACCACAGACGCATCAAACTCATGGCGTGATCAATACGCAAGGCACCACAGTGGTGCATATTGGAGCGCAACAGGCATATAAAGTGGCGAAATCTGGACTGGCGCAAGGTGGCCGGGTCCATCGGAGGCAGCCCCCAATTTTGTCCTTTTTCTGCCAAGGGGTCCGGTGGTGCGCCCACCGCCGCATCGCGTCGGAAGAGCGTGGCATTGGTCACCACTTCTGCCCCACCTCCATCGGCACCCACGGCCAAATCGCGCATCAAGCCGATTTTCATTCCCAGTTCCACTGCCAGCCCCTGACAGGCAGACAGTTGCTCGTCTGCCAACCATTGCAAATAGGCGTGAAACTGCACCTGCTCAGCGTACTCGCGCTCTGCAGTACTCTTAGCCGCCTCGCTCAACTGGTCGAGCTGCTTACCCTTGTCCGCAGCGAGGGCCTGGTACAGACAGAAATTGTGCAGAGCACTGCCGCCTGTCTCGACAAACCGTGAGTAGCGCCCGGCCCGCTCAGTCCCTTCATTTACCTCGCGGGTCATGAACGCTGTGAACATTTGCTGAAGAACGTCCATCTTGGTGCGGTATACCGCAGCGTAGGCAACCGTGTCCTGCGCGCGCAGTGCATTCAAGGCGTCGCCCCCAGGCCTGTCCGCGTGCTTATACTCGGGCTCCGCCTCGGGGTCTATATACAGGGGGTCGATGAAACGACGATCAGAAGGGCTGTATGGACTGCAGTGATGCTCCACCGGCGTGCGCAGAGCGTGCAGGGGATTCAAACCCACCATATCCACTCCCGATGCAGCAGAATCCCGAATCAGGCTTTTGAGATCAGTGAAGTCGCCGATGCCCCAGTTGCGCATGGAACGCAGCGTGTAGAGCTGAATGATCAAGCCCCAGGGGCGCTGGCCGCGGCTGACCCAGTCGGGCACATAAGCCTGGTTGGGATAAACCACGTACTGTGCCTGCTGACGCTCACCCCGGCCGTTGACCCCCACTTCAAGTCGGTGATAGCCCAGCGGCATCCTGGGAATGCTGATTGCGCGGCGACTGTAACGTGTTCCTTCGAACATGTAGTCACCCACTTCGGGATGGTCTCCCGGCACAAAGTCAAGCTCCACCGGCTGACCATCTTCAAGTGTAATAACAGCCAGGAAAGTAATGGACAGTTCACTCGGGGCAACATTGATCTCAAAGCAACCCAGCTCAGCGTCTGCCACCATAACGATAGGCGCAAGCCAGTTCCTCCAGGGTTCAACATCAAGCGCATACGCCTGTTCGGCAATGCCCTCGGCGGAGTCCGTGTTGACTCCCATGGCATTGAGCAGTCTCAGCCGGTTCTCCAGGGGAACTGTGGTTTTTTCCCCTCGAAAATTTACGTAGTCTGGGGCTATGCCACGCCAGTAAAGCAGTTTTTCAAGGTTGTCCATGTTGTTGCTACCGTACAATGAGTATTTCAATATGTGTCATAACATGAGCTGTTTCGGGTAAAGCTTATCTCATGCCAACTCCGACCGGCTCCCAGAGGATGAATCTAAACTGCTGGTTTGCAGCACCAGCAGGCCTGCAGGCAGCACAGAACCGGCTGAGGGGTCTGCGCCACGCAGTTTTACCCCGGCCAGAGCTGGTGAATGATTATTCAGCACCCCAGTAACCTTTGGGCCTGCTCATGCTGCGCGCAGAAAACGTTCAACTGGCGTCCCTGTGCAGCACTGAAGATGTGTTGCCAATTTGATGCCACAAGAATAACGCAAAAACGCGGCGGTTTGCGGCCGAAGTTATACGAAGCAACTGAAAAACTGTACTGCCTGAGCAGCCACGCGTGCAGAAGGGAAAGGCGGAGAAAGATGATTGATCACATTTTGAGTGGTTTGACGCAATCAACGTCAACCGAATAACCGGTTAACCAACGCAACTACCACTGCGTGCGCTTGCCGCTAGAGTACGCATGGCCAGGAAATGTCGCGGATCTCCCAAATAACTGAAAAACTCCTGCAAAACTACAGGAACAGCTTGCCAAGAGCACACCGCCCCCCGAAGGTCAAAACTCAAAAGCCACAGCAGCTTTCCAGCTCGCCGGTGAAAATGCCAAACAATCGGTGCTCACCCTTAGCTCCGGGCGAAAAAACCAACTGTGAGTGCGCCTATGATGACACTCAGGTTAGAAGTTTTCTTTCAGATACGCCTGCGCAAGCGTTGCGGCCTCGGAGTTGGTGGCGGCTACTTCTTCCAGCAGAACGCGTGCTTTTTGGGTTTCCCCCAGCAGGTGCATCACTCTGCCCAGCTTGAATCGAGCTTCGTCTGCTTTCTGATTCTGCGGGTACGCAGCTATCATACGGCCAAACCACTCTTTGGATTGCTCAAGGTCGTTTTTCTGCATGTAGATTTGACCAAGCCAATATTGAGCATTGGCTGCGTAGTTGCCCCTGGGGTAATCTCTGAGGTAGGTGTTAAGCGCGACGATACCCGCATCAAAGTCTTGCTTCTTGAGGATAAGATCTATGGCGGTGCGATAGCTGGCAAGCTCGTCGCCGGATGAGCTTGTGCTGGCCGGTGGTAACGGCGTGACACGCGAGGCTGCTGATTGCACCGAAGTGTTTGAGGGGCTGACCGGAGACTGCGCAGCACCTGGTGGGCGAGACAGCTGACCTATACGCCGATCAAGATCCACATAATCGTCCAGCCGCTGCTGCTTCAGGCGCTTCAGTTCATGGGCCTGTTGCTCAACCAAACCTCTAAGCTCCAGCACTTCCTGCTGCAGAGTCTGCAACTGGAAGAAAAGTTCGGTGTCGGCGGCGGACGCGGCGCGGGCCTGACTGCCACTGTTGCTGACGGGAGCAGCCTGCCTGGGTGAAGAGGTACCAACAGGCTGGGAATCAATGATCCTAGCCTGGGCCTGTGCGAATGAAGCCGCCATCGTCAGGATGGCGGCAGTCAAGAATCTCAACATGAGCTGAAAAATGATCTCTTATTGCAGTTCTACGCGGCGATTCTGCGCCCACGCGGATTCGTTGCTGCCACGGACCGCAGGACGCTCTTCACCATAACTTACGGTTTCAATGCGGTTGCGGGCAATGCCCTGCAGCACCAGGAAATCACGTGCGGCATTGGCGCGTCGCTCACCCAGTGCCATGTTGTACTCTCGGCTACCGCGTTCGTCGGCATGGCCGGTCAAACGAATGGAGCCTGAATTGTTGCGGAACCGCTCGGCGTGAGCAAGGAGTGCAGACCGAGCCTGAGAATCCAGAACCGCAGAGTCAAATTCAAAATAAAATACGGTGGGTATATCCGCCATATCCTCGGCGCCGGTCATATCCGCAGAGTCCAAACCGCTATCACTTTCCACGCCCATACCTGAAGGCGTGGAAGACTGTTGCTCTGGCTCCATAGTGGCTCCGGTATCTTCGGCGGTCTGATTGCTGGAACAGCCAGCCATTACGCCTACCACCATTGCCAACCCCAATGTTGATTTCAAAGTCTTTAACATTTTTTATCACTCCCAAATGAGCATGTGTTTATTGTGCTTGTAAATCAGTTAACAAATGGAGACCAAGCGGGCTCCCTAACATCACCCTGTTTAGATGGCAGACGAAACCTGGTGCCCGCATCCATGGATACAGCGGCCAGCACGCCCTTGTTCTGGTGCTGCGTAGCGTATAATAGCATAGCTCCGTTGGGCGCTATACTCGGAGACTCATCATAGGCAGTTTCTGTCAGAACACGCAAGTCACCCGTTTTGATATCCTGTGACGCAATGTGAAACACACCGTTGCGTCGATGCACCATCACCAGACTCCGACCGTCGGGCGAAACCCGGGGGCGCGCGTTGTAGTCTCCGTCAAACGTCAGCCGCTCTACCCGATTGCTGGCCAGGTTAACTTGGTAGATCTGCGGGCTTCCGCCTCGGTTCGAGGTGAAGATTATGGAGCGACCATCTACGCTCCAGTTCGGCTCTGTATCTATGGCAAAGTGATTGGTCACACGCCTGAGTGCGCGAGTGGCAACATCCAGGGTGTATATCTCGGGGTTGCCGTCCTTCGACAGCACCAGGGCAAGCTGGCGCCCATCGGGTGACCAGGCCGGCGCCCCGTTCAAGCCCTTGAAATCGGTAAGCTGAGTTCGCTCGCCACTGGCCAGGTCCTGCATAAAAATGGCCGGCCGGGTAGTTTCAAACGAAACATAAGCAATGCGCCGCATATCCGGCGACCAGGACGGAGACAGCAGGGGTTCTTTTGACTGAAACAGTGCGCGCTCGCGAGCGCCGTCCGCATCCGCATACATCAGGCGATAACGGTCAGCCGCTGGCCGCCCCATATCTTCTACATATAAGATCTTGGTAGCAAATGCGCCACGCATGCCGGTAATAGCTTCATATACGGCGTCACTCACTGCATGGGCCATATCTCGCAACTGCTGCGGCCCACCCCCTACCTGCTTCTGAAATATTCGGCGCTGTGACAAGACATCGTAGAGTTCATACTGCAGGCGGTAGCGGCCGGCCTCCTGATTGAACTGCCCTATCACCAGATAGGACGCGCCCAGAATGCGCCAGTCCCGGTAAAACACCTCGGCCTGCGACTTGGGGTTGGCAAGCATGTCGGTTTTTGGAATGGGCCTAAACAAGCCGCTGCGCAAAAGGTTGGCCGACACAATCGCCTGAATATCCTCAGGCAAAGTGGCCGAGCCGGTAAACGGCACCACGGCTATAGGCGTTGGGTTGTCAGAGCCCTGAGTTATTTCTATCGTGAGGCCGGCAAATACCTGCTGCGACAGGCTGGCAAGAATACAAAATACAGCAACTGAAAATAGCCTCACTGTCTTAAATCCTGTGGTCTGAAAATTAATCTCAATTCACGGTAATACCGCTCAAACACTTCGGGAGCCATATTGCGCAGCTCCGGAAATTGTTCGGCCTGATTCACCGCCTGCATGGCTGACCGATCAAACTGGGCATTGCCACTGCTGCGCACCACATCAACACTGATGACGCGACCAGTAGGCACAAGCTGGATAAGCAGCTCGCACTCCATGCCGTTTCGTGCAGAGGGCGGACGGCTCCAATGCTGTTCCACCCGCTGGGAAATCACGCTCATGAAGCTTTGGGCAGTTTCTGCATAGGACTGCTCCAGGCGCTCGGTTTCTGCCTGTGCAGCAGCACGAGCCTGTTCCTGGCTGCGGGCCTCCTCCTGCTTGCGGCGCTCGGCATCCGCCTTCTCCCGCGCTTGACGCTCTGCGTCCTGCTTCTTTTTTTCCGCCTCTTTGCGTTTGCGTTCAGCTTCTTCGCGCTTTTTCCGCTCCGCCTCCGCCAGTGCTTGTTTTTCCTGATCCTGTCTTCGCTTGACTTCTTGCTGCCGTTTTTGCTCGGCCTGCCTTTGCTGATCTTGCTCCTGCTGCCGCTTGGTCAGGTCCACCACTTTGGGCTTGACTTCGGCGGCAGCGGGCTGAGCCTGCGGTTTTGCCTCCAGCTGTACCAGTGTAGCCTGCACAAAATTGGGCCTTTTAATCTCTTGCGGCTGCTCCTTCCCCGCCCAGGAGGTGAACATGACCCCCAGGACCGCTGCGTGCAGCAACGCACTGACACCCACAGGAATGACGTAATTTTCCAACACAGAAGGCAGCATCACCCGATCTATAACTCCGGTGGACTGGTGACCAGGCCAACTGACGGCGCGCCTGCAGTCTGTAATTGAGTCATCAATGCCACTACGGTTCCGTAAGGCACGGCCGTATCACCCCAAACCAGAACCTGGGTTTGAGGCTTCTGCCGCAGTACCTTGCCGACCGTATCGGTAATTTCCTGTAAAGGCCTGGCGGCTTCCTGGTCGCCGCCCAGGTTCAGGTAATAGCTGCCGTCGGCGCGGACGGAGACAATCAGCGGTTCTTCATCGGTGTCGGCCATCTCTGCGGAGGGCGCCTGCGGCAGGTCCACTTTGACGCCCTGCATCAGCAGGGGCGCGGTCACCATGAACACTACCAGCAACACCAGCATTACGTCGATATACGGGACGACGTTGATTTCGGCCATGGCCTTGTGCTTTTTTGGTTTTGCCATCAGTTACACCTCAGTCTGCGTGCATCTGCCGGTGAAGAATGGCGGAGAATTCTTCTGCAAAAGTTTCGTAATTAGCCACCAGGCTTTCTGCATTGGCAGAGAAGCGATTGTAAGCCATTACCGCTGGGATGGCCGCAAACAGCCCCATTGCCGTAGCAACCAGCGCTTCGGAGATACCCGGAGCAACCGCAGCAAGCGTAGCTTGCTGTACCGTGGCCAGCGCGCGGAAGGAGTTCATAATGCCCCACACGGTGCCAAACAGACCTATGTAGGGGCTTACGGAGGCGACACTTGCCAAAAATGGCAGGTTTGTCTCCAGCTTTTCCTGTTCCCGTGCCAGTGCCACCCGCATTGCTCGCTGGGCGCCTTCCATTATTGCGTCCTTGTCGGTGTTCTGCTGTTGCCGCAGACGCGAAAACTCTTTGAACCCGGCACGGAATATTTGCTCCATGCCGCCAACCTCACCGCCCTTGGCTTTGCTGTTGCTTTGCTTGTACAACTGAGTCAAATCAATGCCGGACCAGAATTTGCGCTCAAAACCTACCATGCCACGCCGCGCCTTGGACTGGTAGATTCCGCGCCGCACAATCATCACCCATGAAACTACGGACGCCATAAACAGGATAAGCATGACAAACTGCACCAGCAAACCGGCATTGCTGATCAAATAGAAAATGGATAAAGGTTCGGCCTGATTCATAGTGCGGGTAGATCCTTAACACGGTGAGGCATTGCGGGTGCGCCGGGCTTTAGAAGTGTTTCGTGAGATTTACGTTCCATTAACCCAGCATTATTTATGTGATAGGCGGCGAGTTTGAGCGGAAACCCGCCCAGACAGTGCTGTTAACCTCCGACTCAAGCGCCTGGCGCTGAAGCGGTTCGAGTCGCATCTGCGCAAACCAAACCGCTTTGGACGCCGCAAGCGTGAGGCAGAAGCGTATGGCGAACCGGCAATATTTTGACTTGCAGCGCCAAATCCGCCAGGCGCTAGTGGCAACTGACTGATTTTTGACAGTGCGGCTTCAACAATCATAGCAAAGGCTAAGGCACTTGCAATGTCCGCAGACCATAAGGCTGTCAATGAGATGGTGCGACTGAGCAAAACCGCTTAGAGATTGGGCAATTCGCTCTGCTGGTGCTTTTCCGGCAACCGCAGACCAAAATGATCGTAGGTGCGCTGCGTCGCCATTCGGCCGCGGGAGGTGCGCATCATATACCCTTGCTGTATAAGATAGGGCTCCAGCACATCCTCTATGGTGTCGCGCTCTTCACTGATGGCCGCCGCCAGACTGTCAACACCCACAGGCCCGCCGGAAAATTTCTCGATCAACGCCAGCAACAGGCGCCTGTCCATATGATCAAAGCCCAAGGCGTCCACATTGAGCAGGTTCAGCGCGGCATTGGCCGTTTCCGCAGTGATGCTGCCGTCGCTTTTGACCTCTGCGTAGTCCCGGACCCGCCGCAGCAGACGGTTGACAATGCGCGGCGTGCCGCGAGAGCGCTTGGCTATCTCCTCTGCGCCCAGCCCGTCCAATACAACCCCCAACAACTGTGCCGAGCGCAAGGCGATCTGGGTTAGGTCCTGGTTATTGTAAAACTCGAGCCGCTGCACAATGCCAAAGCGATCCCGCAGCGGCGAAGTGAGCAGACCGGCTCGGGTTGTCGCACCCACCAGGGTGAAAGGTGGCAGATCCAGCTTGATTGATCGGGCTGCAGGCCCCTCACCAATCATGATATCCAGTTGGTAATCTTCCATGGCCGGGTAGAGAATTTCTTCCACCACCGGGCTCAGTCTGTGGATCTCATCTATAAAAAGAACATCTCCCGGCTCCAGATTGGTCATCAAGGCGGCCAGATCGCCCGCTTTTTCCAAAACCGGCCCGGAGGTACTCTTCAGGTCAACGCCCATCTCCGTGGCAATGATGTTGGCAAGCGTGGTCTTTCCCAGTCCCGGCGGGCCAAAAACCAAGGTATGGTCCAGGGGTTCACCGCGTTTTCTGGCCGCGCCAATGAATATTTCCATTTGCTCACGCACGGCCGGCTGGCCGATATAGTCGCAAAGCCGCTTGGGACGAATCGCACGGTCCTGCTGCTCCTCCCGCGGCTTGGGCGCGGCATCTATAAGGCGACTGGAAGAAAAGTTGTCCGGCTCAATCATGCGCTTGGTCTTCATCAAGGTGCGAGTAGTACTGCAGGCCAAGCCCGTTTATTTGGGCATCATGCTGCGCAGGGTCAACCGAATAAGGTCTTCACAGCGGGTCACCGGGTGCTGATCCACAACCGCTGCAATCGCCCGCGCGGCCTCGGTTGGCTTGTAGCCCAGAGCCACCAACGCGCTCTCGGCTTCGGCAAGCATGAGGTTGGCGGCGGTTTGCGAGTTGGTTTCTGCTGCGCGGCTGGGCGTGGCCGTTGAACCGCCCCGCCAGTCCTTGAGACGGTCGCGCATGTCAATGATCAGACGCTCGGCGGTCTTCTTGCCCACCCCCGGCACCTTGACCAGGGCGCTCACGCGGTTGTCCTTCACACAGCGCACAAATTCGTCGCTGTCCATGCCGGACATGATGCCAAGCGCCATCTTTGGTCCCACGCCGCTGACCTTGATCAACTGGCGAAACAGGCTGCGGTCGTCTTTGCTGTAAAACCCGTAGAGCTGCTGGGCGGTCTCGCTGACCGCCAGATGAATATGCAGCACGGTCTCTGCGCCCAGATCCGGTAGCTGGTAAAAGGTGGTCATGGGTGCCTGAACATCGTAGCCCACGCCACCCACATCAATAAGCAAATTGGGCGGCTGTTTTTCCAGCAGGTAGCCCTGTAATCGTCCAATCAAACTACTCGCCCTCGTCTGAACTGGCGCGATCCCGCCAGGCGAATCAAATGGTGCTGTGTGTTGGCATGGCACAGGGCAATGGCCAAGGCGTCGGCTGCGTCTTCCTGCGGTGCAGCAGGCAGGGACAAAAGCACTTTGACCATGTGCTGCACCTGCAGCTTGTCCGCCGCACCTGTGCCCACTACCGACTGTTTCACCTTGCGGGCTTCGTATTCCGCCACCGGCAGATTGCGGCTGACCCCGGCAACAATGGCCGCGCCGCGCGCTTGCCCTAGCTTAAGCGCCGAGCCGGCATTTTTGGCCATGAACACTTGTTCTATCGCCATTTCCTGGGGGCTGAAGGCCTCTATGATTTCACAGACAGATTCAAAAATAACCTTTAGCCGCTCGGGCAAGTCCATACAAGCTGGCATGCGAATCACGCCACTGCTCACGTAGTGGCTCTTGCCGGCCATATGGCTGATGATGCCGTAGCCTGTCTTTCGAGAACCGGGGTCAATCCCCAGGATCAGTGCCATGGTGTATAAAATCACAGTGATTTGATGGGCAGTGTTTCAGTACCAGCAGTATAGGTCAAGTCCTGCGGCACTGTTGCCCGCCGCACAGGTCACGGCAAGCGCCAATCTATGGCCGCTTCGCCCCGCTCCTCCAGCCAGCTGTTGGTGCGCACGAAATGATCGTTGCCGAAGAAACCCCGGTGCGCTGAAAGCGGCGAAGGGTGAGGAGACATAAGGATCAGGTGCTTGCGGTTGTCGATGAGCGCCGCCTTTTTCTGCGCGTAGGCGCCCCATAGCAAAAAGACCAGTCCCTCGCGCTCCCGGCCCAGTACCCGAATAGCGCTGTCAGTAAATTGTTCCCAGCCCTTGCCCTGATGGGAGCCGGCCCGGCCCCGCTCTACGGTGAGGGTGGCGTTGAGAAGCAGCACACCCTGTTCGGCCCAGTGCTCAAGACACCCGTGCGCAGGAACAGGAATTGCCAATTCCCGCTGTATCTCCTTGAAGATATTCACCAGCGACGGTGGCGGGCTGACCCCTGGCAGCACCGAAAAGCACAACCCGTGCGCCTGCCCCGGCCCATGGTAGGGGTCCTGCCCCAGGATTACCACTTTCACCCGGTCCAGAGGGGTGCGGTTGAAGGCATTGAAAATGTCGTTTCCAGCCGGGTAAATGACCTTCCCTTGCGTTTTTTCTGACCGCAGGAATGCTTTCAGCGCCTGCATGTAGGGCTGATCAAATTCATCCCCCAGTACATTGAGCCAGGAGGGGTGCAGCTGGACTGCAGTAGACGTCATGACGGGAATCTTCCAGTGGCATAGGTTGCCAAAGATTGTACCTTGGTCAGACAGGAAAACGCACACTCGGCAGGCGCCGGTGCTTAGGGAGAAGGAGTAACCACCGGGAAGAAGGCGCGCGTAGATTGTCCGCGCCGCT
>CAYNST010000047.1:0-24015 GCA_964399955.1 uncultured Cellvibrionaceae bacterium | reverse complement strand
AACACCGGATGAGAAAATCAGCTCGCCGACCTGCTGACCACTCGGGCTGCTGCCCGGCTGCCAATGACCTGCATCCAAGCCTTTTTTGTAGAGGCGGCTCAGGTTCAAACCCTGGCCGTCATCGGAAAGGTGAATGCGCGTTTTATCGCCGTCTGTGCGGCATTGAATGGAGATAACACCCTGCTCCGCCTTGCCCTTGCCGGCTCTCACCTCCGGGGCCTCAATGCCGTGATCCATGCAGTTGCGCAACAGGTGGGCAAACACGTTGTTGACCAATTCTTCGGCACTTTTTTTGATTCGCACCTGAGCATCGTCTATCACCACGCGGGGTGACGCCTTGCCCAACTGGTTCGCCATGGACGGCAGAGAGTTGACGGCATCCGCCAACATGACACTCAGCGGACTGGACAGTGCACGATCCATCAACATGTGAATTGGGCGCAGCTGCTGAACGTCCCGCACCGCAGGAAAACGCTCTTCAACAGACTGAATGCATTGCATGATGGTGTTAATGGTTTTTTCGTCTGCCCAGAACCCGTTTTGATCGCGCGGTGTTCCAGGGTTGTCGCCGCGCCCCAGCACATCGTGATAGACGGACTGGTACTCGCCAAGCACCGACTCCAGCCGTGCAAGGTCTGCCAACATGGGGTCCTTGGGCCACTGCGGCTCGCTGGATGTATTCATGGAGGCGTAAACCGACTCGGTCTGATGCGCCTGGTCACTGATATAACTGAAGCCAAAGGTTCTGCTGTTGCCTTTGATGGTATGCATGTTTCTGAACAAAAGCGCAACAATCTGCTCGTCCTTGGCATCATTGGCGATGACGAACCGGCGATTTTCCGTGATAAATTGCTGGGCTGAATCAATAAAATTCAAATACTTCCTCGCGGGCACATTCAGCAACTGGCTGACGATATCCAGCTCGCGCTGTTTCGCCTGAGCCTCGCATTCCATTTGCTTCAGGTCAGTGACATCGCGCACCGATACCATCAATTTTGCGACCACATCGTTTGCAAGAATTGGGTTCCAGTCCAAAGCCAGGAATTTCTTCCTGCCATTGATGACCGCCGGGTACTCCTGTGGCAGCAGGTGAGCATTGAAGTCATAGTTCATCTCATCGGCACCGATGATTGAGCCAATAGCTTCTTTGGTTTGGTCCAGTGCGTCACCGCCAAGCTCGGCGCTGGAGAACAGCAGAGCCACGGCGCTGTGACCAGCCACATCGCTGGTTTCAAAAATTGTCTCCAGGTGACGCGAATACTCAGGGTGAATATTGCCGCTCGGCTCCACAGTGAACAGGCCCTGACGCATGTTGCTCAGCAAGGCCTGAATGTCGGTGTTCTTCTCGCGCAACGCTACAGTGCGCTCGGCGACGCGTTGTTCCAGAATACGGTTCTGCTTTTCGATCAGGTGGCGCTTCCTGCGCTGAATGCGGATGAGCTGGGCAATGGCGGCCAGAATGATAAGTGCGTAGAGGGTCTGGGCCCACCAGGTTCTCCAGGGGGGAGGCAGCTGCTTTATAACAATGGTTTTGCCCATTTCATTCCATAGGCCGTCATTGTTGCTGGCCTTCACCCGAAACGTGTAGGTGCCGGCGTCCAGGTTTGTGTACAGCGCCGTGCGTTGATTCCCCACATAGCGCCACTGGTCGTCAAAGCCTTCAAGCCTGTAGGCGTACTGGTTCTTTTCCGGCGAGCGGTAGTTGAGCGCCGCGAAACCGAACGAGATCATGGTTTTTTTATAATCCAGCGTCAGACTTTCAGTTTGACTGATCGACTTGCTAAGAATTTGTTCCGGGCCACCTATTTCTACCGGTTTGGTAAAAATTCGGAAATCGGTAACCACCACCGGCGGCAAATGGGGATTACTGCCCAGCTTGCGGGTGTTGATAATCCGAACACCGTTTGGCCCGCCAATCATGACCTCGCCCCGGCGGGTAATGACGGCGGCCTGGTGGTTGAAGCCGCCCATTTTTTCGCCGTGATAGTTCTGGTAATTGTTGACTCTGAGCGTGTCCGGATTGAACATGATGACGCCGTTGTTAGACCCAATCCAAAGGTTGCCATGCTCGTCTTCGGTGATGCTGCGAACACCGTCGCCCGCGAAACCGTTATTGGGGTTAAACAGCTCGAAACTGTCGCTTTCTTCGCGGTACAGATGCAGCCCCCTGTCAGTGCCAAACCAGAGCCGACCCTTGCTGTCTTCCAGCATAGAAATAACGGAATCGCTGATCAAACCATTGGGAGGGTAGGCATTGGCATGATAGTGCTTGAAGGTGCCGCGCTCCCGATCCATCACCTCCAAGGCGCTGGCGGTACCCACCCAGAATCGCCCCTTTGAATCCTCCATCAGTGACCAAACCAGATTATTCTGGAGGGCGTCGGGCCTGCTGCCATCCTGCTCGTAAATGGTGAAGGTGTCAGTGTCTCTATCAAAACGGCTTAAACCGCCGTTGTGGGTAGCAATCCATAAGTTCTTTTGGCTGTCTTCAAAGATGCTCCAGACTACACCGTCGTTAAGTACCTTTGACGTTTTCAACCCGATTTTAGCCAGTGTCGCATCGAACGGCACCAGGTCAAAGCGGTCGCTTTGGGGGTTATAACGGTACAAACCCTCTGCCCAGGTGCCCAGCCAGACAATGTCCTCGGAGTCCACGTAGCCGGAGATGATCGACCCGCTGCCGATTTTGGCATCACCGTCAGTGCCCGCACGGTAATGCTTGAACTCTCCTGTTTTGGCATCAATGCGCGTGACGCCACCGCTTCCAATCCAGATATTGCCTTTGCTGTCTTCCAGTAGTGCGCCGACGTAGTCGCCCAGCAGGCCGTTGGGCCGTTCCGCACCCTGTCGATAGGCAGAGAACGCCGTTGATGACCGGTCATGAAAATTGACACCGTTAGGATAGGTGCCCACCCAGAGATCGCCAACGCGGTCCTGATAAATGGAACGCGTTGAATCGAATGCCAGGGCGCCTTTGGTGCCGTCACCTGGAAAGCGAATAAAGCGGTCATTGCGCGCGTCGTACAGCGACAGGCCACCTTTATCAAACGCTACCCACAGCCGGCCACCGTCATCAACCAGTAAATCCAGGGCATGGTCCCCGCCCAAACTGGTTGGATCGTTAGCGTCGTGACGGTAACGCGTAAACACCTCAGTCCGTATGTCAAAGCGGTATAAGCCCTGACGCACCCCTACCCAGATGTTACTGTCATTATCCTGCGCCAACGCGATTACACTGTTATCCGGCAGTGAGCTTGGTTGGGATGCATGGGGCTTATAGTGAGTGACCTTCTTAGTGGCCCAATCCATCCGGTCCAACCCAAATTCGGTACCCAGCCAAACCGCATTGTGTTGTCTGTCTACGGTAATCCTTCTGATGGTATTGCTGGCTATGCTCTGCGGGTCATTGTCATCATGGGTCAACACAGTGACCTTCAACGTCTTGGTGTCGACGATATTCAAACCGTTATAGGCGCCAATCAGTAACTCACCGGTAGGTGCCTCTTCGATGTGGTTGATCATTGATTGGAAAGCCTCAACCCACTCGCCATCCTGGGGCTTCAACGTCAGAAATACGTCCCTGTCCCGATCGTACTTCAACAAACCCGCACGGGTAGCCACCCACAAGTCTTGCCGGCTGTCTTCAAACAAATCTTGCACGGAGTGAACCTTCTCCAGGCTGGAGGGGTCATTGGGGTCGGTCTGAACCTGCGCCAGATGCAGGTCGTAGCCGTCAAAACGCGCCAGGCCACCGCGCCCACCCAGCCAGATAAAACCCTGCTGATCCTGGATGATTTCTTCGACCTCACCCAATGATTCGCTTCTGTCCTGCATGATATTGATGAAGCTCATGGCTTCCGGGTACTCGGTGGCGTACGCACTCGTCATCACCATCACACCGAACGCCAACGGGAAAAGTGCCTGAAGAAAGCGATGGAATAGGTGGGTCATGCAGGTGCCTGCCGGGGAGCTGTAAGTTCCAAAAAAGCAAGGTGGCCAAAGCTGGCGCCCTTCCGTGAGATGCAGACCGCTCCGGCGGGTTCAGCACGCCGGTATGGGCCCTCTAATATGTATAGTCCACAAACGCGCACTCTCCCAGCGGCAAACGTCTGTCGCCGGTTCTGGTATTAGGCCAATTCGGAATATGGCGGGTGCCGGTTGACTAAAACCGAAGGGGAAGGGTTGGCCGGGAAGGGGTGCTTCGGCTACCGGGCTCCGTGATTGGCGCCCTGCCCGGCAAACCTTAGGTGGCAGATGCGAAGGTAAACCGGCTCTGCCCCACGGCGTCGGCAACCACAGGAGCCGATATCACGGTGGCAGGTTGACTCGAGCTGCTTGCGTACAGCATTTGGCGGTTCTAACCGTTATGCGGGCTCTTATTTGTCTCAGACGGCGGGCAGCGGCTTTTTAGTGTGCAGCCTTCCGTTCAGCAGAAATGCTGCCAGCCGACTCTTTTTAACCAACCCCACGTGCACCACCACGCCCAGAATGGACGCCAACAAAAAGGCCGCCAACATCCGCTCCGTCATGCCTACGCCCCAGCGCTGAAGCTCCATCAGCATCCAGGCGATAATCACGTAGTGAATGATGTAAACCGTATACGCTGACTCCGACAAGATGCGCACGACGGTGCTGGCGCCACCCAAAAACCGCACGGATAGCGACAAAAGAGTTGCCGAAATACAGACCGCAGTGGAGTAGGCAATCAGAAGAAGCCATAAGTGTTGCAGCGTGCCGGTTATCTCAAATTGGCGCAGATAGTAGTGAAGGGGCAGCAGTAGCGCGGATGCCACAAGCCAGATCAAAGGCCGGGCATGAAAGAAGTGATAAATATTGGCCCACTGACGCATCATCATGCCCAGTACAAAGAACGGCAGATACTCGAAGGTGGAATGCAGCAGAAAACCCCACGCCTGGTAGAAGGGCAAACCCGGGCCGAATTTGTGAATAGTCTTGGTGGTTGCAACAGCAAAGACGACGGCGGCCAGGAACAGCAGCAATTGAACGGCAGCAAGTGGGATATACCTTTGGGCGATTGCCACCAGCGCATTGACCAAGCGAAGAGTCTGACCGGTGCCCAGCGTATAAAACAACAGCACAAAGAGAAACCACGCGTGGCCCATCCAGCCAAACCTCGGCCCCTGCAGGGCGCCCCCTTCAACAAAATAGGTCCGCATCCAGCCTGCGGTGGGTGGCACCAGAAGCACCACACACACAACGGCAGGAACGCCAAGCATGACCAATCGCTTGAGGATGAACGACGGCTGCGACATTCGCGCCAGCACATGCACCGAGAAATACCCGGAAATCAGAAAAAAGCACGCCATCCGGAAAGACTCGGAGATAAACCTGATGGGTTCATACTCGCCCAGATCGAAGTCGGCATGAGACGCATGTACCAGTACACCCAAAAACATCATTGACGCGCGAAGAAAATCCAGATGATAGAGTCGGCCCGATGCGGCTGCCATTGGCTAGTTGTCATCCCATTTGAAGTCAGATAAAAAGCAGAACTGGCGCGCGGCGCTTGCAACAGTGTGTCCATCTCTGCCCATGCATGAACAGGTGGCAGAGTGGGAACCCGTCGAACCTTCGGAACTGTAGGATTCCCCAAGCTGCGGCTGCACCCAAACCAACCGCCATCAAAAGGTACGCCGGGTCAAATGCCGGTCTCGGCACAGATCGCCCGGGGGAATTCAGAAAGATGCTTTGATACCGGGTTCGCAACTGCAAGGCAACTGGCGAGGAAAAATGCCGGTGCAGGTCATTGGGCCGCTGAACCTTATGGGCAACTGCATACCAATTCTCAATATTATTTTTATAAATCAATGCTGAAAGCTAGGGTTCAGCCTGGCGGGGCGTTTGAACGAATCTCAAATACGGCCACGCCGCCTGGAACTATAACCTACTGCGCCAGCGCACATCCAGTGCAAGCAATCATGTTGTGTTTGGGCGCTGCAATCCGCACTTCAACTGTGCTCCTGTCGTCCTGATGTTGTATACCTGGCCTGCAAAAGCGAGCGTCGGGATTGCGTCTGTTATTCGGTATGACTATGCTGATGTGTCTACTTTTTGCACACCGCCCTCACCTGTGATCCCGTTTTTCTTACAAAGAGTCAAGCGGAGACTGGAGCAAAAGCCATGCGTTGCATCGGTAAGCTGATGGTTGTCTTACTTTGCGGCGGTATGGCCACCGCCGCCGTTTGTGCCGAGCAACCACCTGGTGCCCCACGGGGCTATGAGCCAAAGAAGGCTGACCTGGGTCGCGCCCTGTTCAATGACCCTTCACTGTCCAATCCTCCCGGTCAGTCCTGCGCAACCTGCCACCTGCCCGACCGGGCGTTTGCCGAGAATCTTCCTGTGAGCGTGGGCCGCAACGGCAAGCAAGGCGCTCGCAACGCGCCGACATTGCTGTACACCCAGTTCGCACCCGCTCTGTTCTATGAAGACTGGCGTGAGACCTGGGTGGGCGGGCAGTTCTGGGACGGGCGTGCAGACACGCTGCAGGAGCAAGCCCTGGGGCCGTTGCTGAATCCGCATGAAATGAACAACACCCCCGGCACACTGGCCCACAGCCTGCGCAATTTGAGTTACAAGTCTCTGTTTATCGACATCTTTGGCAAGGAGGTATTTACCAACGATGACCGCTTGATCACTGCGGCGGCTGAAGCCCTGCAAGCCTTCCAGATGACCGACGCCTTCGCTCCGTTCAGTTCCAAGTTTGATTACGCGCAACAGGGGCTGCTTGAACTGACAGAGCAGGAAAAATTTGGGCGCGAAGTCTTTGGTACCAAGGGGATGTGTCAGGACTGCCATTCGGGCGAAATCAATAACAGATCCGTTTTCACCCAGTTCGTTTACCACAATATCTGGGTGCCGGATAATCCGGAACTCAAAGACGCTCACTTCCAACCCGACCCCGGGCTGGGAGGCAATGAAAAACTCAATGCAGATGAGCGCAAACGTGCGACCGGTCGCTTCAGAACACCCACTGTGAGAAACGTTGCCCTGACCGCACCCTATATGCACAACGGCGTCTTCAAGACGCTGCGCGACGTGATGGATTATTACAACAATATGGATGATCGCAAGCGTTGGGGACCAATACCCTATCCAGATAACGTAAGCCGACTGCTGAATACCCAGCTTGAACTCACGGAAGAAGAAATTGAGGCGGTGATCGTGTTTTTGCACACGCTGACGGACGGCTACCCGCTGCCGACAAGCACGCCCCCTGCGCAGCCGCCTCTTACTGCACCACAAACTCAGGGTTCAAACTAATTTGAACTCTTGCGGACCGCCCGTTTCGCGTCCTGCCTGTTCTCTGGAGCGGCCGCAGCACCTGGCTAAATCGGCGGGTCAGCAAATGGATGTGCGCGAATTCGCGCATAGCTGGAGGTGTTATCATCGGCCACCGGTATGTCCTATCAAAAAAACGGAGAAAAAATACGTGCCTGCTCAGCTCCTCGTCGTTATCGCCTACGCCGTTTTTGCTGTTGGTTGTACAACCGCGCCCAAGAACACCGTGGGAGCTGCCTATGATGCAGACAGTTCCTATTGTCGTGGGCTTGCTAAATCAATGGTTGAGGTGCAAGGCTATCAACAGGATTCGCCGTCTGACCGTGATTTATATGAGCAACACTGCGAGCCGACCGGGTCCTGGTTGGCGAGAGATCCACAAGGGCTGGAGCGCACAGTCGCAAGTGAACGCTCGCTGTTCACCAAGCTCCTGAATAAGATTTTTTGACCTCTGATCAACGAATACCCCAATGTGACCATAGCTGCGTTAGCCAAGGGTGAACTCCCTGCCGGGCGCAGGGTGGCGCGGCTGTGAAGGCGGCCCCTAAGGGGCGCAGCACAGCATTGACCCGTCTCGTGACCTTGCCACACCCTTTTTAGGCTTCGCTCAAAAATGCCGCCAGCCCCAACCCGGCCGGCGCACCATTGGCGCCGTCAGGATCGGCAATGTCATGCTCCTGGGGCAGAACGCTTGCGTCTTCAGGGCCGAGCCACAGCGGCGAGATAAGACCCAACCCTTTTTGCGCCAGCAGATCGCGCACCAGACGAAAGGCCGAAGCCGGCCGTGCCAGTGCCTGATAGTTGGGCACGGGTAAACCCTCGCTGTCAAATGCGCTGATACCCAGTTTGGCGGCCATCAAAGCAATGCGCTGATGGCGAACCTTGCGGCTGTAGCCGGCCGCGATGTCCCGGTCCAGTGACGCAATCGCCGCGCTGCCATCAAAGGTCATGCCCCGCCGGCGAAGGTGCGTGGCACCGGTCAACGACCATACATCGTCCACAATGACGCTGGTGGTGCGCAACAGCGCCGACCGTCCGGGGAATCCGCGCGGGTGGAACGCCATCACCCGCTCCGGCGCCGCTGCCGCGAGCAGGTCGAACGCCTCCTTGCGCTGCTGTATCGCCCGCCGGGCAAACGGCGCCGGGAGCAGGTCCGATTCGCGCGGCGTGACGATCACCACCTTCAGATTCGGCTGCACCGCAAGCCGTTCAGCCATCACCGTCACCAGGTCGACTTCATGGGCTTCAGGATCGCCATCCGGGCGTGCAGTGCGGGCAAAACCGGCGGTTTCGATATAAATGAATTCGTCCGCTTCCGACATGGCTCTTGCCAGTGACCAGAGCGCATCGTGCGCACCGTGTCGGGCCAGGAAGTATTCCCGGCGGACTTCATTGATCAGGCGATCTTCGTTGCCGATGGTGATGGAGTCGGCGGGTGACGGTATGCCCAGGGCACCGGCCACGGTATCCAGCAGTTGATCAAGGGTGATGGGGCTGTCGGTATCCAGAGCGTTGCCCTCAGGCAGCAGCGACAGCTCAGGGGTTTCACACACGGCGGCAACCGTCTGCAGCAGCACACCGGAGGAAGTGCCTGCAGGTGGAGGGCTGTCGGCGTTGTGCAGCGGCGGATTCATATTGTCGCCGCCGGACATGACAATCCACCCGGGCGAGGTGACGCTGGATGCGCCGCCCGGCAGCGGGAGCATCGGTTGCACCCTGCGCACGGCGTGACGGGCCAGGTCAAAGCCCAGAGCGCCAGTGGCTCTCACGCCACCGGCGTGGGTGTCCGGCCCGGCCGGGTTGCCCGGATTGCCGGCTCGCGGTGCGGCACTGCGGGTTTCTCTGCTCCAGCGCGCGCCCGACAGCACGCCCTCCCACAACAGGCCCTCTTCCAGCTGGTCCGCGTTCGCCAGGCCGCTCACCACTATCAGTTCCAGCCGGCCCATGGTGGGGTGGCGTGGCCCTTCCCGGGGCTCAGTTTCGTTGCCGAGTGCGCGGACGATTTCGATGGGATCGGACAGCCCTCCGGGCGGCGGCGCAGTGCGGGCAATTCCGAATAGCGGCGCGGGCGCGATGGCTTTGATCGCTGCGGGCAGCACCGCCATCGGATCCGGCGCGCCGAAGGGGTCTGCGGGTGGAGCCACGGGGCCGGCGTCAATCGGCAACCTCCGATTGCCGAACAGGCGCGTTCCGCCCACCCGGGTCGTCACCACCAGATCAAACACCAATGTTGCCGGATCGGGTTTGGGATCTCCGCTGGCCAGTCCGAGGGGGTTGGCGACCAGGATCGCGGTTGGCGCCCCGGCGGAGGCAATGGCCGCGCCGCCATCGCCGCGCAGGAACGATGGCGCCTCGCCAATCGATTCAATCAGCTGAAACCGCTGGGCAAACAGACGCACCGCAGCGCCATCCGGCACACTGTCTGCGGCCAGGGTGACGACCACATCGTTGCCCGCAGTCCAGGCGGCGGTAGCTTGGGAAGTGGGCGAGGCGTTGCCACCGGCAAAACCCACCCCGGTGTCGGGGGCGGGAAAAGCCGGCCAATGCGCGGGTACGCCGGGCGCGGGGGGCAGTCCGACGCCGTCTTCAATCACCGGCGCCACTGCAAAGATCATGTTGCTGCCAGGCGCGTCGATGATGCGTTCGATGACCTGACCGGCACTGGAGAGCAGGTCCGGTCCATCGGTCAGGTAATCGACGGTGACGCCGTCGCGAACCAGCGGTTTCAGGTCTTCAGGAAAGTCCCCGTCTTCTGCCGGTACGCCGCGAACGCTGCTGGTGGTGCGATTGCCTCGCAGATGCCAGTCGAGATCAACGGCAAAGGCGCGAAAGAACTGGTGCGGCAGAGTGACGTCGGGCGCGAGCGCCGGCAGCGCCAGAGTGCCTGCGGACATCACCCCGCCGGTAGCCCAGCCCAGTCGCAAGCGGCTGGCCGCCGCAACGCCCGAGCCGGCCAGCAGGTGCCCGGCAGTGAGCGTCAACAGCCCCGACCCATCGGGCGTGGCCTGAGCAGTACCACCGTCGTCCTGCGCCTCGACGGCAGGGCCTTCGGGCACCGCGTTGTACGGTCGTCCATGCAGATCGGTGACCTGCACCCGGATACCCGAGTCCAGTCCGGCAATGCTGGCCACGCCTCCGGCGCCCTCGGTATCACCCCCATCGGACGCGTCGATGGCCGGGTAGGCAGCCAGCAGGTCGGCAAAAATGGCCGCGACGGCAACCGGGTCGATGATCAGGCCCCGGTTGTCATGAAAGCTCATGGGCTCGGTGCGCCCGAGGTTTTCCCCCGGCTCGTAGGTTTGCGGCGACCGGTCCGGGTCGGGCACCGCACCGGTAAAAACCAGGCTTTCCGGAACCAGCCGGTGATGGCGCTGGTTGAGGGGCGCGTAGCGGGCAGTCATCAGCCCGTCAAGCCGCGTCACGGCTTGCGGGTGCAGGCGCAACACCGCCACCGGCCCGCTGATCGGCGCGCCGCTGACATCCCGGAATTCCGCCCCGTCATCAAGATATTCCAGCGTGCCTCGGAATGGGGCCGAGGCATTGCCTGACGGTGTCAGTCGCAAGGTGGCGGCCTCAAACTCGGGAATGGCCGTGCCCCAGGAGGGGGAAAGGCGTAGCGTGGTAAGACCCAGCGCATCCAGCCCGTTGTCCTGCAGCGCCTGCGCTGCCGCGTTCACCGTCAGTGTGTAAACCTGAACCATTGCCTTTGACTCCTTAGCCGCGTGATGTGCGGATGATGGTAGTGCCATCCGGGGAGATCACCCGGGCCTCCACACTGCGCAGATCGGCCCGGACAAACAGGCTGACGGTCACCCGGCCGCCAATGCGCTGACGGCTGACCGCGATGGTCTCAGTGGGTGCGGTGGTGGGAATGTCCTTCAGACGGGCGGAATAGGTTAATTTATCGCCATGCCGGGTAAACTGGGTGCCGCCGTGCGTCCGGGGCGGGCTGGCACCCAACCATGGCAGCGCCGGGTCGGCATCGCTTGGCGCGCGCCGCAGGGTCAGGGTGAGGGCAAGGCGGTAATACTCGCCCCCCACCACCTCGTCACTGGCGTTGTCAATGGTGAAGGTAAACACCTCTCCCCTGCCCGAGATGGTAAAAGACTGAATGCCTGACAGCACCGGCACCGGAACAATCGAACCTTCGCCGATACTCAGGTTGCGCTCGCTGCTGCGCCCAAGCGGGTCCACCATGCGCACGGTCACGCTGGCCGGATTGGCGGCATGGGTGCGGCGGATCAGCAACCGGTAGCCGGTGTCGGAGTCTCGCCACAGTCCGGAAGCGGCGCCGCCGGGTGCGCTGGTGGGTAGATCGGCCAGGGGAAGGGCGCTGGCGATCAGCGGCTCCTTGATGCCCCGCTCAACAACGTGAACATGCAGCACATGAGGCCCCAGTGGCGTCGGCGCCACGGGCGCGCTGGAGGCAAAATCAAGCTGCACATCACCGATACCGCCGCCAGGCCAGGAGGGCGCCAGCACGCCCAGCGCCGGCGGCCCGTCGGGCGGGATGATGATGGGCACAGCGGGCGAGGCCTGCGAGCGCCCGCCCAGTACCCCGCGCTCCGGAATCGGGTCGGCCCAGGCGACGGCGCGATACCAGACGTACCGCCAGGAACCTCCGGGCTGGTCAGTGCCACTGACCGACTCGATCCACTCCTCTGGCGCCGGGCTGGGTGGCACCACACTCCAGCCGCCGCCACTGGCGGCAATCTCCGCAATTGGAAATCCCATGCTGTTCAGTCGCCGCGCAGCGTCGGCAACCCGGGTTCGATACAGGCAGATGCGCCGGGGGTAAGCGCCCGAGGTTCCCCGGGTTTCAACACGGACCGCAGCTGCAAAACCGGTACCGGTCGAGACGCGGCGCACCTCGATGCGCGGCGGTGCAGGCTCGGCCACCTTGGGTGCCGCGTACACCATCAGCTGATCGGCCGCAGCCGGCCCGGACGGCCAGGGTCCTTCTATGCCACCGGCACTGACAGGAATCACCGCCCAGCAATGTATGGCCTGTGAACCGCGCGGCAAGGTGACATCAAGGCTGTTGGCCTTGAGCAAGGTGCTATTGACGCGGGTGAAGGCGTTGCGATCGCTGTTGCTGTTGAAGGCGGCCTTGAGCGCGATCAGGCGCTCCGACAGAATGGCTTCCGCTTCCGGGTGGGACTGTCCTGTACGCGTCAGCAGGGTGAACTCGCTCGAGGTATAGACCGCGTAGCCTTCCGCAGCCGGTGCCACTGCCCAATGAATCCGGGCATGGCATTCGCCGTTGGCGTCCGGGAGACTGGCCAGCGGAACGATGGGTATCACACCGGTGGCGCGTGCCCGTGGGTCCGATGCATAGGCTACTTTGGGCTGCGGTGTCCAGGCGCCGTTGCGCGACGGTAGCAGCCGCTCCGTCAACTGTCCCTGCAGGGCAAGGCCAATGTGGGGTGTCGCCGCGTAATCCAGCTCAAAACCTCCTATTCGCAGGCGATAGCGGCGGCTTTCACCCTGGCTGCCCGATCCTGGCGCCACGGCTTTCTCGCCTTGTGCGTCCAGGCAAATGATGTCCCCCCCGGCCACGCTGGGTGTGTCGCCCGAGAAGGTAACCGTCAGCGCCGAAGCAGGCCCCGCAAGGGACTTCTGCAAGCCGGCGGGAAAGCCACCGGGTGGTGGCTGATGTCGATTGGCGGCGGCGAAGAGCCGGCCGCGAAACTGAACGATCTGCACCCGGCGCACGCGCCAGTCCAGCACAAAATCAATCTGCAGCGACGCGGGGCAGACGGTGGCCGGCGGGCCCGGATCCACCGGCACCAGATGGGCGGCAACAATCTGAACCAGGTCCGGTTCAGGCTGTGCTGATTGGAACGGCACTGTGACCCAGGGACTCCAGATGCCAAAGATATTCTGGGTGGCCACTGCATACCGCGCATTGACCAAGCCGGGATTGTTGGGAATGGCAAAGGCGCTGTCGGTGGCACTCTGCCGGGTTGTTTCGGGATCCTTCGGGTGCCGTGCATCGCCAATTGGCATATGGCCAGCAGCCACAAAATGAGACTGCATCAGCGCAGCGGCCGGATTTGCCGTGGCCAGATCGGCGCGGCCAACCGCAAAACTTGCAACCTTAGAAAGATTGTCGAGAACGGAGCGCTCCCAGGACAAGCGCGCGGCGGCGGTCCAGGGCTGATCTGCTGCTGCGGGTTGATGGTGGCCGAGAAAATCCAGTTGCAGGTCGGCCGGTGCGGGAGCGGGCATGACCCTGCGGGGGCGCGGGATCAAGGCTGCGTACTCCACTTCCTTGCCTTGATCCTTCTTGTCGCTGGCCCAGCGCCCGGTAACCATATAGTCCCAGTCGCTGACATTTTCGTCCCCGAAAAAAACGTAATTGTCGCTGATTGCCAGAGTAGGCAGATCCTCATAGGCGTACCCGGTACCAAAACCGAGCGTAACCGCCTGCAGTGGATCCGTGGACACGGCCATCTGCAGCAGTGTCAGCGGATTGACCCGCGCGGAGCCGTCCTCAACGTCCATTCGTTTGCCGGCGGCGTTTTCGGGCGGGTGAACAACAAAGTCACGGGTGAACGCACCTTGCAAATGGGCAGGCAGGGCCATGGCCTCATGCAACATCGGCAGCAGATCCGCTTCAGCCTCTTTTATCAGCCCCGCAGCGCCAGGCAGCTCCCAAACCGGCGCAGTCTCCCCCGTGGGAAACACCGGCTGCCAGCCGAATGGATTGACGCCCCGGACATAGCGGTCAACAGCCGCCTCTTTGGCAGGCAGAGGCGCCCCCACCAGGCCCTGTTTGATACCGTGACTCTGCCCCGGCAGGTCATGCCACTGTGCTCCGTCCACCGGTAACCCGACCGTCTCAACCAGCTCCCAACCGGCGATCGTTTCAGCCTCCGACACTTTTATCGCCGTGACCTTGTGCAGGGTATTGGTGTTCAGCAGCAGTACGCCGGTGATGTAGGGGGCCTGAAATGTAAATGACCGCCAACCGTTGGGCTGCAGATTGTAGCTCAGCGCGCCCAGCACACTGCCTAACCCTACCCCATCGGCAACCGGCAACACGACAACCGTTTTTGCCGCCCCCTCGGACTGCACCGTGGCCGAGAAGGACACCACGGGTTCGTCAAACATCAACACATGGCCCAGGGGTGGCAGCGCTATGATTGACGTGCCGATCTTGAATTCTTCCCCCAGCGGTATGGCAGGGCGGCGCCAGACCTTGAAGGGTTCAAGGGGCATACCGACGCGGGGGTTGATTTGCCAACGCAAAAAAATGGCCGCCCCCTGGGTACCGGCCACACCGGGGTAAGAAACTGTGCTCTTGTTTACCATGTCGCTGGCGGTAACCAGCGCACCCTGCGCGCACAAGGCGCTTGCATCGAATATTCTTGGCATTGTTATTCGCCTCTCACTCGGTTTCTTCCCAGGGTGCCCGCAACAAAGTCTCCGAAACAATCCGGTAGGCTTGGTCGGTGGCACCGTCACCGTCCAGATAATCGGCCGGAAATGCCCGCCGGATCATATCGATGTGCAGCACCTTGCTGCGGGACTGGGGTTTCAGGGTCAGCAACGCCCGTTGACGTCCCGGTGCAAATACGATTTTGTCGACCACGGAATCACCGTTTGAGCCTTCGGCCACGGTCAGCCATTCCTGCTCGGCAAGCACCAGTCGTTTAACCGGAACTTCATCGTCGGTGGTGATTTCCTGTGGCAGTGCCCGCGTTCGGTGTATCGGCTCGCTCGCATCAATCATCACCGCCGCCGGCTGAGGCTTGGCCGCCGGGTTCTGCTGCTGCCAGAAAATCAAAACGCGCGGATGCCTGGGTGTGGGCATGGGCTCGAGACCGGCGCTGATCAATGCGCTGTCGAACTCTGCGCCCTCCGGCTGGCGCGACGAAAACTGCGCACCGATGGCCTGAAGCGCGCCGCTGTTCACCGCCCGGTGCTCGGTAGTGGTGCCGGCAAAATCCGTTACAAAATCCTCCGTTGAGGCGAAGGCGCCTGTGGAAAAGGCGCGACGCAATACACGCTCTCCCACCTCTTGGCTACCGGCATTTATATCCACCGCCTCGATATCGAGGATGTAGTCGGTGAATGGATCGAGCGGTATTGGAATGGTGACCATCGAATGTCTCACGCGGCTTTCATCGACGGTAACACAGGGGCCGACCTTGGCCATCAGCTCGGTCAGCACAGCTTCGAACGGCGAAACATGATGCGCTTTGACATAGTCAAGCGTGGCAGGATTGATGGGAAAGGGATGCGGCACGCCAGGCTCGTCCACCTGCCGGAACGAAGCGGCTTTGAGACGGGCACGCAGTTCCTTGCCGTAGGCGGCGTAGAGCTTGTCGAGGTCATGGGTTGCAAAAACAATTCTGAGTGCCTCATGGCCGAACACATGCTGCTCAAGCTCGGCCGGGGTGGTGCACAGCAACCAGGGGTCCAGTCGGCGCGGGGCCTTGCGGTCTGTGCGGAACCAGAAGGTCTCGGTTTGGGTGCTTCCGGGCTGTACCTCGCCTTCGTCATCGCGCACGTTGACGTCCGTAACCGTGGTGACCTTGTAAGTTTTATTGGGGAACATCAGCGCCACATCGCCGCTTTGCGGCCCCAGGAAACGTTCAACCACCTCGCGGTTGCGCTGAACCTGTGTCTGGTCGTATTCCGAGCGCTCAATCTCCGAACCCATTGTCAGCTCTATCGCTGCCACGTAAAACGGCCGGCCCATTTGCTCGCGTTGGTGAGCCAGTTTGAGATTGCTGTGGAGTACGCCTATATCTAATTTGGCGGTGCCTTCCGGTGGCTCCAGCACAAGCAGCACCGCGCTGCGCTGCGCCAGATGCTGCTGAGCGTACATTAGCGTGTGAAAAATTTCCTCCACCCAGGGGCCGCTGAAATCCACCCAACGTGGTGGCAGCCCTGTCACACTGACCAGGTCGGTGAATCTAATCGGGCGCTTGCCAATGATGTTGTTGTCCTTATCCAGGTACATCAGCATCAGGCCGCCTTCTTCGCCCTGTTCCTTATTGAGCAGCCGTTCGTTCACCAACAGTAGCAGCGCTCCCGCCTTGATCGGACCACAATTGACGCGCACGACGTTCGACAGCGGGCCGTGCGGGTGCTCTACCTCCTTAAGCTGCGTTGCTATCTGTTCACTCAAGGCACGATTCCCGAACACCACCGGCTCACCGATGTCCCAAAGCGGTGAAGCCAGCACCCGGCCATCGCATTCCGGCCCGTCGGGATTATTGCTGGTTTGACCGGCTGCCGTGGTGCTGGCCTCGGCGTTGGCGCGGGAGATACTGCTAAGAACAGAGCTGCGGTGAACGACCTCTCCCTTGGCCATCTTGCGCACGGCTTCATCGATGCGCAGCACGGGGGTATCCAGCGTGTCGGTGAAGTGACGCCCAAGGCTGCCGGCGGTGGCCTTGCGCAGTCGGTCACGCTCGTCTGCAAGCCGATCATTGAAACGCACCGGCTTTGCCGCTCGACCCGGGATGGGAGCCGGCTCGGCGGGTTGTATCGCTGGAGCTGCTATGTGCGGTGGTGCGACCATCAGATCGGCAATGGCGCGGGGGCGGGTTGCCGCCAGGGTTTTGCCCCGCTGCGTGGGGTTTGCGTCCTGGCGGGGAAAACACCGGACCCGGCCGCCTTCGACAATGGCTGGAATCAGCCCGCGCCGTCGATCAAGATCGCGAATTCCGGTGCGCCAGGTTTCGTACACGCGTAGCTGCTGGTCTGGCTCGGCGGAGCGCGTAGTATCGGGTGGATCGGGCCAGGCCGTACCGGCAAGGTTCCACCCGGTTTCCGAAGACCCGAGCGGCTGGCGATTGAACGTCCAAAGAACAGCGGCCGCAGGTGCTGCGTCGTGGCAGACTGTGCCCCAGCGGTCGACGACTATTTCCTCCAGGTGCTGCGTCCGCTCCAACGCCTTGGGTGTGGGATTGGGTACCCAGTTAAGCAGCGCGAGCTGCGCGGTGAGATTGCCATCGGCGGGGCCATTCAGCGTCCACCAGACCGACGGCGTGTTTCCAGCCATAAGCGCCGGTGAACCATCCGCCGTCTCCAGCCGAACCTCTTTCAGATGGTACCGGTAGGCAAAATCTCCACGCTTGACATAGCCATCGGCCGGGGCCCCAGGACTGCCCTCCGGGGACGATCCAAGCACAGTAAGCTCGTCATCGCACGGTGTGGCCGACATGGTCACGACGGGAATGGCATCAAGGGGAACCACTGGCATGCTATTGGCGCTGTCAGGATCGTCCTCAGCGGCGGGATCGTGGGGCGGTTCGCTGTTGGCAGCAACCGCATCTCCGATCTTGCTGTCGATGCCACGATCAACACCGGTACCCTGGGCCAGTGCCGGTGATCGGCTGACCAACGAAGTGGCCGTCACCAGACGGGGAGCTGGAGGCAGAATCTTTTGCTCCTCTCCAATATGAAAATCGACGCACCCTTTTAAAGTAAAGAAAAACAAATCGAGTTCACCGCACACCTCCCCGTCGATGCGGGAAACCTGGGTGCGAACCTCAACATTGTTCACGGTAGTGAATTTCTGGCCGATCTGAACTGAGAGCTGCGCGGACGCCGCCAAAGAAATAATAAACAGCCGCAATTCACCACGAAGGTAAAGCAGACCGCCGACATACAGCGGGTCGAATCCGAGAATGGCGTTAAAGCCGGCGGTGACACGCAGGTAGAGATTGATTGAGGTATTGCCCCAGACAATGGACACCTCCAGCCCCATGGCCAAAGCCGTGCCATGTACTGCCGGCAGCGCCGGCAGACTGCTTCCCGATGGCTGATAGGATGGAATGCCGTGCCCGGAAATCATTACATAACCGGCGCCGTTGAATACTTCCAGAATATTGATGCGAATAGGCCCGGGCATTGGCCGGCCCAGATGGTCACTGCCTGGAAATGTCCCCAGGTACACATGCCAGTCTCCCCCTTGCCCCAGGTTGAAATAGGCTTCAATGGGAATCTTGATTTCAACAATCGGTTTGATTGAAAAATCAATTGCCAGACCAATCGTCAAGGTGCCGCGGCCAAAATCCAGATCAATGACACAAAGAAAAGTCCCTTCTGCGTTTTTATCCTTCAGTGCCGGAAGAACGGCCAGCAGATTTGCCTTCACCACCAGCAGAATGCGCGGGCCCGGCAACTCCAGCAGGAACATGCCTTTAACGTTGAAAATGACAGGGGAACCCATGGTGCCCAGGGTCAGGCCCGCGCCGAAAGCCCAGCGGTCAACCTGCGGCTTCCAGGCCTGCAAATTGGTGGGGTTGCCCTGGGCACGATCCTTCAGCCAGGTCAGCGCCGGGGTGAGTGAAGCGATGCCCTCTTCGTCACGGGCGTAGTGCATGGCAAACATGCCAAGAAAACCGTAGATACCGAAGCCGGACTGGGCCAGGGGAATCGCCACCGGCAGCTCAACCTCCAGGGCAATCGCCACACCCGTTGCCGGGCCGCCATTGGCCTCAGAAATCTGCGCCACAGCAACCTGCGCGGCAATACGCAGCTTGATGGGAATCAGCGATACATCGATTCCGCCTTTGATCTCCATCGTCCCGCCGACATTGTTCATCTCCATGTAACCCCGGCCTTCAATCACCCCCGGCACCTTGAGGCCGGCGGCAAATGCCGAGAGTTCCGGTGGGCCCACGGGATCCAGCGGCAGACGCACCCGCGCGCGCTCAACCGAAATCACACCCAGGTCAACGGCAAAACCCAGATCAATCTCGAAATTAAGCGGATTGGTACGGGCAATTCTCGCACCCAGAACCTGAAGGATCTGATTGAGAGGGTCTGGCAATCGGATCTGCCCCGGGCCGGAAACATCGATCGTATACCCCCTGGTCTGATCAAACACCGGCCGCAGCTCCCATGCGGCGGACGAGCCGGGCGGATACCCAAACTTCAGCCCGATGGCCTTGTAACGCACCGCAAGGGGTGTATCGCGAGGAATCTCCAGCAGGGTGAAACCACCCAATTTTATTTTGGCGGAAATTGCGGTTTCCACATCAAACAGAATTGACGTTTCCCAGCGCTCGCCCTGGCGCGCGAATACAGCTTCACCACCAAAAAGCACCACACGTTCAACGTTCAGCAAACGCTCGCCTTCAACTTCTATTTCAGCCAACGCAGTGGGCAAAGCAACCACGGCTGCGCTGAGCACAATGGGCGCTACGCCGCCATCGGCCGGATTGGCCGGAGCCACTTCCGCCAACAGCGGCGTAAAAATGGTGGTCATGCCCAGAATATTGCGCCCGGTACTGGGCGCCTGCAGCGCCTGCCCCGGCAACTGGCCGGTTTTAACCAGCCCGTCCCGGTCGTTCGGATCGGCGCCAATATACAACTTCAGCTCATCGCTCTGGCTGGCCGGGTCAGTCTGATAAAGAAACAGAAAATCGACTATGCCGTCGGCCGGGTTGTTGCCCATGCCCTCCACAGATGGAATTGACACGCCACCACTGGTATCAATCTGTTCCTCCAGCGCCGTTTGAAAGTCCACCGAACCCGACAGTTCCACTGCGACGAATTGATCCTGCACAATGCGCACTTTCAGGCGCGCCGAACGGAACCACGACGGCGGCGGTGGGTTGTCGGGCGGGTCGTCCCGGGTTGGCGGCACCGGGGATGGCGGCGCCTCACCCTGTGGCCGCTCGACTTCCCCTTCGATCACAGGGCCGGGAAGATTGACATTGAAATCCTTGATTCTCGCCTTCCACCAGTTGTTACGCGGTGCACCGTGGTTTATCCAATGGTTGGTCCAGGTTTGCGGCGGACTTATGGCGCCGGGCGGGGGTTCCAGATTAACGGTAAAGCCGGTAAGGGCCGGATCCGAATCAATCAACGCAGTCAGCCCCTGGGAACGACGCTGCGATAACAGGTAATTGTATTGGGCCTTTGCTTCATCACCTTCGAAGCTGGCGGTGCCTATGATGGTGATGGACTTGGGCACCACCCGCGACAGGACATCCCGCCACTCGTCCAGGAATGGACGGGGTGGTTGCGGCCAGGGCGCTGTAGTGCTGGGGTCGGTGGCGGGCAAGGCATTGACGTTTCCCGTCTGCCGGGAGTAGCCAATGTGATCGTTCTTCGGAGGGGTATCAAAACGGAAGTAGCCGTCGATTTCCGAGACCGAGCTACCAGGGAGGGAGGCGCGTACATCCTTGCTCTCACCGCCAGCCAGTGGCAGGTCGAGCGTGGCGCCGGTGGCGGCCGCCACATCGTTGACGAACCACTGGGTTGCCGGATCGGGTGAGACACCACTGAGGCCAATCACCACCCTCTCGCCGCCGTCGCTGATGATTCTGAGCGGGGGTGCCGTGCGCGCTTCGCCATCCAGTGTGATTGAAGTTGTGGTCAATACCGCCCGCTGGGCAGGCAGATTTCCGGGGGGCGGCTGCACCACCTCGGACTCCCGCAGGCGCGCCGCAATCGCAAGCGTCTGGCTCTTCTGGGGCGTACTGGTATCGGTCGCGCTGACAGTAATGGTCTTGCCGGCTGCGGTCAGCGAAATGTCATGCACCATGCCCGCATGGTCGGCGCCATCAAACTGCGCATTGATTGTATAGGGCGCGCGGCCTCCCACTACATCCACCACCAGCCGGCTGGTCGGCGGCAGCCGCACCTCAGCGCTTGAATCGTTCAAGCGGGTGATGCCGATTGCCCTGCCCTGCGAGTCAAAAAAGCGTGCACTTAAAGCAAGATCCCCCGCACCCTGATTGATAACTGCAAGATCAAAATCCCCGGTTACGCCACTGGAGCTTCCCAATCCAATTAACAGGTTTTCCACTCCGGCGTTGACTGCAAAATCTTCGGCGCCGTTCGGGGCAAAAAACAGTCTTACCTCGGGCAAATACAACCCGGTCCAACTGTCGTCAAAACCGAACTGATCCAGTACCTCGGGGGGCGTGTAACCGTCCGACAGATCGAGATAGGCGGACCGGAAGGCAAAACCCACTACCCGCCCACTGCCAATAAAGGCGTAGGCCGGCTCCATGGAGATCATCTCGGCGGCATCCATCGCGCCGGGATCGTCGAGCCCTGACACGCCGAGAGACACCAGCGACACATCGAGCACCGCAGCGAGGTCCGACCCCTGTCTTAGACGAATCTTCACCTTGGGCAGATGGAATACCACGTCCGGTCTGGAGGAGTCGGGAACCAGCAGGCCGTTGGCTTCCATCTTCGCCGGACTGAGAAATGGCGGTCGCAATTCGATGCCGGAAAGGACCAGGTCCAGAACAAAACCCGTCCCCGGATAGTCGGAAGGCGGAGCATCATTGGGCAGGGCGTCCAAGGCATCCAGCACATCCGCCACAGGCTGAAAATCCGCGTCATCGCCGGGAACGGAGGCAACTCCGGCTGCAATGATAGCGCCCGCAGCCCTTGGTACCGTCAACGCGAACTCCACCCGGGTGCCGGTTATGTCCAGCCAGGGTTCGCGGCGGTCGGGTTGATTGCGGGGGTGCCCTTCCTGATTCGAGGCACCTGCGGTCAGTGTACCGGTGGAAGGATCAAACGCTGGCAGATCCACATCGCCGGAGAAGCGCGCGATTCCGCGAATGACAATGGCATCGTCGCCGATTGCAGTGTCATAGCTCTCGACGTAGATAACCGACAGAGCGGCATGCCATGCTGTTGTCTCACCGCGCAAAATATAGGGGCGAACGAGATCCGCCAATGCGAGATCGAAAGGCATTCAACCTCCTCATCATCCAAGAAGGTAAGTTCGCCAAAAGCCTGATAGCGCAGGAACCTTCCCTGTGGGTTAGTACTGTTAATCCCGAAAAACAAAGGAACGTACTACGCTTCAACGACCATCATCCCTAGGACAGATCAGGAAGTCTGTGACAACACCTGAGCGTGCAATATGCGCCCATAAAAAAGGATTTGCAATACCAAAAGACAAAGTTTTTTATAACTTCAATTAACCTGGTATGCGGTTTCAGAAGGCAGCAATAGTCATGCAAATCAGCGCAAAATCCTGCTGATCAGCATGCGCTATATATCGCCAACCCATTATGCATATTTTTCATAACACCAGATTCCAGCAAGACGAGTAGAGGCCTGACAACCGCCATTCACGCCGTGGCCGCTCAACTTACATGCTTTCTGCACTGGCCCGCCGGGGTCCCGCCAACTCCTCACAGGATAGGGTAGAATCTTTCACCGCAGCGGCGGGCAAATTGCGGCGAGAGCTGATCGACTGCCCTATTACCATCACGCGATAAAAACCTTGCCTTCACAATAAAATCCAGGGCCACCGGAAATACTTGAATGACATGCTCGTGGTCCGGAGACGCCTCAGGCACCCAATCCCTATCCGGCTTCACACCTTGCACCATTTGTGTGAGAGCTTCGGGGCGTGGCTTACAAATTTGACGCCACTATGGCTACATTTTTGCCATGGGCGGACATCATGATGAAAGCAAACACGCCGCGCCCAGAGATGATATCTCTGCGAAAATTCTGCGCCTGAATGGCACCTGCCGCTGCATTTGGTCAAACTGCCCTTTCCGCCCATCTATCCCGAGATATTCTATACAGGCTGTGCTCCCGCAAATGGCTTGACGCCAGCACATCAGGATGCTTGAAGGTTTCACCGGTATCGACCATGTTGAGCCTATCCATAACGGCACGAGAGCGATCGTTGCTCACAACGGCAAAAGCAACAACTTCCCGCAAATTGACATGCTCAAAGCCGACCTTAAGAGCTGCGGCACCTGCTTCTGTAGCGTATCCGCGCCCCCAGTGCGACGGGACCAGCCGCCACAGGACTTCTACGCAGGGCGAGCTAGGCAATTTTGCGCTGGGAATGTTCAGCCCAGTGATACCAATGAACTCCCCTGTTTCTAGTAGCTCGACCGCCCAAACTCCCCACCCTCTTTCCGCCATCAGCATTTGGCACCTGTCCGCCATAGCATCACTCTTGGCACGGCTCAAAGTGGCTGGAAAATATTCCATTACCCGAGGGTCTGCGCACATAGCCGCAAATGGTTTTTTATCGCCGGGTACCCACTGGCGAAGCTGAAGACGCTCTGTTCTGGGCTGAACAATCTGGCTCACCTTGCGTAGCCACTCCTATGGTTCATTGCGTTGCGCTCATTGACTGGTGCGGCGCAAGGCGTTGTTGAGCAAAAACTCTGAAGCCAGCATTGAATAAATGGCGTGGTCTACACGCCTGCCGTACAGATTTTCACGTTCACGAAGCACCCCCTCGAGCTTAAACCCCAAACGTTCCGGGATGGCTCTGCTTCTCGCATTGCCTGTAGCGCAGGCGATCTCGATGCGGTTCAAACGGTGTTCCTGGAAGCCTGCTTCAATCAGCGCCTTCACGGACAAGGTCATGATACCTTGGCCCGAATAGGCTCGACTCAACCAGTACCCGACACCACCGATCCCGTTAGCGGTGTCGAATGCATGAAACCCGCACACACCACACATAGCCATCTCAAAAAAAATTGCATACTGCGGCCCCCTGCCAGACTCATGCTGGTTAATAGCCGACCTCAAGAAGGATTCCGTATCCGCCAAGGACCGGTTGGCATCAACCCAGGGCAGCCACTCACGCAGGTGCTCCCGATTTGCATCTACCAGGTTAAAAAGCTCATATCTATGGTTCATGCTGAGCAATCTCAACTCAGCGGATTCACTGATAAACATACCCACTCCTAGGGTCTGTTGACGTTTCATCATCGCCTCTGTTGCACCTGAAAACGCGCC
>CAYNST010000046.1:5226-24882 GCA_964399955.1 uncultured Cellvibrionaceae bacterium | reverse complement strand
GGCGCGTTTTCAGGTGCAACAGAGGCGATGATGAAACGTCAACAGACCCTAGTATATGCCCAAGCCGGGGTGAGCCTTTTGGGGCTTCTCTGCGTGGCAAACGTCAGTGCCGCTGACAGCTTAACAAATCAGCTTTTGTCGGAGTTGTTGGAGCAACACACACCCGGTATCATCCATCAACAGGCCAATAACCCTTGGCCGGGGGGCAACTACACTCTGAAGGTGTTAAAAAATGGCAGGCCCACAGTCCACAGCGACTCAGGCAGCATTCATTTCCAAATGCCTCTTAAGATTGATATAAGTGGTGACGCCTCCAGTAGCTTTCTTCGTGTTCACCTGGCGTGTAAAGCCAGCTTCACCACGTTGGGAGAGGTCCGCTTCGCACCTTTAAAGCCCGGCGACGTCACCGTGCTGAAGTCGGACGTCCGCGTTTCTGTACCGCCGGTGATGGCCGATTGTGACGGTGTGCAATTGCCTATAGAAACCTACGTTAAAGCACTGGTGCAGCAAAAAAAGCCGGATTGGGAAGCGCAGATTGACGCTGAAGTCAACGCTTGGCTGGCAAAAACAAACCCGTCCAGTTGATGATTGCTGAAAGCTCGGGGCATGTGTGACAGCTGTCACCGCTGTTGCAGCGTGTTGCGCGCAGACTTTATTCAATTTCTCGTCTTACGGCAGTTCTTCTTATGTGCGATCAGCCGGTATCAGGTGGACTGCTGAGGGGGCATCAACAGTTCTACTTCCTGCCGGGTTAGCGGGCGGCTTTCACCGGGTGCCAGGGCTGGGTCCAGAACCAACCTGCCTACCGCCTGCCGGTGCAGGCTCGTCACCGGGTTCTGGAACCTGCCAAACATTCTTTTTATTTGATGATAGCGCCCCTCCATCAAGCTGACTTCTGCAGTGCACGCACTCAAAACTTTCAGTTTGGCCGGGCGGGTGGTGATGTTCTCATACGGGAAATGCATGCCTTCGGCAAATGCCCGCACGCACTCCGCATCAATGGGTTTGGCTAGCGTCACCCGATATACCTTGTAAATACGGCTTGCAGGCGTGGTCAAGTAGCGGGACCAGCGGCCATTATTGGTTAGCAGTACCAGGCCGGTGGAGCCGTAGTCCAACCGGCCGACAATGTGCAAAGGGGGCAATCCGGCCGTATCCAGCAAGTCAATTACGGTGGTGTGGCGGGTATCCACAGTGGCACTCACCACTCCCGGGGGTTTGTTCACCATCAGGTAGACGGGCGTGTTCGCCTGCAGAATACGTCCGTCGCATTCCACCTGAGTGAATTCATCAACAAACTGATGTATGGCTTCAGCCGGCTTGCCGTCAAGTTGCAGTCTACCCTGCGCCAGCAGACCGCGTACGTCGCCCCGCTTGATCTTTAAGTGCGCACTGATAAACCGGTCTAATCGAGTGCGTTTTGACTGCATCTGGTATAGATCCTTCTGGACCAATAATGGCCTTTTGGTGGTTTATACAGGTGTGTGCGGCGTGGATAGTGGTTACTATTCAGCTCTCGCCCGGATTTGTCCAGAGTTGCGACAAACCACGGGTTTCATCTAATGGGGAGCGGGCGAAGCGCCTCTAGGGGCGGGGTGAACAGCCACGCGTTGAAACCCTTGGTTTTGTGCCCGATGCGTGCGGTTTGCGGGACATATTCTAATATCTGCCCTATAGGAGACACGCAAATGTTCAGTATCAAAGACAGCATCGACACAGCCAAGGCCCTGGGTAACAGTGTTCGAGTAGGCAGTGGTGCGTCGCCAGAGGCGATAGCCCGGCTGGAGCAGTCAGTCGGGTTTAGTCTTCCGGCTTCCTATAAACACTTTTTACAAGCCTGGGGCTGGCTGTCAATTGGTGATGACCGGATTAGCGGCATTGCCGATGAAGACCCGGTCACCGAGAGTTCGAGCGGCTTGTTTGGCGCTACCCAACTGATGCGGCAGGCCCTGAGAGAGGAATACGATGTGCCAGGCTACCTGTGGGTGATCAATCGGCATGAGGATGGCGCTTTTTGTTTCAACACGCAGCTGGTCACAGGTGCCGATGAACTGGCGGTAATCAACTATGAGCCTTACGCCCAGGTTGAGTCCTTTTCTGAGGTGCTGGCGCATTCATTTGACGAGTTTCTACACAATTGGTATTTCCCCGCCTACATTGACGAAACCGACGATTAACCCAAGCTTACCGTTTTTTCGGCTGCGTAAGCCATTCTATGGTTATGACCAGGGGCCTGACTTGTGACCGGATTATGCACAAGCTCAAATACAATACGGCGAAGGCTCAGGGTCAAGCAGACACCGGTTTTGCGGCAGCCTCCTTGTTGCGAAACAGCAGCAGCGGCACGCCGGCGGCCAGCACCAAAAGGCCTGCAATTGCCCCCGCACCCGCATAGACCGTGCTGGACCATAACAAACCCAGGCAGGTGGCTGCAAAAAGCAGCGGGGTGAAAGGGTAGAGCGGTACGCGAAAGGGTCTTGGGCGGGTGGGATGGCGTTGGCGCAGCTTGATTAAAGCCAGTGCCGTGAGCAGCATAAAGCCCCAGAACACCGGCGCGGTGTAGGCCACCATGGTGCTGATGCCGTTCTCCGTGGCGGCGCCAAAGGCAATTAGGCCCAGGGTAATTGCACACTGCAGCGCCAAGGCACGTTTGGGCGTGCCGCCACCTTCATGCCAGGCGCCCAGAAAGTGCAGCCGGGGAAGATCGCGACCCAGGGCGTAATAAACCCGAGCACCGGTCAGCACAGTTGCATTGATGGTACTGAGCGCGGCCAAACATATCATCACACTCAGCAGGCCTGCAGCCATGGGCCCTGCCACTATGTGCATCAGGTCTGCACCTACCGCATTGCTGCGGCGCAAGCCCTCCAGGCCAAAGATTTGCAGGTAGGCCCAATTGCACAGCAGGTAGACAATGCCCACCAGTGTTACTCCCAGTATCAGCACCCGGCTAATGTTGCGCTTGGGGTCTTTCAACTCGCCCGACAGGTAGGCGGCCTCGTTCCAGCCGCCGTAGGTTAGCAGGACAAAAACCATTCCCATTCCCAGCGCGCCGGCCCAATGGCCACCCACATTGCCAGCAGAGCTCTGAGTAACCGATTCAGCCGCAGGTGAAGACGCAAACAGCAGGCCGCCGGCAATCACGCACAGTAGGGCGAGCACCGTGAGGCCGGTGAATACAATCTGCAGCCGTTTTGAACCCCGGGTGCCAACCATATTCAAGGCAGACAAAGACACCACAGACAGTGCCGCATGGATTGCCGCACCCCAGTCCCCTAGCGGCAATAACTGTTGCGCGTACTGCCCGTAAATGAAAGCAGCCGCAGCAATTGATCCTGTCTGAATGACCGTTCCCCGCGCCCAGGCAAACAACAGGCCCACGCTTTGGCCCCAAGCGCTTTGCAGATAGTGATACTCACCGCCCGCGTGCGGGTAGGTGGTGCCCAGCTCGGCATAACAAAGTGCGCCGATCAGGGCTATCAGGCCTCCCACCACCCACAGAGCCATGTACAGCAAAGCACTGTCGGTGTGCTGGGCGACCAGGGGTGGAAAGCCAAAAATGCCAATGCCGATTACTACACCCACCAGTACCGCGATGCCGTCCAGTGCGGTCAGGCTCCTTTTGGGGCTACCCAGGCCGGGGGACTGCGGGTTGTCAGAGTCGGCGGGCATGCCAGTCATCTGCCGTGCCCGCACCGGCAACCGGTGTGATCTTGTCGCCCTGCACGGTTCCCATGTAGCGCTCGGAGCCGATGGTGAAGCTGATCTGATTGCCCTGCAATTGCGCGTCACTGATCACCGACATTCTGTCGCCGCTCTCGGCAGTACCCTGCAGGTATTGATAGCTTTGAGTCAGCGTCAGTGTAATGTCCTGGTCATCCCCGGTTTGCAGGCGCCAGCTGCCTTCGACCTGAGCAGGTACTATCCACAGATAAATTCGGCTGCCGCCCACCTGGTCTTCCTGGTCCGGCCGCCAGTCACCCATATCAAAGGCATGTGACACTATGCGGGTACCTGGCTCCATCGTCTCCAGAATAACCGGCCTCAAGCGCTCGTTGACCCACTGCAGCAGGTACATGGTGACCACGTTGGCCCCGGAGAGGTCTTTCTCGAACAGGTCGCCTTGCTCAAAGGCGGCTTGCTCGGAGACCCCGGCCTTTTCGGCGTTTTCTCGAGCTTCCGCTACCCGCTGCGGGTCCAGATCAATACCCAGCGCCTCCTTTACCTCCCATTTCTGCACGGCGGTGACCACGATGCGGCCATCGCCAGAACCCAGATCTATCAGGTAGTCATCCGATTGAACATCAGCCATTTGCAGCATGCGCTCCACGACATCCTGCGGGGTGGGTACATAGGGGACGTCAAGCCTGGGTAACTCCGCGTCGGGGGCAAGGGCTTGAATCTCCGGCGGCGAGCTGTAGGCAGCCGGGGAGAGTGAAAGTGTCAGTGCTGCGAACAGAGCGGCGCAGCTGCCTCCAAGGAGTTGGGGCATACGGAAACGAGTGGTCATGCGGGTCTCCTAAGGCACAGATTGAACCGTGATGCACGGCGAAGATAGCAAGCTATCAACGGCCTACTTGAAATGGCCAAGCGGATCGCGCCGGCCAGACAATTGCAAATCGCGGACAGGTGTACTCGTTGTACGCAATTAAGAGCAGCATTGGCTGCACTTATGCAGCAGCATTTAGACTTTTGGTGAAAATGGGAGGGCGCAAGTCGCCGGTGGGAACACCGGCGACTTTGGCTATAGACAGGGAATGATCAGTGGTGACTTGGGTCTCGCAGACTGCCGTCACACTCAACCAGTCGCGTGTCTACGGTGATGTCATCAATATAAACCGTACGCGGCAGGGCGTCTTCGGAGTGGTGGGTGACGCCCAGGTGCAGGCGCTCGAACCGCTCGGGTGCGTACCAATGACCGTCCTGCTCCGATCCAGCGGAACAGCCCTGCCCCTGGCCATAAATTCGAATCTCTTCCAAAGGAATCTGATTAACCGTGAAATCTATATGGTTATTGCTTTGTTTGATGTGCCATTGAACGCAGGCCCATTCATTCTTGGGGATGACGTACGCCGGCAAGTGCATACCTGTGTTGACATTGCGCGGTTGCCTGGAGCAATCATTGACCCAGGCAGATTCGCCGGTCATTTCGGGGTCATATAACGTCTCGTAATTGGTGGTGACATGGTCGTATCGCTGATCAATACGGCCGCGGTACATGACTGTCGTACCCGCCGGCGCCCCTGAATCTTCCTGTGGTGTATAGCCTTCGGCCTGGAGGAAGGTGAAGTCTCCGCCGCCGGTGTTCTCGTCGGCTATAAAGATCCACATGCTGCCGAAGATTTCCTTCTCCAACGCCGGTGTTTTAGTCAGGTCCAGGGTCAGAAACGCACGACTGAAACCACCGGTAGATTCGATTTTAACGGAGTTGGAGCCGCTGTTGGCTTCCTCGGCCGTGACAGTCACTTTGCCTCCACCGCTAACCGTTCTATTCCACCCCTCCGGCAGAGGCGCAGGCGTAGTGGTTCCTGGTTCGTCGGGCGTAATATCCTCAAAACCGCCACCGGCCAAAGGGCCTGGTACAGGAGATGAGGAACTGCTACCGCTGTCACAGGCCGCAGCCAATGCAGCGACGCAGGCCAGTGCGGCCAAACGAGTGGCGCGTAAGGCGGGTGCGGGGGCGTTATAAAAAGAATTTTTTAGCGTGTCAGTCATTTCGGCGGTCCAGGCAAGGCTCATGAGTTACCCGAGCGGATTGAGTTTTGCAGTGCCTGCAACACTAACGCGTGAAGCACTGCGGTGGTTTTTATAGTCAAGCTGCCAAAAAAGTGTAGTCCAACCGGAGGTATTGCGCCGCTTAAGCAACTGCGCTTGTATGAAGCTACCTGACCTGCCTAGGTGGGCAGTCGGCATCCACTACTGTTATACGGCTGTCTGCACTAAACCGCCCCTGCGGCATTGCGCCGGCCAGGCTGGATCCACCGCTTGACTGTTCCCTGTCAGGGCAGAGGTCGTCGGGCCTCGGGTTGAGCATTCTGCCGAGCAAGTCTGGAATAATCGGAGCCCGATGCGTCGGATTGCGCTGAAGCCGTTGGCCTTGCCAGCCCATTGCGCCGCAGATTGTCCAGCCAAGGTTGCATCTGCTCTACCGCCATGGGTTTGGCGAGCAGGTAACCCTGAACTTCATCGCAGCCTAGAGCCTGCAAAAAATCAAAGCTCTCCCAGGTCTCCACGCCCTCGGCCACCACGCTGTAGCCCAGGTCGTGCGCCATGGTGATCATTGAACGCACCAATGATTGGCTACGAAAGTCCTGATCCAGATGTTGCACAAATGAACGGTCAATTTTTACCACTTGGGCCGGTATTTTCTGCACGTAGGACAGGCTGCTGTAACCGGTTCCAAAATCGTCAATGGCGATGCGTATGCCGGCGTCCATCAGCATATTCATTTGCAGGGTGGCGGCCCGGCCGTTGCTGATCAAGCCGCTTTCGGTCAGCTCCAGCTCTATGGCAGACAAGGGCAGTTGGTCCCGGGCCATGTAGTCAAGCAGGCGTTCGGTGAAATCTGCTTCTTCCAGGTTAGCGGCGGCAATATTGATGGAGATCTGCAGCTGCAGGCCTTGCCTATGCCATACCGCAGACTGGGAAACAGCCCTTTGGAGAACCCAATCGGTCAGGTTTCTGGCCATTGGCGTGTTCTCCACCAACGGTATAAATTCCACTGGAGAAATTTCTCCCAGAGCGGGGTGTCGCCAGCGCAGCAGGGCTTCAGCACCAACACATTTGCCCCCCGTCATGGCCACTCTGGGCTGATAAACCAAGTGAAATTGGTCAGAGTTCTCAAGCGCGCGTCCGAACTCCGTCAGCAGGGTAAATCGCCGCTGGTGGCGGGCATCCAGGGTCGCCGAATACATGCTGGTGCCTTTTTCCGTCAACCTCGCGTCTTCGGCCGCGCTGTGAGCCAGTCGCAGCAGATCGGCGGGCGCCTGTTCACCAAGTACAAAGGGCGCAACACCCACTACCGGCCGCAGTATGAAGGGTAAAGAACTGTTCAAGTTCAAAGCCAGCAGGCACTCTCTCAATGCTTGCCCGCGTATCAGCGCGCTGTGATCGTCAACATCCTGTGTCAGGTGCACGTATTGGCCCGTCCCCAACTGGTAGATCTGAGTGCCGACGCCAAGGGTCTGCTGCAGTAGTTGAGTGGAGGTTAACGACAACTCATCCAAACATGCGGGCCCCATCACACGCTGTAGGGAGCTGAGATGATGTATATCCACCAGTTCCGTCGCAACGGCATAGCAGCGCTGCCCGGGACTGCTGCGAGCCAGGTCCTGCAGGTCGTCCATAAACTGACTGCGGTTGGGCAAACCTGTCAGTTGATCCACTCGGCCAAACGCATGTTGCAGCTCTATCTGCGCCATCACCATGGCTGCCAGATCCTGCAACAGCACAATCTCCTGCTCGGTCGCCGTGCGCGGTTCAAGCCCCAGCACGCACATGGCGCCCAGGGTATAGCCGTCGTGAGTTCGGAGCGGGGCTCCAGCGTAGAAGCGAATACCGGACCTGGCCAAGGGGCTGTCAAGATACGCCTGCGACTGCAATAAATCCGGCACCACCAGCACATCACAAGTGTCTGCCACCTCGCCGCAAGGCGCTTTGTGGCGTGGTATCTCCCAGTGCTCCACACCAACTCGGGATTTAAACCACTGGCGGTCACTGTCGGTCAGTGACACGGCCGCAATGGGCAGGCCAAACAGCTGGCTGGCCATGCGAGTGATGCGATCAAAGCTGTCGGAGGGCGGGGTGTCCAGCAGCCTCAACTGCCTGAGCATGTACAAACGCTTCTGCTCGTAGTCGATCATGGAGGGGCTCTTGCTTGGCGTGAAAGGGGATTATGGGGAAGTATAGACGGGATTTCTGGAGGTGAGTGGCGAGCTGAGGGCCGGTGGGAAAGGGGCGATGTGGCGGCAGAGATTCGATCAGAGAGCAGACCCAGCAGAATTCGACGGGCGAGGTTTGCGGTGAAATTTACACCAGAGACTTTCATTTGTTCGTAATCAATGGAAAAAGTCTTGGCCGCTATACGGCCAAGACTTAACGCACGGTTTAGTCAGCGAACTGCAGTCCTTTTAGAACAATCCTGCGAATCAGGATGCTGTCGCCGGCTGGCAAGTCGCGTTTGGTTTCAAAGGTGAACAATTCAGCTACATCATTCGCTGTATTCCAGCTTGCGGGAGTTTTCATGCTGATCAAATTGCAGTCTCCAGGTACCGTCACGACATTCTCTTTGCCCGCGTCCTGCTTCGTATCGTCGTAAAGCCAAGTCGTGGTATTCGCACCGCCATTGAAAGGATCTTCTCCCGGGAAGGTGATGCGCAGGCCAAACACGGGTAGCTGATTGACATCCGTGGTGTTTTCCATCTCCATCCAAATTTCTACGCCTTCCAATTTAAACGGCCTAAACTGGCCGGCTACCTTCGGTGGAGCGATTTTGAAGCCTTGGAACTGAGCTCGGTTGCTGAATTTCAAAGCGGAACCTTCACCTACATCAACTGTTGAGAGCCCTGAAGCCTCATTCCACACATTGAACGTAGCCCAGTTGCCGTGCAGAGGAAATTCTCCTGACGCTTCGGGAAATTTGCCTCCGTCAAACACTACAAAATCGTTTTGGCCAAGGGTGCCTTCGCCCTGACAGTCCGCAGGAACTGGTGCATCGCCCACTGTACCTTCTACTACCGTGGGGTCTCCTTCTTCAGCATTGCCTTCCAAACCGCGAACGACGATCGCTGCGACATTGGCTTCACCCTCGGCTGCGTTAAAGGCCAATGTCAGTTCACCATCGGATACTTCAATGTTTTTGAGTTCGACAACCTGTGCAACCTTGTGGCCAGCCGTCAAAGGATTGAAGTCGGGGACTAGAGTCTCGCCTTCAACTTCGACGTCAAATACACGACGGCCGGGTACCTGTTGATTGTCATAGTAGGCTTCTACCATGTGCAGATTCACGTCATAGCTGCCAGCCTTCACAGGGAAGTGGTAGCTGAATGTGCCCCAGCGCTCGCTCCGATAAAGCACATCGTCCTGAGTTTCTTCGATCTCTCCAGTGGCACTGCCTTCCGAACCGCCGGTGAAATATTGATCGTAGGTGTACATCACGCCGTTCTGCGCTGCGTAAGCAACGCCGCCGGAATTTACTGCGAACAGCACTATCTTGTCTCCACCCACCATGCCTGAACCGGACGACGAGCTGGAAGAACTACTAGAGCTGCTGGACGACGAGCTGCTGCTGGAACTGGAGGAACTGCTGGAGTTGGACGACGAACTGCTACTGGAGGAACTACTGGAGCTTGACGACGAACTGCTACTGGGCGCAGGCATTCCACTGCTGCTGGAGCTGGAAGAACTGCTGGAGCTGGAAGAACTGGACGACGAACTACTGGAGCTAGATGAGCTGCTGCTTGATGAGGATGTATCTACCGGTGGTTGGGGATTGCCATTGCCGTTACCACCACAGGCACTGATGGCGGCCGCCAACAGGGTTATGCACCCCAACTGCGTACCGCGTCTTGTCAGGTTTTTCATATCAAAAGTCACCACAGGTTTCTCCCAGTGCTGAGTGCCCCTTTACAGGGTTTTAGAGTTGTATGGCTGAATATAAATGAGCGAGCATTGAGGCCGGATGAAGAACGCAGAATGCGATGGGGGCCGGACACAAGGCTTGAGCTGTTTATCGTTAGGCTTGTTAGCCCAGCCATTGTAAAACAAAGCGCTAACCATTGACTTGAGAGCGTCACATAGTTCGGTTTTGTCGCGCTTGCAAGTGCATAAAGTGTGATATCCGTCACTCTTCGGGCTGTGAAGCCGTCTCAGTCGTTGCCAGCCGTGGGGTTGGATTGAGAAAAATCTGGCCGCAGGGCTTGGCGCAGAAGCGTCAAGGCGCTGGTGTTTCTGCGGAAGACGGCAAGCTGGCATAGTAGTGACTCAGTGCAGCTATATCGTTATCACTCAAGCTGCGCGCGACCGAGCTCATGGTCGGGTTGGCGCGTGCGCCACTGCGAAAAGCCCTTAGCTGTTGACTCAGGTGCTCCTGCGAAAGGCCGGCAAGCGAGGGGTTGGCGGCAATGCGGGATACGCCTTGGGGGCCGTGGCATCCCATACAAGCCATGGATCGGCTTCGACCCAGAGATAGCAGGGTTTCTTGGTCGGTTATGGGCGCCTCGGGTGCGCGCTCGCGGCTGTTTCCGCAACCGCTTATCAGCACAAACGTCAGGCAAAACAGGACAGGGTGACAGGCGCCACCCTGTCCGGGCGACAATAATCGCGTCACAATAGGCCTCATTCGGAGTGACTTAAAAAGAAGGAGGTGCGCCGACCAACGGGGTCATTGGTCGGCGCAGTCCGCCGGGGAGTTACTGGCAGCTAAGAGTGGCTTCCGCCGCTTCGCCTTTTACCAGGCGAACCTCGCCAAAACTGACATCCATGGCGCTTTCCGTCCAAAGCACAAAGGGCTGCAGGGTCTGGGTGATGAATTCTTCAATGGGCTGTATCACACCGAAGCTGGCACCGCTGTTGGGGAAGCAGCGCAGATCCACGCTTAACGACTGCCAACCCTGGTTTGCCAGGGCTTGCAGACGCTGGGTAAAGTCGATGTCGGATGCGCAGTAGGAGCCACAGCCGAGCCGTAGAAACGCGGTGCTGGTGGGCGGCTGATCCACCTTGATGTCAAACGACAGGGCGGCCTTTTCCTGCAGATATGGGCTGAGGTCCAGGCGTTCCTCGGCAAATAATGCGACATGGCCAGGGCCTTTGCCATTCCAGACAACCCGGCGGATGTCCTGTTGTTCATTGCGGTCCAGCGCTTCAATCTGCACCGTGGACACTCTTTGGCTGTTACTGGTCATGACCTGCCGATCATTCTGATTGCCGACTATCTCGATATCAAAAGGCGGAATTGGGCGGCGAATGAATATGTCCAACTGGTCCTCCGTCTGGGGCAATGCCAGCTCAACCAGCGGCAGGTCATCGCCCAGTTTGTCGGTGTCGATGTAGCGCAGACCGTAACCATAGGGGAAGAGCGGGTCGTAATTGGCATCGCCCCGGTTCATCGGCACCTGGTCAGGGTGCTTGGGCCAGGTGAATGTCAAGCGGCCGCGCATGTCGTGCTGTACCTCGCCGGCGGCGTTGCGGAAGATAACGTCGGCTATGCCCTGGCCTTCGGTGCCCGGCTGCCAAATCACCACAAAGGCGTCAGAGGCGTTCAGTTCGCGGTTGACCGTCAATGGCCGCCCGGTAATGAACAGGGACACCACGGGAATCCCCTGGGCGCGCAAGCCTTCCAGCAGTTCTGCGTCACTGGCGTCGCGAGGTTTGTAGAGCGTGTGGGTAATATCGCCCTGCATTTCCGCGTAAGGGTCTTCGCCGAATACCACAATGGCAACATCGGGTTTGTCAGTAAATGAGCCTTCGGGGCTGAGGTGTGCCGAGCCGCCCGCCGCCGAAACTGCGCGCTCTATACCCTGCCAGATGGAGGTGGCGCCTGGAAAGTCGTCATTGCTGTTGCCTGTGCCTTGCCAGGATATGCTCCAGCCGCCGGTTTGTTTGCCAATGTTGTGCGCGCCGTCGCCCGCCACCAGCACCTTCGCCTTGGGCGACAGGGGCAGAATACCGTTTTTGTTTTTCAGCATTACCAGGGATTCGCGCACTGCCTGGCGGGCGACTGCGCGGTGGGCCGGCGCGCCCAGGATGCTGGTGTCTCCTGCCAGGGCACGGGTAGAAGGGGCACCCCGCTCAAACAAGCCGGCGCGCAACTTGACGCGCAAAATGCGGCGCACCGCGTCATCGATGCGCGTCATGGGAATGACGCCTTCACGTGCCTGCTCGACGGTATTGTGAAACAGAGTCTTCCAGTCCGGCTCTGGCACCATGAACATATCCAGGCCGGCATTGATGGTGGCCGGGCAGTCCAGCGCAGAGCAGCCGGGAATAAAGCCATGGCCACTCCAGTCGCCGACAATAAAGCCGTCAAAGCCCATCTGCTTTTTAAGGACATCCGTCAACAGATATTGGTGGCCGTGCATGCGCGTGCCCTGCCAGGTGGTGAAGGAGGCCATAACCACCTGTACGCCCGCTTCAATGGCGCTGAAGTAGCCGGCACCGTGAACGTCCCGCAGTGTCTGCTCGTCGGCCAGGGTATCGCCACGGTCAATGCCTTTATCTGTGCCGCCGTCACCTATCCAGTGTTTGGCCGTGGCAATCACGTGTTGCTCGTTGAGCCAGTTTTCCGCGCCACCTTTACCCTGGAGGCCGGTCACCATCTCGCCGGCGTAAAGCCCCACAATTTCCGGGTCTTCCGAATAGGCTTCATAGGCGCGTCCCCATCGTTCGTCCCTTGCTACCGCAACCGTGGGCGAGAAGTTCCAGTCCAGGCCGGTGGCGGCAATTTCGCGCGCCGTCACTTCGCCGACCTGGCGAATCAGCTCCGGGTTGTGGGTGGCACCCAAGGCAATGTTGTGCGGAAACAAGGTGGCCCCAATAACGTTGCCCACTCCGTGAACCGCATCCGAGCCCCACATCATGGGGATTCCTACCCGACCGTTGCTCTTGTCGACCGACGCATGCCAGAAGCTGTCCGCCAGTTTCACCCAGTCCTCTGCCGTGGCGTACTTGTTATTGTGCGGGGTCGATCCACCACCGTTTAGAACCGATCCCAAATGGTACTCTGTGAAATCCTTGGGTGTAACCTGTCGAATCTCTGGCTGCATCATCTGCCCGACTTTTTCTTCCAGCGTCATGCGTTGCAAAAGCTCGTCGATTCTGGCCTCAATCTGCGGGTCCTTAGCCACCACACTTTTTAGTGCAGGCCAGGCAACGGCAGTTGTTGGCTCGGCCGTTTTGGATACGCCTTTTGTGGCTGTGGCTGCAGAGTCGTCTGATTTACTGCAGCCGGTGGCGGCGCTCAACAGCACAGCGAGTATTGTTATCAGTTTGGGGTTCATGGGTTCAACCTGTTATTTTGTGCGATGGCGGTCAACCTGAGCTTTGCCGGGCCAAGTCAAGCCGTTGCAATGGGTTATAGGTGGTTATCTGCAGCACACTCGCACTGCCGGCGCCAATTTGACGGGGCAGGCTTTGGCGTTAAAGGAAGCATTGTACCGAATATTGCCTGTGGTTGTAGACTCGCCGGGATTAGAAAACATTTTGCGAATCAGGCGCTTTGAGGTAAAACCGGCGCAAAACTGCAACAAGGCATTCCAGGGCTTATTCATCCATTTATAGGAGTTCAATATGACATCACCCCTGCTTGAAATTCCCCTTGAGACGCTGGACAGTCGCCAACTGACGCTTGCTGATTTACCTGCGCGGGCCTATCTGATCGTCAATACCGCCAGCAAATGCGGTTATACGCCGCAGTACACCGGTTTGGAGCAGCTTTGGCAAACGTATCAGCAACGCGGCCTGCAAGTACTGGGCTTTCCCTGCAATCAGTTCGGAGGGCAGGAGCCGGGCACAGGCGCAGAAATCTCGCAGTTCTGTGAGCTTGACTATGGCGTTAGTTTTCCGATGTTTGCAAAGGTGGACGTCAACGGTGACAAGGCCCACACGCTATTTGTGCACCTGAAACAAGCCGCACCCGGATTGCTGGGCACCCAGGCCATCAAGTGGAACTTTACCAAGTTTCTTGTGAGCGGGGATGGCACCGTCGTGAAGCGCTACGCTTCGGCCACCAAGCCGCAGGATTTGGTAGACGACATAGAAAAGCTGCTGCAGCAGAGCTGAGCGGAAGCGCTAACGTTTTTTGTCCACTTGGGAGGGCTTTCAGACTCACAAGGTCTGTTCGGTGAATACGATGGTGCCGTCCCTCCAGTCGCCAATTGCCTTTCGCGCCAGGGGTTTCTTCTGCTCAGCCCTTTCCTGGCGGGGGGCTGGGCAATCCTCCTGTAACAGATATCGGGACACGGGAGCTTCCACCAGGCGACGCAGCGCTCTGCGTATTCCCCTGGCACCGTAGCGCGCATCATATCCGCATTTAGCTACTTCGTGGCGGGCCGCGAGGGTCAAGGTTATCTGCCAGCCCTTTTTACGCAGGCGTTGATTGAGTTGCTCCAGTCCAAGGTCCACCAGCGGTACTGCATGCTGTAGGCGAATGGGCTTGAACATGAGAATGCGGTCGATGCGGTTAATGAACTCTGGGTCAAATCTGGCTTCGATGCGTTTCTCGACGGTGGTTTCAACCGCTGTGGTACGACGCGGCCGCGAACCCCTGGCCGCAAACAGACCCAGTAGCCGGTTGGCTGGGACAGGGGTTAGCAGATCGCGGCTACCCAGGTTGGTGGTCATGAAAATCAGGCAGTTGCGGAAATTAATACTGCGCCCGCCGGAGGTCAACCGCAGTTGACCTTCCTCCATGATGCTGAGCAGCGTGCGAATGACCTCCGGGCTGGCTTTTTCAATTTCGTCAAAGAGCACGATACCGGGCGTGCTGAAGTCGCCTTCCGCAGCTTGGATATCAAACAGGGTATGCCCCTCTTTGCTGCCGACGTAGCCCGGCGGCGCTCCGGTCAGGGCCGCACTGTAGTGCTCCTGGGCCAGAGTGTTCATATCAATTCGGCAAAGCGCGTCTTTGCGCCCGCTCACGGTTTCCGCCAGCAGTGCCACCAAGCCGCTTTTACCTACCCCGGTTGGGCCGGCCAGCAAGGCCACGTACAGTGGCCGGGCGGGGTCGGCCAGGTCGGCTTTGACTACCTGCAGCAGGTCGTCCATCTCGGCCAATACCTGCTCCTGCCCAATAATTCTCTGCCGCAGCACGCCGAGCACCTGGGCGGGGTCAAATCTGAAACGAGAAGGGCCCAGGCGCGGGGCGCGTGCCGTTTCGGTCCGGGGGGGCGGCGCCAGGTGTTGGGACGCGGTCTGCGGAGCAATGGTTCGTTGCTGGTTGGCGTGCAACAAATCGTTGATGTAAGGCACAGGTATTATCCCAAGGTTTTCTCTTTGCCCTCAAAAGGCAGCTCGCCCACAGGGCAATCGGCCACCCCGATTGTTCCGCGGGTGAATTTTTCCACCTGTTCCCGAGTTTTTTCCGCGTCCATGACCCATGACCGGTAAAAATCGAAGGGGCAATCCGCCACGCCTTTGTCGCCGTCGCCGGAGTTGAAAACACCGGTGTAACCGCGGCGGAGTAATTTGAACAAATGGTTCTGAGACTGGTCATTCTTGCGGGCGTCGCGGATCTGTGACACGGACAACTGCGCAAATTGAACGCCCATGTCTTCCTCGCCACACTCGCCCAGGGTTCGGCCGTCAAACCCTATGATGGCTGAGTGGCCAAAATAGGAATAGAGGCCATCAAAGCCGGTGGCGTTGGCCACGGCAACGTAACAGTTGTTGGCCCAGGCCATGGTTTTTGCCATCATGATCTGCTGCTCTTTGGCGGGGTACATATAGCCCTGGCAGCGCACAATCAGCTCGGCTCCGCGCATGGCGCAGTCTCGCCAGATTTCCGGGTAATTACCGTCATCGCAAATGATGAGGCTGATCTTCATCCCCTTTGGGCCGTCGGTGACATAGGTTCGATCGCCGGGATACCAGCCCTCAATGGGACACCAGGGTATACATTTCCGATACTTCTGCACTATCTCTCCCTGGCTGTTGATCAGTACCAGGGTGTTGTAGGGCGCCTTGTCAGGGTGGTCTTCGTGACGCTCGCCGGTCAGCGAGAATATGCCCCAGGTATTGGCGTCGCGGCAGGCCTTGGAGAATATCGCCGTTTCGTCTCCCGGAATGGTTGCGGCCGTCGCCATCATCTCCGAATGATCGTACATGATGCCCATGGTGCTGTACTCCGGGAAGACCACCAGGTCCATACCTGGAAGCCCCTTTTTCATGCCGACGATCATTTGCGCAATCTTGCCGGCGTTCTCCAGAACTTCCTCCCGGGAATGCAGGCGAGGCATCTTGTAGTTAACTACCGCTACTCCAACGGTATCGGGGCTGCTGGATATGTCGCCGTGACGCATGCGGGTGGCTCCTGTTTGAGGGTTGCAGAATCAGGGTTTGGGTAACAAAGGGGCTGTGATCACCCAAAGACTCAGCAAAGAGAGGGCCAAACACAGCATGCGTCGGTTTCAGGGGAAATAATGCGCTTTAAGGTTGATTGCGCCGGGGCGGCTGCACCCTATTTCAGCACCGCGAGGCTAAGCGTGACTTGAAAACGCGCACGGGACCCAGGCTTGGGTTGCTGTTTCCGGTCGGTTGGCTCCTTGCTGCTTTATTGACCCAAGCCACGGTATGATGACTGACGATAATAACCGCGTCGGAGAGACACCTATGAGATTTAGCCGCTATGGGGCAATCACCGTGATGCTGGCCGCACTGGTGGCCGGGCGTGCCAGTGCAGAGCAGGGCGCTTTGTTCACGGTCACCCAGACGGTCATTAATCCGGGGTTGGAGGGCTTCACCGCCACCGTGGACAACATAGGCAACGTGGCGGGCAGGGGCGTCGGGTCTGCGTTCGAGCCGCCGCAGTGGCGCGACAAATTCATGGTGACAGAGGGGCATGCGACCGCTGTCATCGCCAGTGACGCGGACATCAGCGCGCAGGACCGTCTCAGGGAAGGTTTTCTGGACGGTGCGGACGTCATGGTTTTTCGAGTTGTGAACCGCAAGATGACGCTGGTGAGGCGAGACAAGGTCAAAGAAAATGGCCATGCGGCAAGCGGTTGGCGTTCCTCGCTGGGCAGCTCCACGTTGATTGCGCCGTCCAGCACGCGTATGCAGGGCGGCTTTGAAGACTGGAATCGTCCGGACACAGACTACTGGTTTGCCGTGAGTGCGGTGGATACTGACGGGCGCGAGTCTGCTCCGTCGACCGCAGTGCAGTTCAAGCGCAGGGCTAAACCGGGGAAATCGTCCGCGCAAAATCAGACGGTCACAATAAAAAAGACCGCTAAGACGCCTCGAGGTGTTGCTCCGCCCCCGCCAACCGGCCTGCGCGTACGGGAAGACCGGCAAAGCGGCGACGCCGTGTTGCAGTGGGACGCGGTCAATCATCCCAAACTTGCGGGATACCGCATCTGGCGCAGTGATTACGACCCCACCAACCACCGCGGGTTTCGCATTGAACTGGCGTCAACCGACCCGAGCGCTGAACCCCTGCTGGCAGGCGATATGGTAATTGTGCATAAGGCCATACTTCACCCGTCCCGCAAGCAGTTGTTGAGCAATCGTGTATTTGACTCTCACCATAAGAAAGACATCCAGTTCAGTGCCGCCCCAGACTTTTTCCCGGATGAGGATCCGGCCATCCAGTGGCGTTTGGAGCCTCACGATGCGCAGACCCCGGTGGAGGATGCCGGACAAACCGCATTGCGAATTGAGCTGCAGGGTGACAAAAAACATCGCTATGAGCGCTACGCCTTTGGTGATACGCAACAGTCCTCCCGCTGGTGGCCGGTGCTGAATCCAGCAAAAGAATACGTAGTGGAAATATGGCTGCGTCAACAAGGTATGCAAAACCCCAAAGTGCAGTTTGCGGTGGAGGGGCCTTATAGACGTGAAATGAAACCCATTGAGTTTGAGGTAGGCAAGGATTGGCGTAAACATACGGCGACATTTCGCGTACCGCGCCTTCTGGATACGGCGGGACCGGTAGGCACAATGGCGCTTTCCTTCCAGGGGCCGGGCACACTGTGGATGGACAACTACAGGGTGTACGAAAAGGGTACGCCCTACCTGCAATTGTTGCCTGCAGATGAAGAAGCGCTGCGCACATCGGCCATGACGGCGCTCCGCAGTCACCAGTTCATCAAAACGTTTCGCAGTAGCTACAACATGGATCAACTCACCAATCCGGCGGGAGTGATCAACAGCACCGGCGGCAATACCTTGCCGCAGTTTTTTACCATTCTGGAGCGGTTGAATCTGCGGCCCTGGCTGCAGATCGAATTCTTCATGACGCCGGAGGAGTGGTTGGGCTTTGTCGAATACCTTGCCGCACCGTTTGATCCTGATGTTGACTCTGCAGAGAACAAGCCCTGGGCGGCAAAACGCGTTGCGCAGGGGCGCCAGGCGCCGTGGGTTGATTCGTTTGAGCGGATATTCTTTGAAATCAGCAATGAAACCTGGAATGGCTTGTTTTCGCCCTGGACCTTCCAGGCAATGCGTGATGCCAAAACCCAGAAAACTCTGGATCGCGGGACCGTCTACGGCTTGTTCCAGGAGTGGGTGATCGATCAGTTGCAAGCCAGCCCCTATTGGAGCACCGAGCTTGCGCAGAAGTTTGAGTTTGTGATTGGCGGCTGGGCCATCCAGGCCGGCGAGAGCGGCTACGGTGCCCGCGCGGTTGCCGCATCGCCACGCTCCAGGCACATGACAATTGCTGCCTATAATGGCGGCTGGGACGAGGGCGAGGGCCCGGCCACGGTCAACCGGGATTCGTTTCAACGTATTCTCATGCACGCACCGCAAAGCGCGGCGCCCCGCGCCAGACAGCACGGCGCCACTCAGGCGCGGCATCTGAAAGGCGGGCTGAACTACCGGTTGGGTGTTTACGAAGCGGGTCCGGGCTACGCCATGAGCGGGCTGAACAATCAGGCAAAAATGACACCTGAAGAAGTAGAAGAGCAGGCCAAGGCGATGAAGAGTTTGGCGGCAGGTACCGCAACGTTGGACAGCTTCCTGACCAAAGCTCAGCACGGTTTTGAGATGAACAACTTCTTTACCTGGTCCCGCTCCCGCAATCATTGGCATTCGCACGCCACCTGGCAGGACGGGGGGCAGGCGTATCCCTCGTGGATGGCTGTGTCTCTCTTCAACCGCCACGCAACCGGAGACTTACTGCGGGTTGACAGTCGTTCTGTCCCCACAATGGATATGCCCAAGTTCAAGCGGCGGGACGCTGCTTCAAATTTGCCGCTAATTGCAACTTACGCCAGTAGAAAGGCAGACCGGTTAAGTGTTTTTGTAATTTCCCGCCGACTGGCTTCCGGCCCGGGCGATGATGGGGCCACCCCGGTCCGCTTGGATCTGCCCGTGCGCAGCGCCAAAAAGCTCACTTTGTACCGCATGACGGGCGATCCGACGGCACATAACCTCTATGATGAGCAAGTCAAAGTGGAGGAACTTGCTCTGGCGTCCGATTGGACCGGCTCCTCGCTGGAAGTAGGCCCCACTACTGGAGGTCTAACCGGTGGTATGCCACAGGCTTCGGTATATCTTTATGTATTTGAGGGTGTGGAATTCACGGAGCCTGAGGCAGAAGCCGCTGCGGCCGTGGTGATCTTGGATAGGTTGCGAGAGTTTTGGGAGTCACTGAAAACCCGAGCGCTGCATCTGGCGGCATGGTTGCGCATACGGGTGCTTAATTGACGCCGGCCATCAAGCAAAAAGTTTTTTCTGTGGCCCGCAGGTTTGATTCAATAGCACAATTCCAATCCGAGTCTGCCCATAGCTGCACTGAAAAGCCCAATCCTGTCAGGAACAGGGTGGGGGGCACGATCAGGGGCTGCCGCGAAGGGGAGCAACACAGAGAGCAGTCTTTGCCCGTGTTAACTCACATTTTTCGCCGGGTATTGGATTCACTCTGAACCCACACGGGAGGTGCTGCACAGTCACCCCCACGCCTTCAGTTTTAGAGTTCCAGCGGCGCTGTGTTCATTCGGT
>CAYNST010000046.1:1818-5126 GCA_964399955.1 uncultured Cellvibrionaceae bacterium | reverse complement strand
CAGTCACCCCCACGCCTTCAGTTTTAGAGTTCCAGCGGCGCTGTGTTCATTCGGTCGATACCGAAAGTATTGATATCCATACCCGCCAGCTTGCCGATCTTGACAAACAAGTCCGCATGACTCAGCGCACTGTGATCGCCGCTCAAATAACTGGTGGTTTCTCTGATTGTGCGGAACTTGCCGTCACGGTCACGGCTGCCCAGAACGTCTGCAGGCGCTCGCGGAACCTTGTACCAACGGCCCCGATTCACGCGATCGCCCCCGCCAATGATAATATGTGGCTTGTGGCGGCGGTCATGGTGACCGTTACCCACTTCACCGGTCAGCACAATCATGGTGTTGTCAATCAGCGGCTTACCGTCGATGTCGATGGTCTTCTTCAAGTCTTGCACAAAGTTGACAATTTTCTGCGCATTGGCCGTGGTCCAGCCAATATAGGCGCGGCTGTTGTCCTCGCCTTTGCCTTTATAGTGAGCAATGTCTTCGTGAAAGCTCTTGAACTGTGACTGCCCGGTGATGGTTTTGCCGTTGGAATCTTTCCACGTGAATTGCTCGCGCTCCTCGCCGATACCCAAAACCGCAACGCGATGGCTGTCATTGGTGAAAGCCACACGGATCATATCCAGGTAACTGTCTATTTCCGTACCGAGGCGGTCCCCGCTTTGAGGAATGCGCTTCAATTCAGCTGTGGCCGCACCGGTAGGCACCTGGCCAATCATGCGGTTTTCCAGCCCGCCTATGGCGTTCAGATAATTCAGGAGTTTTTCCTGCTCAGACGGTTTGACCCGGCTGATAATCTCTTGGGTCTCCCGCGATAGATGCGGAAACATTTCCGCCAGCGCCGGGTTTACCCGGGGGGCGGCAGCAGTATTGCCACCGGTGGGCATGTTTTCAAAGATACTGGAGTAGGCATTGTGGGCGCTGGTCCGGTAGGCAAGGCGCTGCAGGCGATTATCAAACGACATGGGGTGGTAGGCTGCACCCCAGGACGTATACTTGGCCGAAAACCTCAGTGCTTCACCCTGCTTGTAGTGTTGCTCCAGCAGGTAATCAATGGACGGGCCCGTCGGCTCCGGGAAGTGCGTGCCCAAGCTGCTGGGCGTGGGTGCATTGAGCGGCACCGCCGCGGTGAGAATATCGGTGTATGAGACGTCGTGCGCGTTGCCCCAAAAGGTGCCGCGCAAACCGTCTACAAAGATACACTCATCTTTAATGGCGTTGAACGGCTGCCAGAACTCGGGCAGCTCAAAATCGGTTTCTGAGCCAATGATATTGCCGTTGTCCACTGCACCGCCACCCGAGCCCCAGCCGTGTTGTACGGCAACAAAAAGAACTCGTAAAGGCGATTGAGTTTGCGCAAAAGCCTGCTCTACCTGAATGGCAGGTAATACTCCTGCGGCCGCTAAACCTTTCAAAAAGTCCCGTCGAGCCCGGTGCACATTCTTAAGTTTGTTACTGCTCATAATACTGCTCCCGTCTCTCACTGGGTTCTCAACCGAATGCTTTCGAGTTGCGTCAGGCTTTTTACAAGCCCGCGTATGCTCGTGCCATTCTGGTTGATCCTGTCGTTGAGCTGTTCCACCTCACAAGAGTTGGGCAAGGTGTACTGGCCGCTGAAGGACTCCAGCATGCGCCGGCTGACACAGGCGCGCATTTCCGGAGTGTTTACCAGGCCTTCCACGTACTCGATGTGGTCGTTGAAAACCAGGGGCTGGCGCACCACATTGCTCAATGTGCCCGACGCATCGATAGGAATATTGCCTTTTTCAACGGCTTGGAAGCGGCCCAATACATCAAAGCTTTCAAAACCAAAGCCTGCGGGGTCGATAGCGTGGTGACAGCTTATACAGGCTGCCTGCGAGCTGTGCTGAAGCTGCAACAGGACGCGAGTGGAAGTTTTGGCCGGATCAATGTCAGCAGGCAGTGGAGATTCAGTAAGATCGGATGGCGGATCCCCTAAGTGAACACACAGCAACTGCTCCAGGGCAAAGACACCGCGTTTAACAATTCCGGAGGTTCCCGCCGTTGCGTGCACGGCCAGGAATGCCGGGTGAGTCAGGATGCCCGTCCGCTCGTCCTGGCTTACCGATGTCAGCACCAGTTCATCGCCGAAATCGCTGCTGTTCAAGCCAAAGAAAGGCGCAATGTTTTTGTTGATGTAAAACTCGCTACCGCTGAACACCGACATAAGATCCTCGTCCGGATCAGCCACTTTGCTGGCCAACATCATCTCGGCGCTGGTCAGCAGGTCCCGCCGTTGAGCTGCAGTGAAGTTCAGCTCGGTGAGTTTATCTACAAAGGTTACCCGGTCCAGCTTCATGAAGTCCTTGAAGAAGCCGACCAAGGCGCCCTGGAAGCGGGGGTCTTGTATCATTCGGTCTACTTCTTGATCTATCACGGCCTGATCGGTCAGCCGATCAGCGTCGGCCAGCTCATAGAGTTGAGCGTCTGGCGGGCTGTCCCATAAAGCGTAGGACAGCAGGCTGGCAATCTCGTAGGAATCCAGGTGCACGGTCTTGTCCTGCATCACGCCCAGTTCCTGTCGGAAGAGGAAGTTGGGGCTCATCAGCAGGGTGCGGAAGACAAATTCAACCTGCTCGGCTCGGCTGGCATCCACAGAGCGAAGGCTTAGCAGTGAATTGGTGAGTTCCATCAGTTCATTGTCGGACAAAGGCCGACGCCACAGCTGCGGGGCGTACTCAACCAGCAGGTTGTCGATACAGGAATCACCACTGCCGTTGATACACTCGCGCGCTGTGGATTCCTGCAGTTGCGTAACCACCGCAGCAACCGTCGCGTTGATCTTCTCAAGGTTGATACTGTCAACCTGCAGGGCGCTGGCGTTGTTGGACATGCCAATGGTCGGAATGCTGTCGCCCAGATCGGGCCAGATGCTGGTATCAAAGTTATTGCCAAACACCGAGGTGATGGTGTTGATCAATTGCGTCTGTGTCAGTCGTCGCAACTGGGTCTCAAACAACTCTTCGCGCGTTTCGCAGCTGGCGGCCATGTTTTGCGGATCCACTTTGCACAGCTCTTGATGAGACAGGAAAGCAAAGTCGTTTTTCATGGACTCTTCTGAATAGCGTGACGCATCAACCGGCGGCATGAAACCTTTGCCGTCCCGGATCACCTGCTCGAAGGCTGCAAAAGATGAGAAATCCGTATCCTGCAGGCTGGGCCCGGCGCCGCCAGCACCGGACACACCATGGCAGCCAACGCAGGCAGCAAATTCTGCCGACAAAGAGGCAGGCTTTGGCTCACTGCATACAAAGGCATTATCGGTTAGCGCTGCACCACTGGAGCTG
>CAYNST010000046.1:0-1718 GCA_964399955.1 uncultured Cellvibrionaceae bacterium | reverse complement strand
CTGGAGCTGCTGGACGATGAACTGGAGGAGGACGAGCTACTGTCTGTTTCAGCCAGCGATACGAAACAAGCCTTGCGGAAGCCTTTTACCACATCTTCAAAAGACTCGTTGCTGCAGTCAATGCTGCCACTGGCCGTTTTGAAGCTGAATTGGCCGTTGGCGCCATAGGCGACTGTACGAGTGCCGTTGAACTGGCAGACGTTGGGCGTGAAACGGTTTACCCACTCTGCTTCGTTGGCGCAATAGGCGTAACCCTCGGGCCCTTCTGCCACTGCGGGTTCGGCATCCACGGGCAGGATCACCGGTGACCCGCTAGATGAAGAACTGGAGCTGCTCGAAGAGGAGCTGGAGCTGCTGGAGGAAGAACTGCTTGAGCTGGATGAGCCGGAATCCGCGTCTTCTTTCTCTGCAAGTTCGCTGGAGACGAAGCAAGCTTTGCGGACATTGAGAATGGGGTCGTCGAAAGAATCGTTGTGGCAGGCTATGCTGCCTGTGGCTGTTTCAAATTCGAACTGACCATCGGCACCATAAGCTACAATCCGGGTTCCTTCGAATTCACAGACATTGGGTTCCAGTCTGTCTTCCCATTCGGCTTCATTGGTGCAGAACAGGAAACCGTCTGGCCCTTCTGTCACCGGCGTCAAGCCTGTTGGTTGCACTACCGGTCCTCCAGAGCTGGAGGAGGCGCTACCGGGTGACGAAGGATTGAGGCCGATTGGGTCGCCGCTACCTGATGACGAGCCGCCACAAGCGGACAGCAGGAGTATTGAACAAGCGCCGGCTAAACCAGCGATGCGAGCTCTTGACATATTTAGGAACCTCAATAGCCACTCTCGGGAGAAGACGCGGCACGAGTAATACTTGGGACAGTTGGATGACGCCGTTACTACGATCAAACCGCTCCAGACCGCACAGTGGCTCAGTGCGAATACCAGGAAGCCATCCTACGTGTGGTACAAAAAATTATAACATTCAATTGCGCGCTGACTGATTCAGGAATAGCTATCAGTTCACGCTTTGCAAAACCGGGGCTCAATGTTTGACAGAAATTTGGGGTATATGAATGGGTGTTCAGCTAAAACCTCTGTGAATATAGCATAAGGTCAGGTTTGAGCCAGATCATCTGCCGGCTTGGTCTACAACCCAATGCACGGAAGACTCGTTCAACCCCAGCCCTATCTGGTTTTGCAGGTGCTGGTTAGAGCATCCTTCTTCCATTGGCAGAGATTTGAATTTCGTCAGTCAAAGGTTGTGATGGACAATACCCGCTTGTCACAGTTCCTCAACCTCCGGTTTACATAGCCGCTCGAAGAAGCTCGCGGAATCGCCAAAGCTAGCCATATTGCGTCGCTTTTGAAGCATGCCTGACGATGATTTGGGCAGATAGTACAGTCTCTAGACAGCAGGGGCAACCGCAGAATAGCTCCTGTTTGCTGGTTTAATGATCAAAGCGGATGATGCTGGCGCCAAAATTTCACAGAGCCTGCTCGGCGCCCCAGCGGTGCTCGATTGCAACGGTGTTCCGCCGCAGGCACACAATTTTGCCGAAATATTTTCAATGACGTTTCTTGTGGCATTGCCGGGAAAAAAATACCGCTGCTTGCAAACGGCAATAGCCCCAGCTTGGCGATGATTTATACGTCATATCGACTTAGCGGTTCAGTGCTCTGGACGGCAATTCAAATGCTCGGTACTCTGACTGCCTCCGTTGCCTAGGG
>CAYNST010000045.1:0-25053 GCA_964399955.1 uncultured Cellvibrionaceae bacterium | reverse complement strand
ATTGGCGCGTTTTCAGGTGCAACAGAGGCGATGATGAAACGTCAACAGACCCTAAACCCCTGCACACAGTTCGTCAAACGGTAGCTGCCCCAGGTTCACAGTCAGGAGAAGGTGTCATGAGCAAAAACACGGGGACGGCTGGGCCACACGTGGATTTGAGCACCTGCGCCCAAGAACCCATTCAAAGTCCTGGCAGCGTTCAGCCGCACGGTTTTTTGTTGGTCATGCAGGAGCCTGCCCTGCAAATTCTCCATGTCAGCGAAAACTGTCAAGACCTCTTCCGGCAAGACCCGCGTGAGCTGATTGGCCGGTCGCTCAATCAATTGCTGCCGACCGACGCCGCCGAGCTTCTCAGCCGGAAGCTGCAGGCTGAGCGGTTACAGGACATCAACCCTATTGAGTTGCAGGTGAGTCTGGGGGGCGGACGCACACAGCTGGAAGCCATAGCACACCGTTCGCAGGGGCTGTTGTTTCTGGAACTGGAGCCGGTAGCGACCGAACAGGGCCTCTCTTTTAGCGCAGTGTATCGGCAGATAAAAGCGGCAGTGGAGGAGATAGGTTCCGCGAGCGAGCTGGACCAGATGTACCGGATAGTCACCCATCACGTGAAGGTGATTTCCGGCTATCAGCGCATCATGATTTACCAGTTTGACGCCGACTGGAACGGCGAGGTAGTTGCCGAAGCCTGCGAGCCGCATCAGCAACCATTTTTGGGTTTGCACTATCCAGCATCGGACATTCCGGCACAGGCCCGTGCGCTGTACCTGCACAACTGGTTGCGCAGCATTCCCAAGGTGGATTACAGCGCTGCGGCGCTTTATCCTGCGGTGCGGAATGGCGAGCCTTTGGACCTGAGCGGCTGCAGCCTGCGCAGCGTGTCTCCTCTGCACATCCAGTATCTGAAGAACATGGGGGTGGGGGCCTCGACGAGCGTGTCTGTGATAGTGGACGGTCAACTCTGGGGGCTCATTGCCCTGCATCACGAAGCGCCTGCCTACTTGCGCTACGAAGTGCGCCAGGGTCTGGAGTTCATAGGTCGTCTCTTCTCCATTCAACTGGCGGCTTGGCTCAATCGAGAAAACCGAGCGTACAAAAACGCGCTGAAATCTCTGCAACCCAAGCTGTTGCAGGCCATGCGTGAGGAGCCAGATTTCATGGATGGCCTGCATCGCCAGCAGCCGAATTTTTTGGCGCTGGCCGCCTGTGGCGGCGGCGCCATTGTCTTTCGCGGCAAGGTGACGTTGCTTGGGGCTTCGCCTACAGAGCAACAGGTGAGGCAATTGGTGGATTGGTTGAGAGGCGCCATAGGCACCCAATCGGTTTTTCATACAGCGTCCCTGGTTGAGCACTACCCGGCGGCCAACGCTTTCAAAGACACTGCCAGTGGTTTAGCTGCCATATCCATTCCCGAAGCAGAGCCGGATTATGTACTTTGGTTCAAGCCCGAGGTTGTGCAAACCGTCAACTGGGGCGGCAACCCCCTCAAGGCGCTGGAGGCCGATACAGAAGGTGGCCAGCTGGGGCCGCGACGCTCTTTTTCCCTCTGGCAAGAAACGGTAAGTCTGCGGTCATTGCCTTGGGCGGGTGAGGAGCTGGAGGCCATCGAGGACTTGCGAAGATCCATCATTGAGGTGGACCTGGAGCGTCAGGTAAGAGCCGCAATGGCGAGTAATGACGAGTTGGACCAGTTTGCGTCAGTTATTTCCCACGACTTGAAAGAACCCTTGCGCGGCATCGGGTTTTTTGCCGAATTCCTGCAAGAGGATCTGGCCGGCAAGCTGGATGACGAGTCCCAGAACTATTTGGCGGAGATCAAGCAACTGTCGGACAAGGCCAAAATTCTGGTGAGCGAGCTGTACGAATACTCCAAGGTCGGCCGGGTGGAGATGTCTTTTGCAGAGGTGGATCTGAATCAGGTGGTTGATCAGGTCGCCGCCCGTCTCAGGGCTTTGTTCACTGAAAACCGTATTCAGCTCAAAGTATCCCGCCCTTTGCCCACCGTTTTCTGCGACCGCATTAGAGTTGCTGAAGTCTTTGCCAATCTTCTGTCCAACGCGGCAAAATACACATCTGAAACCGAGCGCTGGGTAGAGGTAGGTGCAGACACATCAGCCGAAGCCCCCGCGCTCTACGTAAGGGACAATGGTATTGGCATTGCTCAAGCGGACCATGAGCGGGTATTCAAGATGTTCCAGCGGCTGCATGAACCGTCGGAATACGGCGGCGGGACCGGCGTTGGCCTGGCCATAGTCAAACGCATAGTGGACCGGCACGGCGGCAGGATCTGGATTGAGTCCGCGCCGGGACAGGGGGCCACATTCAACTTTACACTGCGGCCAGCAACGCTGAGCTGAGCAGGAGCCAATACTTGGATACCAAACCGTATAAAATTCTTATCATTGATGACAGCCCCTCTGACCGGAAGATCTACAAGCGCTTTCTCAACAGTCAAACGTTGTACGAATTTGCGCTGAGCGAGGCCGGCACCATCCGGGCCGGGTTGGAGTCTTGCCGCAGCCAGCACCCCGACTGCGTGGTTCTGGATTATCATTTGCCGGACCGGGACGGCCTTTCGGCTCTGGAAGAGATCCAGGAAATTTGCCGGGTACCGGTGATTTTTATCAGTGGCAAACCGGAAGCGCTGGTGGTGACCGAGGCTTACCGCCGCGGCGCAGCCCGATATCTTTCCAAAGACACGGTCACCTCCGCGTCCATGCAGGAAGCCGTCTACGACGCTTTAGAGCTTTCTTATTAAGAATCAGATATGACAGACGTTAGGAATAGCAAACGATTGGGCCGGAAAAGATCAGACCCCCGCTTTATTGTGGGCATAGGTTCGTCGGCCGGAGGGCTGGAAGCGCTGCGCAGCCTGTTCAGTTCAATGAAAGATGACCTGCCCATGGCATTTATTGTTGCGCAGCACTTGGCCCCCAGTCATAAAAGTCGCTTGGTAGAGATATTGGCCCAATCCACCAGCCTCAAGGTCAAAGAGGTGGAAGACGGAGAGCGGCCTGAAACAAAGATTGTCTACATCACGCCGCCCAATGCCGATGTTTTCATAGAGGACGGCAAACTGCGGCTGATGGAGCCGCACATGAAGATAGGCCCCAAACCGTCGGTGGATTTCCTGTTCCGCTCATTGGCGGACCAGTTTGGCTCATCGTCAATCGGTGTGATTCTTTCCGGCACGGGAACCGACGGCGCGCACGGTATTCGTGCAATCAAAGCGGCCGGGGGCTTCACCATGTCGCAAAAAGCCAGCACAGCCAAGTACGACGGTATGCCAAGGGCTGCCAAACACACCGGCGCGGTGGATCTGGAGCTTAACCCGGAGGAAATCGCCGAGGAGCTGTCACGCTTTGGCAAGATACCGTTTCGCACGCAAAAAGAAACCTTGATACCGGTAGAAGAAGACCACTTTGAAACTATTTTCAATATCCTGGAGCGCGACAAGGGCGCCTGTTTTGCCAACTACAAACCCTCCACGGTAAAGCGAAGAGTTGAGCGCCGGGTAATTGCCACGCGCTGTGGGTCTATCGAAGAGTACGCCAGGTTTCTGCGCGATAACCCGCGGGAATCCACCAACCTGTTTCAAGACATACTCATTTCCGTAACCGCGTTTTTCCGCGATCCGGAGGCCTTCCAGGCACTGGAAAAACACATTGACGAGCGGGTAAAAAGCAAAAACAACGGCGAGACATTCCGCTGCTGGATAATTGGCTGCGCCACCGGGGAAGAGCCTTATTCCATTGCCATTTTGATATCCGAAGCCATAGAGCGGCAGAACAAGAACCTTAGTTTGCAAATGTTTGCCACCGACCTGGATGAGATAGCACTGGATGTGGCCCGACGAGGCTGTTATTCGCGTGGCAGTTTCGACAAGTTCCCGCAGGACCTGCGGGAGAAATATTTCATGGCGGTGGAGGAGCGGTTGCAGATCCGGCCGTCTCTGCGAGATCAAATCATTTTTGCCCGTCATAATGTCATTGAAGACCCGCCGTTTCTGAACACGGATCTGGTCTCCTGCCGCAATGTGCTGATTTATTTCAATCAGAATTTGCAGGAAAAAGCCTTCAAAACCATTTGCTATTCACTGGGTAAAGGCGGGCTTTTGTTTTTGGGGCGCTCGGAAGCCGTCTCCGGGCCTGCGGCATCCCTCTTTGAAGTGCAGGATAAAGAGTCCAGGATTTACCTGTCTCTGAAAGAACGCACTGGCGGTCCGATTCCCTCAGTGAAAGTATCCAGTTTTGATCACGCCAGTGGTGCCTTCCGGGCCAAGCCTGGCAGGGCAGACGAGTCTTCCCGCGACCTGTTCCATTCCATGGTGGAAGGTTTTGCCCCGGACTCGCTCATCATTGATGAGGAGCAGCGCGTCAAACACAGCTTTGGCAAAGCCAGCGAGTACCTGAGTTTCCCCAAGGGTGAGGCCACCTACGTTTTATCCCGGCTGCTGCCCGCCGATTTGGGCGCAGAGTTGCCGTCCTTGCTCTACCGGGTTGAGAGGTCCAGCGGCCCGGTCACCGGCAAAAAACACGTTTTGCGCCGCGACGGCAACCGCGATCAGGTGCACATGGTAGTGGCACCTTTGAGAGGCGGAGAAGACCACAAACAATATTTGATTGCCTTCCAGTCAGTTCACCTGCTGGAGCCAGAGGCGGATAACTCGGTTGAACATCGTTCCGGGCTCTCCACCGACGAGCGCTTCAAAGAGTTGGAGAAAGAGCTGGTCTCCACCAAAGAGCAGCTACAGGCGGTGATAGAAGAGCATCAGGCCAGCAACGAAGAGCTGCAGTCGCTAAATGAAGAGCTGCAATCGGCCAATGAGGAGTTGCAGTCGTCCAATGAGGAACTGGAGACCACCAATGAAGAACTGCAGTCGTCCAACGAAGAGTTGACCACGCTCAATCAAGAGTTGAACGTCAAGTCAGCCGAGCTGCAAATGCTCTACAACCGGCACCAGGCCATTCAGAGCGCAATCGCCTACCCGCTGTTGATCATAGACGCCAAGATGACCGTTTTGAACTTCAACCCGTCTGCACGGCACCTGTTGCGAATTTCAGAGGCGGATATCGGCGCGCAGTTGCGAGCGGTGCCCTCGCCACTGGATCTGACCGAGATTACCACCGCTGTCGGCAAGGCCATAAAAAGCGAGAAAGACTGCAGCTTTCAGTTCAATACCAAGGACCGCTCGTTCGAGATACAGATTCAGTTATTTCGAGGTGATAAAAATGCGGTCGGCGGGGCCGTTGTAAGCTTTGTGGACAATACCGAGATTACCATGGCGCTGGAGGAGGCCAAGGTCATCAAAGCCCGCCTTGCCAGCATCATCGACAACACCCCGGCCATGGTCACCATGAAAGACCTGTCCGGCGTCTATATTTTTGCCAACAACCGTTTTTGCGAAGTGACCAACACCACCATTGATGATGTGATTGGCAGCAGCGATGACGAGCTCTTTGGCATCGAAACCGCGCAGTTGATCCGCGACAAGGACTTTGAACTGCTCAGGCACATAGCGCCGCAGCAATTTGAAGAGTCCTACGAAATAGACGGTCAACTGCGCTACTGGACCTCGTCCAAGTTTCTCCTGCTGGACGGGCGACGCAGGCCCTATTCGGTGTGCACAATCTCTCTGGATATCACCGATCGGGCGGTTCGGGAGCACCAGTTGCAGTTGTTTCAGACCGCCATAGCGTCAGCCAACAGCGGCACCGTCATGTTGGAAGGTAACGGTAAGGGCATGACCGTTTGTTTCTGTTCCGAGCAGATGGGGCAGCTGCTGGGGGTTTCTCCGCATGAGTTCCTTGGCGTAAGTCTGTTGGACTTTTTCAAAAAAATTCGCATGCAGGGCAAATTGCACCAGCTGAAGGACCAAGTTGCAGCCATTGAGTCCGGCCGGGAAACTTCGCTGACCTTTGTGTCCACCTCCATGGAGGGCCATGAACTGACCTTTGAGCTTCGCAGTGCGCGGATTCAGCAAAAAGACGCCAGAAACTCGCACTTGATACTGTCCATCTTCGATGTGACGGAGCGACTCAAAGACCAGCAGATCATCTTGTCTCAGCAGGAAGAGCTGTCCCGTTATGCGAGGTTCTCGGCTTTGGGAGAAATTGCTGCGGGTATTTCTCACGAGATCAATACACCGCTCAATGTCATAACCGCCAATACCGATATATTGAAGCACTGCGTTCAGCTGAACAGAGTGACTGATGAGCGCGTGCTGGAGTCTGCCGACGACATAGAGAAAATGGCAAAAGGTATTTCCAGTATTGTGCAGGGGCTGAAATCCGTGGCCGGCATAGATCCCGGTACTTTTGAGCGGGCCTCCATGCAAAAGTTGATTAACGATGCTGTCAAGATCTGCAGCTTCCGGCTACAGCGCTCGGAGGTAGAACTGCAGATGGATTTACCTCCAGGGGACATCATGGTGTCCTGTTATCCGATCCAGATCATGCAGGTGATCATCAATTTGGTGAACAACGCCCTGGAAGCCATAGCCGGGACAGAGGCTCCCTGGGTGAACGTCAAGCTGACAGAAACGCCGGAGTATGTCCGGGTGACGGTGAAGGACAGCGGCAAGGGCATAGATGCCAGTTTGACGGAAAAGATCATGACACCATTTTTTAGTACAAAAAAAAATCAAAATGGCACCGGCATGGGCCTTTCGCTTTCCCGCTCCATAGCGCGGCGCCACAACGGCGAACTGTATCTGGATGCCGCGTCTACCAACACCAGTTTTTGCCTCGAGATACTCAAGGCGCGGGAATGAAGCCAGACACAGCATGAAAAATGAAGTGAAAAAAGCAGTGTCCATTATCCTGGTAGAGGACGACCATGCCCTGTCGCGAGTGTGGAAAACCCTGTTCGAGATGCTCGGCTACCAAGTGTCGAGTTATCAGACGGCATCGGATTGCCTGGCCCAGCGCAAACAGGCGGCGACATTTGACGTCATCATCACCGACTATTATCTGCCCGATTTGAACGGCGTGGAGCTGATCAAGGAAATTCGTCAGGACGCACCAATGCTCCCGGCCATTGTCCTCACCGGCTCTCATGAGAGCTTTATCCGCGAGGCCGTAAAGCAGATTTCCAACAGCTGCATCCTGTATAAACCGCTCAACGTTGCCGACATTGAAGCCAAGTTGGAAGAAATCCTGGGGCGGTCTTGAGCCGCATCGTCCTGTTTGCTCCCAATCTTTGTTCTGAGCAATAAACGCTCATGCCGCAGGTAGGGGTATGATGATTGGCCTTACAATGCACACCTTCGGACCCGCCCCAGGCCAATTCCCCTTATGCCAAACAGTAACCGTTAAGCCGATGCGCTGTGCTGGGCAGCGATCGGGCCGGGTACACGGCTTATTCGGCCTTCTCCACGGTAACTTTGAGGGTTTTGGCGTCGCCGGCAAACCATTTTTGTACATAAAGTGAGCCCACTATAGGGGGCTGGCCGGCGGCAGGAACCTCCTGGTAGCGCACGCTGTTCTTGGTTTCTTTTTCAAATTCAAAAATGATCTCGGCTTTAGGCATATTGTTTATCCAGTGGTAGGCTTTTTTGCATCTGTGCAAAACAGCGATGGTAGCGGCAGACTTGCCCAGGTTCAATCGGTCATCGTCATGGATTCTGGTTGACCCACCTGCCAGCGCATAAGTCCGCTGGGTCATTTTTGCTGGCGGAGTATGGGTTGACCAAAGCCGTCCTCGGCAGACGTATAAGTTTGTCCTATGCTTGTTTGCCCAATGCACAGGCTTTATGGTGAGGGGTGACTGGCCCGCACGCGGTGCGTCCGGCAATGCCCGCAGATTGAGAGGTAATGATGAATTTGTTAGTTTTGACAGGCAAGCTAAGGCGAGTCGGCAAGGTTTTTGGGCTTATTTCCCAGGCGGCCAATAAGAAATTTGGCGGCTGGTTACTTTGCGGGGGCTTGGCGCTGTCGGCCGGCCTGGCTCAAGGACAGGAGCCGCAAGCAGAGCCGGGGGCTGAGCTTCGGGAATTCGAGCAGTGCCGGGCAGAGCTGGGCAAAAAGGCCCGGGCCGACGGCGTGTCTCAGACGGTGGTGAACACCAGCCTGGCAAAAGTGGAGTTTCTGCCCAAGGTCATCGAGTTGGACCGCCAACAGCCCGAGTTCACCACCACCTTCGCGGACTACTTCAACCGACGCGTCAACGAACAGCGCATCCGGCAGGGCCGGGCCCTGCTGGCCGAGCACAATCTGCTGCTGCAACGTGTTGCCGGGCAATACGGTGTCGCGCCTCAGTACATTGTGGCGTTCTGGGGGCTGGAGACCAACTTTGGCAGCTTTTTTGGCCGAATGCCGGTGCTGAGTTCGCTGGCAACTCTTGCCTGCGACCCGCGCCGCAGTGAGTATTTCAGCCGCGAGTTCGTCAATGCCCTGCGCATCATTGACGAAGGTGCAGTGGCGCCTGAGCGTATGGAAGGGTCATGGGCAGGGGCCATGGGGCATGTACAGTTCATGCCCAGCAATTATTTGCGCTATGCGGTCGACTATGACGGCGACGGCCGGCGTGACCTGTGGAACAGTTTGCCAGATGCCTTCGCCTCTGCTGCGAACTTTCTGCAACAGTTGGGCTGGCAGCCCGGTGCCCGCTGGGGCCGCGAAGTACGGCTGCCAAAGGATTTCCCCTATCTGGATGCCGGTCTTGATACGCGCAAGCCCTTGGCCGAATGGCGAACAATGGGCGTGCGTCAGGCTGGCGGAGGAACCTTGCCGGTAGCCGATTTCACCGCGTCATTGCTGGTGCCAGCCGGGCACCGCGGCCCGGCTTTTCTGGTATACGATAACTTTCGCGTCATTATGCGCTGGAACCAATCCGAGTTTTACGCCTTGTCGGTGGGCCACCTGGCTGACCGCATCGCCGGGGCAGGCGGGCTGCAGCAGAGCATCCCGGAAGATGCACCCAGGCTCAATCGCGCACAGGTCATGCAACTGCAGGAGGCGCTCAACGCCAAGGGCTTTGACAGCGGTACACCCGATGGCATTCTTGGGCGCGCCACCCGCAGAGCAGTGCGGGCCTACCAGGCCGATCAAAAGATGATTGCCGACGGCTTTGCCGATACGGAGGTGCTGGAGCGCCTGGGGGTGACACTTTCCCCGCGATGAAGACCGGCATCTAAGTGAAGATTATGGCCGGGCAGGCCCCAATTTGCCCCGAGCGGCGCCGGCGTGTTCCAACCTGTCAGGAACAGGATGGACGCCTGGTGCCGCCCAGTGTGCAGTCTGCACACATGAAGCCCCCAATTCTGCCCTGCTTGCCCAACTTCGAATGCATTTTGAACAGTCATGGGATGAGCTGATCAGTTACCCGGCTACAAGGGTAAAGCCAATAGGCACACAGGAGGGTTTTTGCTAAAGTCTGCGGCGTGTCCGTTTCTGCAAACAGCCAGCCATGCGGAAGCCCGGCCGGGCCGGTCGTGTGTGTATTCAGAGAACCCCAATCGATGTCAAACAGCTATTCGCTCTACAATACCGAAACCCAGGAAGTCATACCGCTTGCCGATACCGCCATCACTTTGGGGCGCAGTGAAAACTGTGGTTTGCGCATCAACAGCAGGGATGCCAGCCGTGAACACGCGCGCTTGTATATCAGCAAAGGCGGGTTGGCAATTGACGATTTGCAGTCCACTAACGGTACCTACGTCAATGGCGTCAGAATTACCGAGCCCCAGCATCTGGCGCCGGGTGATTCCATTAAAATTGCCGGCGAGGTGTTCACCGTTCGCATGCAGGACTTGTCCAGCCAAACCCGGCTGACCAGCATTGTCAGCATGACGCAAATCATGCCGGCCATTTCGGTCAAAAAGAAACCGAGCCGCTTGCGCAATTTTCTTGGTTTGTTCTCATTCAGCCGCAACGCCCGGACCCGGCAGGCTGTTTCCTACGTGCCTTCTTTTGCCAGTACCCACAGCGCAACCATTAACAAGTATCTGGATTACTTCAAGAAAAACAACAAGGGGCAATCCAAGATTGTACTGTTTTTCTACAAAAATGATGAGACGGTAGCGGTGCACTGTGTGGCGGAAGAGCCAACCGACAACACCTGGTCCATCGGACGTTGTCAGACCAGTTATCTGGTGGTGGACGATGACAGTGTATCCATGCACCATGCCAGTTTGTCCTTCACCAAGGGTGTGTGGACACTGAAAGACCAGCGCTCCACCAACGGCGTCATGGCCTACGGTCTGCGCAAGGAAGCGGTTAAGCTGTTTGATGAAGCCGATCTGCGCCTGGGTGATATCAAGCTGTATGTACGCATGATCTGACATGTCTTTACCAGCGAACCACTCACTGTAGCTTTGCAGGCGGATCTCAGGGTTTGAACCAGGCGTACTGTTTCTGTGTCGGCTTTACCCACACGGCACATCGGGCGAGCCTGCAACTCTGCCCGGTGACTTATGCCAGCGGGCATCGATAATCCACCGCTATTCGTAAGAGTCTGTTTGCAACAGCCCAAAGCGGTGGTTCTCAATGTTGAACGGTGTGCCATTAAAGCAGTTTTTGCGGGACCTAAATCAGGAGATCAGTGACGACAACGTGTTCAATGGCGCTGCAGCGCTCGGCTTCTACCTGACACTGGCGATGTTTCCGGCGATCATTCTGCTGATGACCATCATCCCCTATCTGCCCATAGACCGCGTTGATGAAGCCATCATGGATCTGTTGGGCCAGGCGTTGCCGGGTGAGGCCTACGAAATGCTGGAAGGCGTGGTTACCGAGGTGACGGATAATCGCCGCGGCGGATTGCTGTCATTCAGTCTACTGGGAACGCTCTGGGCCGCGTCCACCGGAATGTATGCAGTGATGCAGCAGCTGAATATCACCTACGATGTCAAGGAGGCGCGCAGTTTCTTCCGCGCTCGAGCAACGGCAGTGGTTCTGAGCATTGTATTTGGTCTATTGGTGTTGGGCGCCTTGTCCCTGGTCGTGCTGGGCGGCGTAATCCAGGATTGGATGGGCGCCCGGTTCGGCTTTAGCGACGCTTTGTTGATGTTTTTTGCGGGGTTCCGTTGGCTGGTCATTGTACTGGCGTTGCTGCTGGGCTTTGCCATGATCTACCAGTACGCGCCCAATGTGCAGCAAAAGTTCAAATTCATCACGGTTGGCAGTGTGTTGGGCGTGGTCCTGTTGATCATTGCGTCCATCGGCTTTGCTTTGTATACCAGCAATTTTGGTGACTATGGCGCCACCTATGGCAGCCTTGGCGCGATGATCATACTTATGCTCTGGTTGAATGTGGCCGGCCTGGTCATCCTGCTGGGCTCGGAGGTCAACGCGCTGTTGGAGCATTACAGCTCGCAGGGGAAGCGCAAGGGAGAGAGGCAGGAGGGGGACCACCGCAGCGGCAGGCTGTCGGATACTGCCTAGTCAACCCCTGGTGTTGAATGGGGTGGCGATGCAAATCTGTTACTGTTTCCAAGCCAGCCGAACTACACTGGCCGGCAACAATTGATTACAGGATCACGCCATGTTTGACCGGCCCGCTACCCCCGCCATTGTCGATACCGCCCAACCCCTGATGCAGCTGTTTCAAGGCATCGCCTCGCTTCAGTCCAACTGCGGTATGCGGTGCCTCAGGGAGGGCGGTTGCAGTGGGGCCTGCTGCTATGTTTCCAAAATGGGTGGAGAACCTAATCTGACGGCAAGCGAAGTAGACCTCATTAACAGTCATTTGAAGACTTTGAACAATTTTACCTTCTATGACAGTGGCACAGACGCCTGCAAGTTTTTGGGTGCCGACAACAAATGTAAGATCTACGCCGTTCGCCCTATAGACTGCCGAACGCATTTTTGCGACGGTGAAGTTATGACCAGTCAAGCACATGACGGGGTCGACGATTTAGTCCACGCTTATCATCAGCGACACGAAGCATCGTTCTACAACTCAGAACTTATGTATGCCTGCCGGTTTCATCTGGAGCCGGAAATCTAACGTCGGAACGACTTCCTCTGGCGGTCTTCGTTCACACAAAGGCCGCCGTGGCAGGCCTGCGGTTTGCGCACTAGTTGCTATTTATTAGCAACGTCATCAAGGCTATGGCCAGGATTAGCGAGACCGTCTGCCAGAAGCGCACCGGGTTGCGCTCCATCAATGGTTTTTGGGTTTTATTCAGGAACTCGGGTGTGGGTTGACCCAGATCGTAGACAAACTCGGACAACTCGCGGTAGCGTTTCAAGGGGTTTGGGTGCAGTGCTTTTTTCAGAACATCGTCAATCCACGCTGGAATGTCGCGTTCGTCGTCCAGGGCGGAGCGATAGACCAGCCTGTGCTGCGCGGCCCGGGTTCTGGATTTTGCAACCTGAGTGCCGTAGGGCAGGTAGCCCGTAAGCATCTGGTAGGTTATCACCGCCAGGGAGAAAAGATCCGAGCCGGGTGTGCCGCTTTCGCCTATAAAGTACTCCGGTGCAGAATACTGAGCCGTACCCAGCAGATTTTGTTGCCCAGCGGGGTGCATCTGCTCCTGTATTCCCGCCACCCGCGTGGAGCCGAAGTCGATGATCTTAACGGTTCCGGTTCTGTCGATCATTATATTTTCTGGCCGCAAGTCCTGGTGCAACATCTCCAGCCTGTGAAAGGCCAACAGGCCTTTGGCGATCTGTTCCACAATAGCACGGACCTTTGCCAGGCCGGGCCTGGGATTGTCAATCATCCACTGGCTGAGCGTCTGCCCATCTATGAACTCGGTGACGAGGTAGAGGAAGTTCCGCTTGTAAACCTGCGGCCGCGGTTTCAATACGTAGGGGCTGTCAATTCGCCGGGCAATCCACTCCTCCAGCATGAATCTTTCCAGATAGGCAGCGTCGCCCTGCAGATCCAGCGATGGGGCCTTGATGATAACCGGCACCTGACTGTCGCCTTCTACCGCGAGATACACATGGCTGCGGCTGCTTGAGTGAACGCTGCGAATGATCTTGAAACCGTCAAGCACCCGCCTGGCCTCAAGAATGGGCGGCGCTGGCAGATCAGACAAGGGTTGGGTTGCCAGACGGCTGGCCGGGCAGGGCAGTTCATCAATGCGCACAATTTGCACTGTGAGATTGTCGCGGCTGCCGTGAAGCAACGCCTGCGCAGTAATCAATTGAGCCGCCTGCGGCAGATCGTCGGCGTAATCCGCGACAGTCTCAGTAATGAACTCGGTGCTAACGTGCTCATAGACACCGTCTGTGGACAAGATGAATATGTCGCCTGTTTCTGTTGCCAACTCCTGATAGTCAATTTCAACAGCAGGGTTCATTCCCAGCGCTCGGCTCAGATAGCTTTGCTCCTGGGAAACCCACAATCTGTGGTCGCTGGTAAGCTGCTCGAGGGTTCCGTCTCTCAATCGGTACACGCGTGCGTCACCCACATGAAACACGTATGCCGAGCGGAATTTAAACACCACAGCGCTGAAGGTACAGACGTAACCTTTGTCTTTGTTAAAACGGTGCTGGCTTTGCTGTGTTTGCGAATGCAGCCATGAATTGGTGGCTGCCAGCACGCACTGTGCGGATTTTTTAACCGACCATGCGTCTGAGGTGCAGAAATAGTCTTCCAGAAACCCGCTGACGGCCGCTTTGCTGGCAATGTGGCTGACATCACTGCTGCTGATCCCGTCCGCCAGCGCTACAACAATGCCCTTGCTGCTCAACTGAGGAGCCGTAGGCACCAATACGGCTTGAAAGTCCTGGTTTACTGGCTTTTGGCCCCGGTCGGAATGCTGACCTATGGATACCGCGAGGTGGCTGGACATGGTTACCTGCTGGCACGCGCCGGCCCCTTCAGAGCCGGGGCGCACTGGGGTCATACTGCGCGGGTTGCGCCGGTTCTTACATGGGTGGCGTAGAGCGTGAGTCCGGTTAGCGACAGGCCGCCAATTAAATTGCCCAGCACTACGGGGATCTCGTTCCAGATCATGTAGTCCATGATGGAGAAGTCTCCGCCCATCATCAATGCAGACGGAAACAAAAACATGTTGACGATGGAGTGTTCAAAGCCCATTGCAAAAAACAGCATGATGGGCATCCACATGGCAATGACTTTGCCGCTGACTGATGTGGAGATCATGGCGCCGACCACGCCCAGAGACACCATCCAGTTGCATAAAACGCCGCGGGTAAAAATGGTCAACATCCCTGCCGCGCCATGCTCTTTGTAGCCAACGGTACGGTCATGGCCTATCTCCGATATCCTCAGGCCAACGGCGTCCGGCGGGGTGGAAAAGCCGTAGGTAAACACAATGGCCATCAGTACTGCCACTGTCAGGGCACCAAAAAAATTGCCGGTAAAAACCACGCCCCAATGTTTCAGTACGCCCTTCAGCGTTACCCCCGGCCGTCTGTCAAACAGCGCCAGCGGCGTCAGTACAAAGACACCGGTCAGTAAGTCAAAGCCCATGAGGTACAACATGCAAAAGCCCACGGGAAACAGCACGGCTCCAAGAATGGCAGACCCTGTCTGCACGGTCACGGTCACCGCAAATACCGCAGCCAGCGCCAGAATGGCACCGGCCATAAATGAGCGGATAAGGACGTCGCGGGTAGCCATGAACAGTTTGGACTCACCGGCATCCACCATTTTGGTGGCAAATTCAGAAGGTACTAAGTAGGACATTGTTTTTTCTCTGATCAATTCAAATGAGCTGTGAGCGGTGTTCACATTCAGGTGCAGCGTCCAGCTTTTAGCAATAAATGAACCCACCTCAGATAAATTGTGTAACTATTTGAATATAAACGAGAAAAATCGGCTTGCGGGAGGGGCTGAGACAGAACCTGGCGTCGCAGAGGCGCCATGATGGTGCGCAAACAAGCGCGCTGTGTATTTTAATGGTTCATAAATGTTGGGAGGGGCCGGCTAGGGAGCATCGCAAATGTGCCTGCAGGGTCTAAAACAGTGCATGGCTGAGGTTTATCGGTCATGCGCGTCCAGCCCATTGCTGGCAATCAGTGCCCGCATCTCGCTGACGTATTCATCGCCCCGTTCTGAGTACCGCGTAAGCCCGGCAGCCAACGCCGCTCCGGTGACAGGTTTGCCCTCGGCCCGCAGTTTTGCCCGTATCTCGCGCAATTCGGCGTAAGCTGGATGGCGGTTAAGGTTGTAGATGTAGGCTTCCACTGACTCCCTGGGCGAGGCAAAGCTGGTCACCTCATGCGACTTACCCTGCGCCCTGTTTGCGGGTATCATGCCGCAGCCGGGCACAAAGCACCATTGACCATAGAAGTTGAAGCCTTCGTTGGAAAAGCGCGAGGTGCCCCAGGCGCTTTCGTTGGCTGCCTGGGCAAGTGCAAGGGACGGCGGCACTATGTCCACGCTGCGAAGCAATGCGTCCCAATGCTCGGTGTTGCTTGGCTCAAAATCTTCAATGTCGTAGCGTCGCGCAAGCTTCTGCAGTTGGCGTTGTTCCCGCCGGTTGAGCTTACTGGCGCGTTCCCGCCAGGCGAGCAGGCGCTCGCGGGCTTGTAACAGCTGCTGATTACGCTGCTCTACCAGGGGCAGAAAGTAGTCGAAAAACGCTTCTTTTCTCTGGTCGCCCGCAGGAATGTCGGCAAAGTCGGGCAGTGCTTCTTCTGCGTGACCCATCCTGTACAGGACACAAAAGGCAAGTACGCTGAGCGCCAGCGCCGCCACTGATATGCGCACTGGCCTACGGCTGACAGTCGCGGACATTGCACCTCCCGGTTTTATTGATCGCTTATGAATTGATACGCCCAGAGAACACGCGCCAGACCAGCAGAGGCCGCCGATTGGCTGATCAGCAGCACCAAGCCCGCGCTATCAACCATCTTGAATAGAGGATTAAATGGAAGGGGTCAGCTTTTTGCAACTGGTGTTGGCCAACCTGGTTCTGGCCGCAGGCTCGTGCCTGCAGGGCGTTGCGGGTTATGGGCTTGGGACCTTGGCTGCACCCTTGCTGTTTCTGATCAGCTCGGCTTTTTTGCCGGGGGTGATGATAGTTGATGCGGTGTTGCTGAACGTCTTGATGTTGGTGCGCAACCGCTCCGGTATCAGTTTTAGCCCGGTGCGTTTTGCTATAGTGGGCAGCGTTGTGGGTATTGCGGCGGCCAGTGTAACACTGACGCTATTATCTGCGCAGGGGTTTGAGCTGGCCTTTGGTGCGCTTATTCTTGTGGCCGTGGTGCTCAGCGTCGTTGGCTGGAAGCCGGCTTTGAATGCACGTAACAGCGTTGTCGCCGGCGGCGTATCCGGTTATATGGGCACCATCACCGGAGTAGGTGGCCCGCCGATTGCCATGGTCTATCAAAATGAAACCGGCGCTCGGGTAAGAGCCAACCTGTCGGCGTTTTTTGTGTTTTCCAGTTGTGCCGCAGTCTTGGCACTGTTGCCGACCGGCTTGATTGGAGTGTCAGAGCTGAAGCTGGTTGCTGTGACCTTCCCCGGGGTGCTGGCAGGCTTCTGGTTGTCCCGGCATTTGGTCAATAGGCTGCCGTTTGCGGCGCTGCGTCCCGTCATTCTTGCCATTGCCGCACTGGCGGGCGTCGGTGCCCTGTCACGGGGGCTTTTGGCCTACCTCAGCTAGCAGGCGCGCTGGCTGGGCTGCCCGTATCCTGCAGCCGCTGGCCGACTACAGGGTGAACGCCATATTGCTCACCAATATGCCCGGCACCCGGCTGGCGCCCAAGTGGCGATTACCGTAGGTGAGCACTGTGGGTTGGATTTCGCTGGTGCGCGTAAGCGCCTCCAGCTGATCGCCAAAGCAGCGGTAGAAGGTGTCGTCAAAGCGCAGGTCCTCTATGGGGCCCACGATTTCCCCATCTTCCACCCAAAAGCAGGCGAAGCGGGTCATGCCGGTAAAGCGTGCGCCTTGCAGGTCGCTCCAATTCAGGTAATGCACATTGGCGATGTAGATTCCGCGGCCAAGGCGCGCAGCAATATTGTCTTCCTCCAGCGTTCCCGTATCCATCACCAGGCTGCGTGGCATCTCCGCATCGTCGGCGCCGTTGCTGGTAAGTTCGTATTCCCGGGCAGAGCGGGCAGACACCAGTAGCTCTGCGAGCTGGCCGTTGTTGATCAGGCTCAGTTTTTCTGGCGCCAAAGCGCACTCGCTGTTGAAGCGAGGCGCGTGCCCCAAGCTAAAATCTTCTGCCACATTGAGCATGGGGCTGAGCGCCGTTTCACCGTCAACCAGCCGTTGCAGGGCGCACTCGCCCCGTCTGTAACCGCCGGCACCCAGGCCTCCCCAACCCAGCAGCGCGGCAATCTCAGCAACTGCCGAGGGTGCAAGAAAACAACGGTAGTTGCCAGGTGCGATTGGCAGGCGGGGCTTTCTCAGAAGGCGCAGTTGTTCGGTGTTGCGCCGCAACTGCGCCGCAAGGGCTGACTGCTGCCATTCGTCGCCTGCGTAACAACCTTTCACTGCCCGGTCGCCTTCGTAGATGGAGTAGTCAAAAACGAAGGATTCATTCTGGAACCAGTGCAGGCTCCCTTTGGAATTGGCAATGCCACGGAAGGCCGGGCCACCCGTATACAATCCCACAAAATCAATCTCCAGCAGCAGAGGCTGAACTTCTTCAAGCAAACGGTCAACATCCGGTAAATTACCTGTCAGAGCCATTGAGGAGGTGCCGTGGTCAACCACGGGGCCGGCAACGGGGTCGTCCGCTAACTGTTGCGCCTCGGCTCGCAGGTTTTTTAAGGCGTCCCGCAGGCATTGCCGGTGATTGTGCAGGTCGGCGGACACCTGTAGAGCGTACGAGCAGGACCTTTGCAAGCGCTTGTAGGTAATGGTCAGATCCCACTGCTCCACTTGGCTTGCCTGACGCACCTTTGACTGATTGAAGCGCAAGAACAAGGTAAGCTCGCCGCTCAGTTGCAGAGTCAGCTCTTCGTCAGCCTCCAGCTGTTGGAAAACATCCGTGCAGAGGGTTTTGAACGCCTGCTCTTCACGCTTCATGCTGCACCTCCAAAAACTTCAACGTCGGAGAAGAGCGCAGCCGGTGCGGCGTGGCCCACGCGAATCACCTGATTGGGCTCGCCCTTGCCGCAGTATGGTGTGCCGTAGGTTTCATAAGTGCCGGTATCGCCCAGCATTTTCAGCCCTCGCCAGAAGGGTAGGGTGGTGCTGCGGTAGTTGGGGTTGCGGACCAGGCGGGTGAGTTCGCCGTTTTCTATCAATTGGCCGTACTCACAGCCAAACTGAAACTTGTTGCGGTAGTCGTCTATAGACCAGGAGCGGTTGGTGTCCATCAGTATGCCCCGCTCGACCGCCGCAATCATCTGCGCCAGACTGGACTGCCCCGCAAGCAGATTGATATTGGCTAAGCGGTCGATGGGCGGCCGGTTCCAGGATTGGGCCCGGACGTTGGCCACCCCGGGAATCCCCGAGCGCGCCTGACTTTCTGCACCGCCCAGCCCCGCCAGAAGCAAGCCGTCCTTGATGAGGTGAACGGGCGTTGCGGCATTGCCGGTATCATCAAAAGCATAGGAGGCAAACTCGCCCGTCCGGTTGGGCTCGAACACCACGTTCAGCAGGGGGCTGCCGTATTGCAGTTGGCCAAAGTCGCCCGGCTGCACGAAGCTCCAGCCTGCGTAGTTGCGCTCATCCCCCAGAATGCGGTCGAGTTCGAGCGGGTGCCCTATGGATTCGTGGATCTGCAACAGCATTTGATTGGGCATCAGCAGCAGGTCCATTCGGTCGGCTGGACAGTTGTCTGCCTCCAGCAACTGATTCACTTCGGCTCCAATCTTTGCCGCTCGTTGGAGCAGGTCCTCCCGGTTCAGCCCTTCCAGGCCACCTTGCCGGCAGCGCGCCTGAAACCCGCCGTCGGAGCGGGTTTGTGTAATGTTGTTTTTTCTTGCCGTGATACTCATGCCTTCCGACAGCATGTCAAAGCTTTGTTCTATGTTGGCCCCGTCACTGGTGATGTACCGGGTCGTGTGTTCTATTAACATCAGATTAACCGATGATGACAGCGCGTTGGGCACTTTCAGCAGTGCACCGCTGGCCGCGCTCATCAGGCTGACCACCTCCTGCAGAGAGGCGCTGCTCAGCGCCCGTTCTGAGGGGCCGCGGTATCGAGCCTGGGTTGATCCGCGCAAGTGTGGCGAGAAAGGTGTCAACTGGCAGGCTGCAGTGCCTTGTGCAAGTGCCCGGCCGCGAAGAAAGCACTGCCGCAGCCCCGTAGGGCTCAAGTCGCTGGTGGCGGCGTAGGCAAAACCACCGTCAGCGGCAACCTCCATCATCAACCCCCGCTGAAGCTCAACGTGATTCCCTTCGGGTTTGCCATCGCGCAGACTGCGGCGCTGGGTTAGCTCACGTACGTATCTTAGCCCCAGCCAATCGCAGTCTTTTGCAAACGTATTCAAGGTATGGTCAAGGTCTGGGTGGGTCATGGTGTCATTGCCGCCGGTCAGTGTTTCACTGGTGAACCGTATTGTAACGGAAATAGGCGGAGAGGTCCGAGTGGCTGCGAAACCAGCAGGCCCGCTCTGTTGCCCCAGGCAAATTTGAGAAACTTGTCGCAGGGCTGCGTACATCTTGCTTCAGCTATAGTACCGGAAGACAAATATGCCGTTCATACCACGGTACAGAGTACAACTGCGGGAGCACCTTTAGTGTGTTATTGAATCTTGCGCTGATGCTGGCCGCTTCTGCGGTTACGGCTTTATATCTCATGATCAGTCGTCGACGCAGAACGCCGGCGCTGGACCTGGACCTGGATCATCTGACGGATATTCAATCCGGGCTTGCTCATGTGGCGGGGCTGACGGGCAGCGGGTTGTACGAAGGCTGCGAGGCGACTCTGTATCAAAACGGGGAGCTGATAAAGGCGTTGATGGCTGAAATAGCCAAGGCTCAACGCACGGTGCACCTCGAAACCTTTGTCTGGCGGCGCGGGGTGGTAGAAAGGCAACTGGTTGAGTTGCTGTGCCGCAAGGCCGAAGAGGGCGTGGTAGTGCGCGTCCTGATAGACGCAGTCGGCGGAAACCGCGCCGATAAAACCCAGTTGAACATTTTGCGCAGTCGCGGAGTGCAACTTGCTCACTACCATCCCATTGGCCCGTTCAATTTTAGGCGCTTCAACAATCGCAACCACCGCAAGCTGCTGCTGGTGGACGGTCTGGTGGCATTTGTGTTTGGTCACGGCATTGCAGACTCCTGGTGCGGCCTGGCCGAAGACAAAACCCAGTGGCGAGATACGGGCGTGCAGCTGCGAGGTGCCGTGGTTTGCTCGCTGCAGGTCATTTTTGTGCAGGACTGGATAGAGGCCCGTCAGAAACCGCCGGTGGGTGAGGGCTGCTTTATTCATTCGGCCCAACAGGTGGGTCCAACGACTGCGCATCTTGTAAGCAGCTCCACCCGCGGTGGGCACTCGTCGGTGGCCTATCTGTACAAGTTGGCAATTGCCAAGGCACGTGAGGAGATCATTATCCAAAATCCCTACTTTGCACCGGCCTGTGATGTGGTGGAATTGCTTGGGGAAATGGTGGCACGCGGTGTGGCTGTGCACTTGATGGTGCCCGGCCAATATACCGACAGTACCATTCTGCGCATTGCCAGCCAGCACCTTTACGGGCGGTTGTTGGACCTGGGGGTGCGTCTGTATGAATATGAACCCACGTTGTTGCATCAAAAAATAGTTTTGATTGACGGCGTCTGGTCACATATCGGCTCTACCAATTTTGACAGCCGCTCTCTGGCTCTCAATGCCGAAATTGGTGTAGGCCTGCTGGACCGGCAGATCGCCCAGCAACTGCGCCAAGCATTCACTGAAGATTTGCAAAGATCCAGGGAGATCAGCCGTGCGCAGTGGAGTAAGCGACCCTGGTATAAGCGTTTGTTGAGCTGGAGTGTCTATCAACTGCACGGCCAACTGTGATTGTTATTTCCTTGAGCCCCGCATGCTGTGAGGCTCGCAGGTGGATGGACAAATGGCAGACGCCATCTCTGTTGTAAGAAAGCTGATGCTAATTCAGTCAGCCGTGCAGAGGGTTGCAGGCAGCGGAGCCAACGACGGGCGCGCTGATAAGCACCTGGCTTATTGCCCGTTACCCCCGCTACGGTTTGCAAGCCAGCCTGTGGCTTGCAGTGCTTGACCTACCTGTTTGAAAGCGCGCTCGGCGTTTGCGATGTCGCCGAACTCTTCTGTGCAGGCAACGATGATTACGGTCTGCTCTGGCGTGTCCGGGTGCAGCACACCCATGTTGCAGGCGCGCTCAATTTGCGTGCCCGTTTTCTGCGCAAATACAACGTTATCGGGCAAGCCTGCGGCAAGCCGTTTGTCACCGGTGGTGATACTTTGCATATGTTCAAGCAGCAGTTGGGTATGTTCGGCGGTGAGAAGCTGCTGCTTTACCAGCCGCTCCAATAATTGCCCTGCCGCCTGCAAAGTACCGTGGTTGAGATCCCGTGAATAATAGCGTTGAAATGCCTGCTCCAGGCTGTCCGCCTTCAAATTGCCGGCATCAATTGCCAGCAATTTTGCGAAGGCTTGGACGCGTTGATCAAAACCACCGGCGCTACGCAGCTGCACGTAATCCATATTGCTGAGCCTGGTTGCCTGAGGATGAAGCTCCTGATAGGCGTCGTAGCGAACCTGCAATATGGTGGTGAAAGGCCCCAAGCCTTGGGCAACCATGGCCGTTTTGATCTGCTGATTGAACCTGTCCACACCCAGCCGGCGCATTAGCATATCGGTGGCGGTGCTGTCACTGTCAACCAAAGATTTTTGCAAAAGATTACCTATAGAATGACGGCTGCCAGCTTCTTGAAAAAGCATGTCGCCACTGCCATCCACAAAATCGGTTTTTTGTAAAACCAGTTGATCATCCAGTGCAAGTTGCTTGGCCTCAACCGCTTGCAGCACGGCTACGGCAAGTGGAACCTTGACCAGTGAGGCCAGATACCACCTGCGTTGGGCGTGAAAATCAACCGTTTGATTATTGTGCAAACGTTTGATGTAAACGCCGAGTTTGCCGGGGTTTTCATCATCTATATTGTGCAGTTGTTGTTTTAGCTCTTGGTGGGCGGCCGGCATTGGGTTTGCGTTGCCGACCTCGGCGAAGGCCTGCGCGCCAGCCCAACAGGCGGAAATCGCCAGCAGCAACAGCCCGCACTTGTACATGCGCCCGGCGCTGCTCCCGAACCAGAGGCCCCACCGTGTTTGCCTGGAACTGACCGACTGCTGCATTTGAATTCCCCGTGTATTGCCCTATCCCTTTTTCGGAGATTTTGCCGCAGGTCCAAGTAAGCCGGACTCGGCAACGGCGTCGCCCACGGCCTTGAGGGTGGCTTCTGCGCTCATAAGGGTGGCAAAGTCGCGACTGCATGCGGCAATCACCACTTTCCGCGCCGCTGGCTCTTGAGCGCCATGATCAGTGCTGCGGACGCCTGCTCGGCCAGGTTGACGCATCCGGGCCGCCTCACGTTTATTGACGGCGACTCCCAAATCACATACGCGGCGGTGCTGAGTACCGGTTTTATGGGCAAAGGCCATGTCCGCAGGAAGACCGGCCTTTATGCGATGTTTACCGGTTTGGGTGCGAAAAAGTATGTCCAGCAATTGTGCGGTGGTTTCGGGTTGCAAGGCTTCGCCGTTGATCAAGGCTTCCAGTAACTTGCCGTAGGCACTCAGCTGCCCGCCGTTGAGATTGGTGGCGTAGTAGGCAGCAAAAACGCTGTCCATATCGGGCAGGGAAAACTCCTTCTGATCCACGCCCAGCAGCTCCGCCAGTGCCGCAATGCGGCGTCGTTCATCTCTGTGGGAGCGCAGCATCAAAAAGTCGCGGCCAGTCAATTTGAACGCATCCGCATGGAAATTGCTGTAGGCGTGTCGACGTACATCGGCCAACGTGGTTATTGCGCCCAGTCCATCCGGTACCAGCTCGCGGATAAGCCCGTTTACCTGTTCCAGCCCTACCAGGCGTATGAGCATGTCGGACGCCGTATTGTCGCTAACCATCAGCATCTGCTCCAGAAGAAAACGTATGCTTAAGGTTGAGCCGGGCTTGTACCGGTTGGTTTGGCCGGCGCCGTCCACATAGTCGGCTTCAATTAAACGAATTTTGGTGTCCAGGCTGAACTTCCCGCGCTCGATATCCCGAAACACCGCTATAGCCACCGGAACTTTGATGCCGGAGGCCAGATACCAGTTTTCTTCCGAGCGTAAGCTAACGGTCGCGCCGCTTTGCATGTCCTTGATATAAACACCCAGTTCGCCGCTGTGAGCGGCGTCAATGTTGACGAGGCTCAGCTGCAAGCGGCGCGCCCAATCCGGAATTTCTGTCAGCGCTGCGGGCGGGTTGACTTCTGTTGCCGCCACAGTTACCGGGGGCAGGGCAAACAGCAGAAGCCCCATGGCCATCGATAAAAGAGCTATTATCGGTGGGCAGCGACCCAGGTGGTGATTTTTATCCAGAGAGCAGTAGCAAGAATAAGGCATAGAGTTAGGGTCAGCGCGTAGTTGTAGGATACTTCGTGCCAGTAACCCAGCAGGTAACGGAACAGCACAAATATCACAAAGATATGAAAAATAAACGCCTTCAGGGCGTCGCTACCAATTATTGTAACGGGCTTCAGCCACCTGGCCAGCGGTTCTCCGCCGGCAATAGCGGCCGACAGTATTGCAAAGGCACCTCCCATGCTGAACAACATAAACAGCAGTTCCGGCGGGTGCTTGCCTTCATTGAAGGCAATCGCCTGTAGCTCCTGCTTTAGGTCCCCGGCAGCAAGTATCAGATAAGCTCCAAACAGCACTGCGGAGCCTGCCGCGAAACAGCCGGCCAGACGATACCTGTGAACCGTGTGGTAGTAACGCAGTATCAACTCACCAAGCAGAAGCCCCAGCAGTACCAAAGGTGCTCTGGCCAGTTGGCCCCAGGTGTAGTGCTCTTCATGTTCAACCAACAGCGCCTGAATGATGTCCGAACCCCAAAAATGGAAGTACTGCAGCAGCAGGTGCGATACCAGCGCCAGCACCAGAGGACTTGCCAGGCGCGCCCAGAGCGGCAAGCGGCTCCAGAGCGGCAAAAAAAATGGTATCCACAGTAACGCCAGAGCGTAAAAGCCCAGTATCTCCACAAACGATGGAAAGGCGCGGTAAAGCAGCGCGTCCATGATCTGCTCCGGCTCGTAAGGCAGCATTTCTGCTACCGTCAGCACCTTGTACCAAAAATAAATCACAAGCCCGGTGAGCACCAGCTTCAACCGGCGTCGCGGCCAGCTGCTGGTGTTCACCTTGGGTAGAAATGCAACCGCCAGACCAACGCCAAAAACCATGATAAAAAGCGACGACGCAAACCGGGTGACCATATGCAGCGGAACCAGGCCCCAATCGGGATAATCCTCAAAAGGCAGCAGCCCCTTGACCCCGTGATTGAGTATCATCAGCGTCACTGCCACGCCCCGCGCCCAGTCGATGGCCTCAATGCGTCCCGCACCCGGAGCCGTCATGAATGGCCGGGAAAGCGCAATCTCAGTCCAGGTGTTCGGTGCACTACTCACGATGTTTCGCAATCCTCAGCGGTGAGCTCACCCCGGGCGAGCTATCAACGGCAGCCGCAATCGCGGCCTTGCCTCATTCCGCACATACCAGTGGACCCGACAGTAGCCCGCCTGTTCCCTTTCGGTCCACCGGCAAATATCGGCGGGTGTGCATGGCTTGATACCGGCGCTGGCATTGGGTGGATTGATGGGGCGGTTCAGCGGATTTCCGACGAGCGGGCGGGGGGCAATTCACACGGTGGAAGATGTGAGTTGCTGAATGTCGGAATTTCCCGCAAACTCAGAACCTTTCTGAGGCTCCGGCACCACAATGGTGCCATCTCAAACGAATTCATTAACAGTTTTTACAGTCGAGGTTGTACGATGCGCAACTCTTTTCCGTTGGTGTTAGTAACCTGTATTTTGGCTGCGTGCGGTGGCACGGCGACACCGCCAGACGATGGTGGCAGTTCAAGCTCTAGTAGTTCCTCGTCTAGTTCAAGTTCGAGCAGTTCCTCAAGTTCGTCATCCAGTTCAAGTTCCAGCAGTTCTTCAAGTTCGTCATCCGGTTCAAGTTCCAGCAGTTCTTCAAGTTCGTCATCCAGTTCAAGTTCCAGCAGTTC
>CAYNST010000044.1:0-25185 GCA_964399955.1 uncultured Cellvibrionaceae bacterium | reverse complement strand
AAGCGCAGTATCAGCTAAATGACAAATATTTAAACGACCTTATCAATGTGAAGCAGGGCTGGGGATGCGCGGTCCTGGCAAAACGGGTGTGGGATTTTTATGGGCCGCGATGGGGAGGAAAGCAGGCGAATTTGACCTTCACCATGTCCATCCAAAGCCCCCGACAGGTAAAAGAGCGTGTTTCGTTTTTTCATCCAAGGTCTTTTGAGTATGTACTGGGAAACTTGCTGACCTTTGAATACGAAGATGAGCTGTTAAACGACGGTCAACCCGCCTGGCAAGCACCTAAAAATTGGTGCCCCACTCAACGATTTGAAACGCTTGCCGCCAGATACGATGTGACGCCCAACGATATCAGGCATTTGGAGTATCACCGGCTGACCATGCCCATCACGGATCAGTATATACTTCAGCTACGCTTTACGTATGACTGGAATTCACACCCCACGCTCTCCCGCGACTGGCTAGACCGCACCGCCATGTACCAACTTACTGACGACATCATTAACAGCCTGCAGGTGAAATTATCTCCCGAAGCACTGGCTCAACAAAAGCGCGCCCTGGAAGGCGTTGAGGATGCATCATTGATAAGCCATTACCCTCCGCTACAATGGGGCCAGGCGCCGAAGGGCTTTGGCAGTGATGGCGCGCTAGAAAATGCATCCAGTAGCTTGGCTAAACCCTGAGATGGACGGAAGTGACATGGATGCCTTGGGCACTATAGGTTGAGCGAAGCTTGCGGCAGGATAGCGATCTGCAGCGGCACTTATTTACGGGTTATTAACAGGCATAATTACCCTGCTTCCTCCGCCTTTCGCATTCCTTACGCACGTTTTCACACGCCGTCACCGCGCCCGGCGCGGTGGGGTTTTTGCGCAGGCATTCGTCGCGCCTGGCTGAAAGCTCGGCGTTTTTGAGCTGCCCCATTTTGGAGCCGCTGCAAGCAGCCAGACACAGGCAGAGAAGTGTGAAAGTGATCATCTTCATATCGGGCGCCTTTAAACGCTAAAGGGCATTGTTTTAGCAGATTAGCTGTTCTTTTGCCCCGGCGCCAATGGTGGCCACCCGGTTTAGGTCCGCCGGGCCGGTTGTTCCGCCATTCGCCTCTCCAGCTCGTCCAACGGCAGGTGGCGCACATCCGTGCCGTGCACCAGGTAAATGACATGCTCGGCGATATTGCGTGCGTGGTCGCCTATGCGCTCCAGCGCCCGCAGGGCCCAAAGCACGGCCATTACCCGGGTTATGGAGCGCGGGTCCTCCATCATGTAGGTGATCAACTCGCGCAGGGCGGAGTCATACTCCTTATCAATCACCTTTTCTTCGCGCATCACCCGGATTGCGGCGGCGGTGTCAAAACGGGCAAAGGCATCCAGGGTGAGGTTGACCAGCTTCAGCACACCGCTGCCTATGTGACGCAATTCGGAGTAGCCTCGCGGTGCGGCGCCGTCGTTGTTGAGGGAGATAGCCATATTGGCGATTTTGTTGGCCTCATCACCCATCCGTTCAAGGTCGCGAGTGGCGCGGATAATCACCAGCACCAGCCGCAGATCGGACGCCGCCGGATGACGGCGGGCAAGAATGACAGAGCACTCCCGATCCAGGTCAATTTCCCGCCGGTCTACTTCATTTTCCGTTTGCAGGACTTTTTCCGCCAGGCGCCCGTCGGCGGTTTCTATTGCCTGTACCGCATCTATAAGCTGCTCCTCAACCAGCCCTCCCATGCTCAAAAAGGCAGTGCGAATCCGCTCGAGATCCTCGTTGAATTGGTGAGATATGTGCTGGTCAAGATAAAGGTTGTCCATCATATTCGCCTTTTGTGGGGCAGTAACAAATACATTGGGTGGCGTGGTATACGCGGTCCGGCGCCGCTCGGGCAAAGCCTGGTCGTATTTCATATTATTGTCGCGCAGCCATTGCGCAGACCTATACGCCTGGATAAGTGTATGCCAGGACGGAGAGTCGTCACTATACAGTGCATTGCGCAAGGGTTCAGGTTGTGCCAGGGTTGGTGCAGAGCCAAGCAACCAACCAGTGGGAGTTTACACGTGTAACCATTGCGCACTTCCGTGCAGCCGCCCTGCAGGCGTTTCAGCCTGTTCTGGACGGGATAGGAACCGCATTCAACTCAGCTGTGAGCCATTCTGGTTGAGAGCTGCATAATTACAGCAGCTCAGGCGTAAGAGAGCGGTCACCTGTCAGATTAAATTCCTTACAATGGCGGTTTGTCCAACAGTGTTGTCGCTTATGCCGCTGACCTACCGCCTTGCCCGCGCACTTGCACGGTTTTTAAACAGCATTACCGCTGCCTGTGGTCGAGGCATTGCCTGGCTCACCCCGCTGATGGTGCTGGTGACCAGCCTGATCGTACTGGCCAGAATGGCCGGCTACGGCTCCATCGCCGCGCAGGAGAGCGTAACTTATATGCATGCGCTGGTGATCTGCCTGGCATCTGCCTATACCTTGCAGGTTGACGGCCATGTTCGGGTGGACATTTTTTATCGCAATCTTTCCCCTGCAGGCAAGGCATGGATCAACGCCTTGGGCACCGTTGTGTTTCTCCTGCCAGTGGCCGTTTTCATCGTCGCATCAAGCTACTCCTATGTACTGTCCGCCTGGAGCATCCGCGAAGGTTCTGGTGACGCAGGCGGTCTGCCCGCCGTGTTCCTGTTGAAAAGCCTGGTATTGGTCGTCGGTGTCCTGCTCATTGTGCAGGCGTTGGCGGAGCTGATACTGGCGCTGTGCGAGTTGAGCTTCACCGGTGACGCCCATGGCTGAACTGCTGCCGTTATTCATGTTTCTGACCGTGTGCGCGGCATTGATGCTGGGCTACCCGGTGGCGTTTACCCTGGCCGGTGTCGCCTTATGGTTTGCCGGCATCGGTATTGTGACCGGCAGCCTGGACGCCCACCTGCTACTCGCCTTTCCCGACCGCATCTACGGCACACTCACCAACACCACTTTGATCGCCGTACCCTTGTTTGTGTTCATGGGGGTGATGCTGGAGCGCTCGCGTCTGGCAGAGGAACTGCTGGAGAACATGGCAGCGCTTTGTGGGCGGCTGCCGGCAGGCCTGGGAATCTCGGTGGTACTGGTAGGTTCTTTGCTGGCCGCCAGCACCGGCATTGTCGGCGCCACCGTGGTGACCATGGGCCTAATGGCACTGCCCACCATGCTCAAACAGCGCTATCAACCCGAACTGGCTTGCGGTGTCATCTGCGCCACAGGCACGCTTGGCCAGATCATTCCGCCGTCGATCGCACTGGTGCTGCTGGGGGATATTCTCTCCAGCGCCTATCAGCAGGCACAGCTCTCTCGTGGAATCTTCAATGCTGCGCCGGTATCGGTGGGCGACCTGTTTGTGGGCGCCTTGGTGCCGGGGATTCTGTTGGTGGTTTTGTATCTGACGTATTTGCTGGCGGTCGGGCTGCTTTGGCCGGAGCGGGCGCCGCGTGTGCAAAATCGCACTAAGCCCCGGCCAGCAGCACTTTGTGCGGCCATACTGCCCCCCCTGATACTTATGCTGTTGGTGCTGGGTTCTATAATCGCAGGCGTCGCGACACCCTCAGAGGCCGCCGCAGTGGGAGCCCTGGCCGCTACCGTACTGGCCGCCGGCAAAAAACAGCTGAGTAGAGCCACCTTGAAGGCGGTCACCGGCGATACCGCACGCATCACCGCCATGGTGTTCACCATTTTGATTGGCGCCTCTATTTTTTCCCTGGTCTTTCGGGGCCTTGGCGGCGAAGAAATGATTCAGCAGTTCTTCGCGACCCTGCCCGGCGGCACAATGACGGCGGTAATGGTGGTGATGCTGGTCATGTTTCTGCTGGGGTTTATCCTGGATTTTATCGAAATCACCTTTGTGGTGGTGCCACTGGTGGCGCCGGTGCTTTTAACCATGGGGGTTGACCCGGTCTGGCTGGGGGTGATGATTGCCTTGAACCTGCAAACATCATTTCTTACACCACCGTTTGGCTTTGCGCTTTTTTACCTGCGCGGGGTGGCGCCGGATGCACTGGCTACCGGGGCTATTTACCGTGGCGTCTTGCCTTTTATTGTGATCCAATTAGCCTTATTGGCAGGCACAGCGTTTTGGCCGGGTTTGGCAACCTGGTTGCCAGGGAAGCTTTAGAGCAACGCCAACCGTAAAGGAACCCACCTCCCCATTCCGTACCCGTTCAGTTTGCTGCAGAGCCTGGCGAGTCATTTGTTTTTACACTTGTAACGGGCCATTTTTTTACGCAGTTCAAGGCAAATTGGGGCGTGAGCTGAATAGTGACACAATAAGAAGGTAGACGATGGTTAAGATAGACGAAGATCCCAGGCCCTCCGGTGAGTTGTCGCTGCAAACCCTGGCCATGCCTAAAGATACCAACTCCAACGGCGATGTGTTTGGCGGCTGGCTGATGTCGCAGATGGACCTGGCAGGTGCCATCATCGCGCGCGATGTCGCCAAAGGTCGGGTGACCACGGTCGCAGTAGGCAGCATGGCATTTTTGCGGCCAGTACCGGTGGGCGCCACAGTCAGTTGTTACTGTGAGGTGCTGGAGATTGGCCGATCATCCATAAAAACGCTGGTGGAAGTCTGGGTAAAACATTATGACCGCCCCGGCCAGCAGAAGGTAACCGAGGGGGAGTTTGTCTACGTGGCTATCGACAACAGCGGGCGCACGCGCTCGGTGGGCAGCTGACTGGGCACACCGGCCGCAGTCCTCAGAGTTCTTCGATGTCGTAATCGACAATGATGGGCAAGTGGCTGGAAAAGGTCTGCGTTTTATAGATTGCGGCGTACTCCACTTTGCGACGTATGGACTCCGACACAATTTGGTAGTCTGTACGCCAGCCGTCACCGACAGAGACCTCGCCGGAGGGCCACCAGGAGAATTCATCCGGGTCGGAGTTGAACTGGCGGAAGGCGTCAATATAACCAATCTGGCGAAACAGCTGGTTCATCCACTGCTGCTCGTGGGGCAAAAAGCCCGGCGTGCCTATATTGTCCTGCCAATTCTGCACATCCTTGCGGGTGTGCGCCATGGCCCAGTTGCCACAGAATATGAAGCTGCGCCGCTTGCGGGTTACCTTGTGCATCAATGCCTGCAGATCGTCAAAAAACTTGATCTTAACCTCCAGCGACTCAGTCTCTGAAATTGCCGCAGGCGCCAGCAGTGAACCAATACTGTACTGCTCGTAGTCAATTTGCAGGTAACGGCCCTCCATATCCACACCGCTGGCAAATCCCAGCCCGTAGATCAGAGCCTTTGGCTGATAGCGGGTGTAGATTGCCACGCCGTTGTAGTGCTTGATGCCGGAGTCGAAAAAATAAGCGAAATAACCTTTCGGATGGAAGATTTCGTGATCCAGCTCATATTCCAGGGCGCGCAGATCCTGCAGGCAGATTACGTCGGCGTCTTGCCCCGCAAGCCAGTCGTACAGCCCACGTTGAGCCGCTTGGTGTATTCCGTCGACACTGAGAGTGATAATTCGCATGATGGCCCCTTAAAACCGGACTGTGTATCATAACGGTTGTTGCGCGATTTTGTTAATAAGCCTTTGATTTTTATCGCATGCAGGCGACGATCGCCGCCGTCAGAGGCGCATTGAGCCGAAGAAACCCGCAGACAGTGCCGCAGCATGCACAACCCGCGCCCAAACACCCCTTATCAGCAAGCGGACGTCCAGATGAAAGCCTATCAGCAGCAGTTTATTCAGCTCGCATTAACTTGCGAGGCACTAAGCTTCGGCCAGTTCGCTCTAAAGTCGGGCCGCCAGAGCCCCTACTTCTTCAACGCGGGCCGATTCCAGACCGGACGCGCTCTGGCAGAGCTGGGGCGATTCTACGCAGCCTGCCTGACAGATGCTGGGCTGGAGTTTGATTTGATCTTTGGCCCGGCTTACAAGGGCATACCTTTGGCGGCGACCACGGCCGTTGCCCTGGCAGACCACCACGGGCGGGATGTGCCGTATTGTTTCAACCGCAAGGAGGCCAAAGACCACGGCGAGGGCGGCACACTGGTGGGTGCGCCGTTGCAGGGCAGGGTTGTCATCGTTGACGATGTCATTACCGCGGGAACAGCCGTACGTGAAGTGTTGTCCATGATAGCGCGAGCAGGCGCACAGCCGGCTGCTATAATTATTGGGCTGAACCGGCAGGAAAAAGGGCGCGGCGAACTCTCGGCGATTGCTGAACTGGAGCAAACTACCGGCGTGCCGGTGCTAAGCATCGTCAAGCTGGACAATATAATCAGTTACCTGGCGACCGACGAGCGCTGGCGAGACACCCTCAAAGAGGTTGGACGGTATCGCGATGAATATGGTGTCGAGTAAAAAACGTTTGATCAAACCCCGCGCCGCCGTGCTGCTGGCGGCTGCGTGGCTGTTCAGCGCAGTTCCCGCCTGGGCACAGGGCCAGTACTATCGCTACGTCAACAATGACGGCGTGAAGGTCATTGCCAGCTCCATCCCACCAGAGTTTGTTGCCAAGGGCTACGAAGTCCTGGGGCACAATGGTCAGGTAGTTCGGGTAGTGGATCCCGCGCCCGCGCCGGAAGACCTGGCTCGCATCGAGCAGGAACGCGCACTGATGTCGCAATATGAAGTCCTGGCACGGCGTTACAGCTCAGAGGCTGACATACTGCAGGCCCGCGACCGCCGCTTGGCTCACCTCACCGCCAACATTGCCATTCTGCGCGGCAACATCGGCAACCTGAACGGTCAAATCGACACCCTGATGAGCAAGGCGGCGCAGTTTGAGCGCGAAGGGCGTGAAGTTCCCGCACACATTTTCAAGAATATTGATGAGCTTCGCCTGGAGATTGCTTCCACCGAGGATGTGCTGAAGAGCCGAATTCACGAACACGATGAGATTCAGGAAAAGTTTGCAGAAGACGTCAAGCTTTATGAGTCTGGCCGCAAGCTACTGGAAAACAAGCGCAACGCCGCGCCTGATCGCCGCGGCTGATGCCATCTGCCTTGCGCCGCCTATTGCGGTGCAAGGCAGGCTCTACTCAGGCACTGCCACTGCTCGTCCCAGGCGGTAGTGGGCCTTGCTCGAAACTGACTGCGCACAAACTGCGCGATCCGCCCTTCGACAACCGCCAGCCACAGGTTTGCAGTTACCGCCACCGACGCGCCAAAGTGCAGCCCCTCACGCAGCTCCGCCTCCCGCAGGATCTGTTTCAATTGTGTTTCGATGCGATCAAAAAACTGGGCTACCCGCAGGTGCAGACGCTCGGTCTCCCCTGCCAAAGCATCACCGGTCAAAATACGGGTAATGCCCGGGTTGCGTTCGGCAAACACCAACAACAGATGCAGGATTTTCTCGCAGCGCGGCAGCGCCGCAGCCTGGCGTTCGGCCGCAATCAGGTTGACGCGCGCAAACACTGCCTCCTCAATGAAGTCGATCAGCCCCTCAAACATTTTGGTTTTGCTGGGAAAATGCCGGTAGAGCGCCGCCTCTGACACACCTACCTGCTTGGCAAGCGCCGCAGTGGTGATGCGGGCGCCGGGGCTGGCTTCCAGCATATGCGCAAAGGCCTCCAGTATCTCTTGCCTGCGCGATTTTTTTATTGGAGTTTGATTCATGGTCTAGCGCTCTAGGAACAATGTCGCCCCAACCATCACCCAGGTCCTGCGGGCATGCGGTTTGGAATGCTGAAGATGATGTGCCGAACGAATCCTCCGGCCACAGCCCTGCCGAAAGTAAGTGACAGCAATTATTCTATGCAGACAGTATAGGGGTGAGGCTTGCGAATACTGCGGGAAATCCAGTTAATTCAGACCTCCTGATTGGAGATCAGGGTGCCCACACCTGCATCCGTGAACACCTCCAACAAGACTGCGTGCGGCACGCGACCGTCAATGATGTGGGCGCTGGCCACGCCGCCTTTGACCGCGTCCAGAGCACAGCGAATTTTGGGCAACATGCCACCGTAGATAGTCCCATCGGCAATCAGGTCGTCTACCTTGGCGGTGCTCAGGCCGGTCAAGACTTCTCCGCTCTTGTCCTGCAGGCCGGCCACATTGGTCAGCAGCATCAGTTTTTCCGCCTGCAGACTTTCGGCAACCTTGCCGGCCACCAGATCGGCATTGATATTATAGGCCGTGCCGTCTGCCCCCACGCCGATAGGTGCAATAACAGGAATGAAATCACTTTGCACCAGCAGATCAATCACTTTGCGATTGATAGAACGCACCTCACCGACATGGCCTATGTCGATGATTTCCGTAGCACCCAATTCCGGTGAATAGCGGCTGACTTCCATCTTTTGCGCCCGAATGAAATGGCCGTCTTTGCCGGTTATGCCAATCGCCTGACCGCCACTGCTGTTGATCAGGTTCACTATCTGCTTGTTGACTGCGCCACCAAGCACCATCTCTACTACGTCCATGGTTTGACTGTCGGTCACGCGCATGCCGTCAACGAAGCGACTGGGCAGGTTGAGCTTTTCCAACAGGTTGCCAATCTGCGGCCCGCCCCCGTGCACCACGATGGGGTTCATGCCCACCAGCTTCATCAGCACAATGTCGCGGGCAAAGCTCTTCTGAAGCTGTTCGTCCACCATGGCGTTGCCGCCGAATTTGACCACTATGGTTTTGCCGGTGAAACGTTGAATGTAAGGCAGCGCCTCGGTAAGAACCTGGGCAATCTGCACGGCGTCAATCGGCTTGTCTGTTGTTTGCATTGCTTGCAACCTGTTATCTATTTGTTACTGACCAACCGGCACGGGTACTGGTTGACTGCCCGCAAGCGCGGACTCGGCTTGCAGGCAGGCTTATAACCAGAACCTTGCAGAAGTTGAATGTCTCCGCGCAGCCCCGACTGGCGCTGCGCGTTGGGCGTTTACCGGCGCCATTACCATATGAATGCAATGGACTCGTCCAGCTTGCGAATCTCTCGGGTCAGCATTGCCTTCAAGCTGTGAATCTGTTCTTTGGTCTCTGCTTCGAAGCGCATGGTCAGGTGCGCGGAGGTATTGGAGGCGCGCACCAACGCCCAGCCGTAAGGAAATTCTATGCGCACACCGTCGATGGTAATGAGCTTGGCCTCGGCAAAGTCGCCATGTTCTTTCAGGCGCTCTATTATTTCAAACTTTTTGTTCTCCGGCACACTCACACGCAGCTCCGGCGTTGCTTCCAGCTTCGGAAACTCGTCGAAGATCTCGTCCAGGGTCTCGTCGCGCAGGCTCATAATCTCGATCAGACGAGCCGCCGCGTAGAGGCCGTCATCAAACCCGTACCAGCGGTCTTTGATGAAAATATGCCCGGAAAACTCCCCGCCAATCAACGCGCCGGTCTCCAGCACCTTGGCGCGCATGGGTGCGTGCCCGGTGCTCCACATGATCGGTCGGCCGCCGCAACTGCTGATGACCTCGTTCAACAAGCGGGAGCTCTTCACATCAAACACCACATCGCCGCCGGGGTTGCGCGACAGCACATCCTTGGCAAACAGCATCAACAAGCGGTCCGGCCAGATGATTTCGCCTTTGGGCGTCACCACCGCCAGCCGGTCGCCGTCGCCGTCAAAGGCCACACCGATATCGGCACGGGTCTCTTTGACCTTGGCGATCAGTGCGGTCAGGTTTTCGGCTACCGAGGGGTCCGGATCGTGGTTGGGGAACGAGCCGTCCAGATCGCAAAAGAGCGGCGTCACCTGGCAGCCCAACTCCTCGAACAACCGGGGCGCAACCTTGCCGGCCACGCCATTGGCGGCGTCGATCACAATGGAAATTTCACCCGCAAGCGCCACATCGGAAAATATGGTTTCCACATAGTCACTCACAACATCCTTGTGCTCCTCCAAACCAATTCCCTGGCGGAAATTGCTGTTCAGTATGCGCGTGCGGATGGACTGGATGTCATTGCCCATCCGGGTCTTGCCCTTCAGAACCACCTTGAAACCGTTGAAATCTGCGGGGTTGTGGCTGGCGGTTACCATGACACCGCTGCTGCTGGCCTTCAGTGTCTCTGTGGCAAAGTACAGCAGGGGCGTGGGAACAGTGCCGATGTTCAACACCCGGCAGCCGGTACTGAGTATGCCGCGAATCAGGTTCTCGGTCAGAATTGGGCTATGGGTACGTGCGTCACGGGCCACAATCAGCGTCTGCTCACCTTGATCCAGCGCTTCACTGCCCACCGCTTGTCCCACCTTGTGAGCCAGGCTGGTAGTGATCTCTGTCTCGGCCAGACCGCGAATATCGTAGGAGCGGAAAACATGAGCGGGCACATCGGCTTTGGCCTGCTGCTCTACCTCCTCCAGAATTTCGCGGATGTCCAGCGGCTCTGTATCCAGATCTTCAGCGTCTGCGAACGCCAGCAGGTCTGCGTCTTCAGCCATAACGTCAATATCCAGCAGATCCTGGGCGCCCTGCCCGCGCCTCTCGGCGCCGGAGCGTCCCATCCGCGCATGAGTCTCCTCCAGAGCTTGCTGCCTGCGCTGAATGCTTCTGCCAATCAACAAGCCACAGGTCATGAATAGAGCCAGCGTGGCCAGAGAGGCGATAACGCTCACCAACAGCAGCAGGGTGAAATCTATGTCGGTTTGCTCAATGAGTTTTTCCGACGCGGTGAACTCCACCTGCCAATGGGTGCCCGGGATGGCTATGCGCTCGCTGACGAACAGATCCCCCTGGCCAAAGCTGTTGATCAGCCTTGGTTTGTTCTCGAAGGTCTGAAACAGCGCAATTTTGCCCACCGGCTCCACATCCGCTCGCAGACGCTGGTAAATTTCGCCCATGGGCAGGGTCACCATCAGCGTGCCTACCACTTCCGCTGCCGGGTCTTTTGGCACCGGCGCAATTACGTTCAGCCGCCAGCTGTCATCGCCAATATTGAGGGCTTCCGGAAGGGAGGGCTCGCGGCGCTCCGCGCGGCGTATCAGTTCCAGCTCCGAGAAGCGCAAGGGTGGATCCGCCTGCAGGTCTACCCTTGCCTCGTCCCGCGCGAACAAGCGAATGGCCAGCGCAGAAGGGAAACTGTTGGCGACGGCCTGGTGCATTTCTGCCCGTCCGACCGGGTCTTCGTACTGCAGTGCGGTGTGCAGGCTGCGGCTGCCGGTAAAATAATTGAGCCTGTCGTTGACGCTTTGCAGGTAGCTGCCAAGGTCGCTTGCCGCTGCACGGGCGTTCTGCTCGGCAAACACCTGCACCTGCCGGTCGCGCTCCTGGACTACATAATGATGCCAGGCAAACAGGCCGCACAGCGCGATGAAGGCAACGCCCGCAATAATGCTGAGCGCCAGGCTGCTTGCCACCGGAGACTCAGCAACCAACTGCTGGGTACGACCGGCCAGCCTGGAGAGGGGGGTGTCCGCTTTTTTATCTGTTCTTTTTGCTGATGGGGAAGGCACTCTTTGCTCCTCGAGCTTTCAACTGGCGGCTGATCCCTGTTGCCGCACGCAGTCACGGGACCGGGCAAAACGGTAGGCGCGCAGCCGTTGGGCGCCATTCTATTCACTGCGGCGCAATCGTCACAAATTCATTTTGCGGCAGACGCGGCGGCACCTATTCAGTCGGCCCCACAGGTACTTCAGGCGTCGCAATCGGCAACGGGTGCCAAGCGGCGGGCTATCTCTTCCACAAGGTCCTGCGCCAGGCGCCTCTTGCTGCGCACACTCAATACCGACTGGCCGGCAGCATCTATGAGGGTCACCTCGTTAAAGTCGCTGTTGAAGCCGATACCGGCCCTGGAGACATCATTGGCAACAATGATATCCAGCCCCTTTTTCAGCCGCTTTTGCTGCGCATGAGGCACCAGGGCTTCGGTTTCTGCAGCAAAACCGACAGTGAAGGGCCTTGGCTCAAGAGCGGCAACCTGGGACACAATGTCTGGGTTTTGCACCAGATTCAACACCGGCGAAACGCCCGGGACCTTCTTTATTTTTTGTTCTGCCACCTGCTCCGGCCGGTAGTCGGCAACCGCCGCCGCGGCAATGAACACATCCGCATCGACTGCGGCCCGAAGCGCCTCATCCAGCATCTCCAGCGCCGTCGTCACCTTTATCATTTGTACGCCAAGTGGCGCATCAAGGTGCGTGGGGCCGCTGATCAATACCGTTTGCGCACCCGAAATTTGTGCCGCCTCGGCCAAAGCATAGCCCATCTTGCCAGAGCTGTGATTGCCGATATAGCGCACCGGGTCGATGGGTTCAAAGGTGGGGCCTGCGGTAATCACCACTTTGCGGCCAGCCAGAACAGGCGGCCGAAACAGCCCATCAACCCGTTCAGCCAGTGCCTGGGCCTCCAGCATGCGTCCGGGCCCCACATCACCACAAGCCTGCACACCTTCGTCCGGCCCCCAGATGTGCACACCGCGCAGCGCCAACAGCTGGACATTGTCCTGGGTGGCAGCGTGACGCCACATCTGTTGATTCATGGCCGGTGCAACGGCAACAGGAGCAGAGGTCGCCAGGCATAAAGCAGACAGAAGATCGTCCGCCAAACCGTGCGCCATGCGCGCCAGAAAGTCCGCCGAGGCCGGCGCAACCAGCAGCAGGTCGGCCCAGCGGGCCAGCTCGATATGGCCCATACCCGCCTCGGCGCGACTGTCCAGCAGTTGGGTATGCACTTCATGGCCGGACAACGCCTGCAGGGTCAAAGGGGTGATGAACGCCTGCGCGGCTTGCGTCATTACCACCCTGACCAGCGCGCCCGCACGCACCAACTGACGCACCAGCTCCGCCGCCTTGTACGCGGCTATGCCGCCGGTAATGCCCAGCACTATTTTTTTATTGCTCAACAAGGGCTCTGCTATAGACACCGGTTGAAATCGCTCCCATAAAGTGGCTGTTCTGCTACACGTCCTGCTGCTGAATGCGCCTGCTCCAGCCGGCGCGCAGGTAATAACATACCACTTTCCGGGGGCGCAGATCGCTGCTGATGCCCACTGTGGTACCAAGAAATACCAGGGGTTTTCATGTCCATCAAAAACTGGCCCGCCTGTGAGCGGCCTCGAGAAAAACTCATCGCCCGCGGTTCGGGAGCATTGTCGGACGCCGAGCTGCTGGCTATCTTCCTGCGTACCGGCTGCGCCGGTGTGTCAGCAGTAGACTTGGCCCGTCAACTGCTGACGGACTTTGGCGGGCTGCGCGCCATTCTGGAGGCGGACCAGACGCGGTTTTGCCAGGCGCACGGGTTGGGCACGGCAAAATTTGCCCAGCTGCAGGCGGTGCTGGAGATGGGACGGCGGCATCTGGCCGAGCAACTGACCCGACCGCAGGCGTTGAGCAGTGTCAGCGCGGTGCGCGACTATCTGGTGACACAATTGCGGCACAAGCCGCATGAGGTGTTTGCTGCGCTGTTTCTGGACAACCAGCACCGACTGTTGCGTTACGAGGAGCTGTCCACCGGCACCATTGACAGCGCCGGTGTCTACCCGCGCGAAGTGGTTAAAAAAGTGTTGGCGTACAACGCCGCTGCGGTAATTTTTGCCCACAATCACCCCTCCGGGGTAGCAGAACCCAGTAACGCTGACCGCCACATCACCGACCGCTTGAGCCAGGCACTGGGGTTGGTGGATGTGCGGGTGCTGGACCACTTTGTGGTGGGCGAGGGGGAGGTGGTGTCCTTTGCCGAGCGCGGCTGGCTTTGAGCCGGGTTCACAGGGGCGATCATTGCGCATATAATGCGCGCACTATTGCTTTCCGCAACTGCTTCTGGTATAAAACGCGCCTCATTTTTTGGTCGCCTTTTGAGCTTGGCATCCCTGGGTGCTGTGGCTGGGCCTGAATTCGATTGTTGAACACATCGCCGCGCGCTAATGGTTGCCGTGCGGTTACAACCATGAGGCAGAACGATGTCTAGAGTATGTCAGATTACCGGCAAGCGCCCGATCACCGGTAACAACGTATCCCACGCAAAAAACCACACCAAGCGTCGCTTTTTGCCCAACTTGCACACCCACCGCTTCTGGGTGGAATCAGAAAAGCGTTTTGTAAAACTGCGCGTCTCCTGCAAGGGCATGCGTATCATTGATAAAAACGGAATCGACAGCGTGTTGGTCGATCTTCGTGCGCGTGGCGAAAAATTCTAGGTAGCTGAACAGCTCACGCCCAGATTCGCCCATGGCTGCGTTCAAAAATGGTCGTTTACACGTGTAAATTCACATTTTTTGCCTTGCCCTGACCCAATCTGGACGCAACCTGAACAGCTCCTCAATTGAACAGAATAGTCACAGCCACGCTTAACAGGAGATAACCCCATGCGAGATAAAATCCGTTTAAATTCTAGTGCCGGCACTGGTCACTTCTACACCACCACCAAGAACAAGCGCACCATGCCCGAGAAACTGGAAATCAAAAAATTTGATCCCGTCGTGCGCAAGCACGTGGTCTACAAGGAAGGTAAAATCAAGTAGGTTTTGATTGCACCCTCAAAAACCCGGCTTTGGCCGGGTTTTTTGCGTTGTGGCCCGGCAGAATCCGGTTTACCTGCATCAGTGGCAGCGGCCCAAAGCTATTCCAATCACAGCGCCAGCCGGGGCCTGTCGAGGTGGCGACCACTGCCCCACAAGCAATCCCCGGCCCCGGGCTCTACTGCCAACAGGCACCATCCACCGGCCAAGCCTGAGCAATGCGGAACCCATGCCCGCCGTTGAACTCTTTCATGGGTGCACTGCAATGAGAATCAGCCAAGGAGCCGCACTTGCCCGAATTGCCCGAAGTAGAAACCACACGGCGTGGCCTTGCGCCCCATCTGCTTGCCAAGACCGTCAGCTCGGTCACCGTGCGCAACGCGCAGCTGCGCTGGCCGGTGCCATCGGAACTTGACCATGTGCTGAAAGGACAGGCGCTGCTGGATATCCGCCGCCGTGGCAAGTATTTGCTGTTCGATTTTGCCGAAGGCACCGCACTTTGGCACTTGGGCATGTCCGGCAGCCTGCGCATTGCCAGCCGCCATCAGGCCCCTGGCAAACACGATCACATTGACTGGCAAATGGCAGACGGCACCCTGCTGCGCTACCACGACCCGCGACGCTTTGGCGCCTTGCTGTGGACGACAGAGCCCGCCGAGCAACACCTGCTGATTGCCGGGCTCGGGCCTGAGCCACTGTCGGACCAATTCACCGCCGAGTATCTCTACCAGCGCTCCCGCAAACGCAGCCAGGCTGTCAAGCCCTGGCTTATGGACGCCAAAATGGTGGTGGGCGTGGGCAATATCTATGCGAATGAAGCTCTATTCATGAGCGGGATCAACCCGAGCAAAGCGGCAGGCAAGCTGACTCGAGCACAGGCCACCTTGCTGGCAGCCAATGTCAAACAGGTTTTGCACGCGGCCATTGAGCGCGGTGGTACAACCCTGCGAGACTTTGTGGGCGGTGATGGCAAACCCGGTTATTTTGCCCAGGAATTGCGGGTTTACGGCCGCGGCGGCAAACCCTGCAAAGCGTGCATGCAACCTTTGACGGAGGTGCGGCTGGCGCAGCGCAGTACAGTGTATTGCCCGGGCTGCCAGAAATGACAGCGGAACGCCCGTCGCCCAACGAAAAAAACCCAGTGATCTTGGGGAAAACCACTGGGTCAAATACGATGCTCGACAGGAGAACGTGGGCTGCGCCGAACATCGAAGGGCAAAGCTTTGGATGTTCGATTTTTGAACAAGTTCAACCTTGCTGCAGAAGAAAGTGAATATCCACAGGCTGCTCGGCCAGCAAGCGCTCCAGGCGGGAAGGCCGGCTGCGTCCGGCAACGGTTGGAGAGGGCCCAACACGCAGGCAAAAAAAACCCCGGCTCGTATAACGACCGGGGAAATGCTCATACCTTTGGGACTGCATTCATAAACAACCAACTAGGAGTGTGCCAGGGGATCTCGCTCCATCAACCTCGCACACTTATTCAGACCCAGCGATTTTGGGAAAGTTCGCAAAATATTTTCACAGTTTGCATAATCAATGAGCTTCATCCCAATTGCCCCCCTCGCCGACTTCCACCAGTAAGGGCACATTCAGCTCAAACGCCCGGCTCATCAGCTCGACGATGCGCGTGCGGGCCACGGGCAGGTCTGCCTCCCTCACCTCAAAAACCAGCTCGTCGTGCACCTGCATGATCATGCGTGCGTCCACCTCACCCTGCGCCAGCCACGCATGCACATCAATCATGGCCTTTTTGATGATGTCCGCTGCCGTGCCCTGCATGGGCGCATTGATGGCGGTGCGCTCTGCTGCCTGACGGCGCATACCGTTGCGGGCATTGATCTCTGGCAGGTAAAGGCGCCGGCCACCCAGAGTCTCGACGTAACCCTGCTCGCTGGCTGCGGCCCGGGTATTGTCCATATAGGCTTTCACGCCGGGATAGCGTTCAAAATACAGGTCTATGTAGCGCTGAGCGTCCTGCCGGCCGATGCGCAGCTGGCGTGCAAGCCCAAAGGCGGACATGCCGTAGATCAAGCCAAAGTTGATGGCCTTGGCGCTGCGGCGCTGCTCGTTGCTGACCTCCTCAAGCGCCACAGCAAAAACCTCGGCTGCGGTGGCCTTGTGAACGTCCAGCCCCTCGCTGAATGCTCGCAGCAGGCTCTTGTCGCCAGACAAATGCGCCATGATGCGCAGCTCAATCTGCGAGTAATCCGCCGCCAGTATCTGGTAACCTGCCGGCGCAACAAACGCCTGACGAATGCGGCGCCCCTCTTCGGTGCGGATCGGGATGTTCTGCAGGTTGGGGTCCGCCGAGGACAGCCGCCCGGTGGCCGTTACCGCCTGGTGGTAGGAGGTATGAACCCGACCCGTACGCGGGTTGATCATCTGCGGCAGCTTGTCGGTGTAGGTGGACTTGAGCTTGGCAAGCCCGCGGTACTCCAGCAGCACCTTGGGCAATGGATAATCCAAAGCCAGCTCCTGCAGCACATCTTCTGCGGTGGAAGGGGCGCCGGTGGCGGTTTTTTTCACCACCGGAATTTTCTGCTCCTCAAAAAGAATGCATCCCAACTGCTTGGGGGACGAGAGGTTGAACTCCCGACCGGCCAGACGGTAGGCCTCCTGCTCCAGAAATTGCAGCTTGTCTCCCAGTTCCAGACTCTGCTGGCCCAAGAGCTTGGCGTCCAGCAGCGTGCCGGTGTGTTCAATCTGTGCCAGCACCGGCACCAGCGGCAGCTCAACCTCGTTGAACAGTTGCATCAGTGAAGGCTCCTGCTGCAGCCGGGGCCAGAGGGTTTGGTGCAACCGCAAAGTAATGTCGGCGTCCTCGGCGGCGTAGGGGGCGGCCAGTTCCAAATCAATTTGATTGAAGGTCAGCTGCTTGGCGCCCTTGCCGGCCACCGCCTCGAAGGTGACGGTCTGATGCCCCAGATGCGCCTGCGCCAGGGTGTCCATATCGTGCCGCCCCAGGGAGTTGAGCACGTAGGACTCCAGCATTACATCAAAAGCAATGCCGCGCAGGGAAATGCCGTGGTTGGCCAGCACGTGGGCGTCGTATTTTAGATTCTGCCCCACCTTTTTGCGCTCCGGATCCTCCAGCAGCGCCTTGAGTGCCCCCAGCACCTGCGCCTCGGAAAGCTGATCAGGTGCTCCCACATAGTCATGGCCAAAGGGCACATAGGCGGCAGTACCGGGTTCTACCGCAAAGGAAACCCCAACCACCCGCGCCTGCATATAGTCCAGGGATGTGGTCTCGGTATCAAAGGCAAACATCTCTGCGGCCGCGAGCTTTTGCAACCAGTACCGCAGCCGCTCCTCGGTGAGCACGGTTTCGTATTCGCCGGCCGGGAGAGGCTCCTCGGGCGGGCTCTGCGCCGCTTGCGGCTGCTGCACGGCCGCCTCCTCTGCCCAACCCTTGAATTCCAGTTGCTCATAGAGCGCCAACAAGGCGGCTTGATCCACCGGGCCAGGCACCAGCTCCTGTAAACCCAAAGGCAATTCCACATCGGTTTTGATGGTTGCCAGCCGGTGAGACAGATAGGCCTGCTCCTTGTGTTCCGCCAATTTCTTGGCCAGCGACTTGGCGCCGCGCAGCGTCAGGCCCGCCACCCGATCCAGGTCCGCATAGATGGCGTCCAGGCCGCCCAGCTGCTGCACTAACGCCAGGGCCGTCTTTTCGCCCACCCCCGGCACGCCGGGGATGTTGTCAACCTTGTCGCCCATCAGTGCCAGATAATCCACCACCTGCTCGGGCGGAAAGCCGTATTTTTCCGCAATACCCGCCAGGTCCAGGCAGACATTGCTCATGGTGTTAACCAGGGTCACGTGAGCACTCACCAGCTGCGCAAGATCCTTGTCGCCGGTGGACACCACCACTTCCCTTTGACGGGCGGTAGCGTCTTTGGCCAGGGTGCCGATCACATCGTCGGCTTCAACCCCGTCAACCATGATCAAAGGTATGCCCATGGCGCGGATGATGTTGTGAATGGGCTCCACCTGCAGCCGAAGATCGTCGGGCATGGGCGGGCGCTGAGCCTTGTAGGCACTGAACAGTTCGTCGCGGAAGGTTTTGCCCTTGGCATCAAAAATAACGGCGATGGGGCTATGCGGGTAATCCTTCTGCAGCCGTCTCAACATGCTGATAACGCCCTTGACGGCGCCAGTGGGCAGACCCTTGCTGTTGGTGAGCGGAGGCAGTGCGTGGAACGCGCGGTAAAGGTAGGACGAGCCGTCTACCAGAACCAGAGGGGGAGTGGGCGTTGACATAGTTATGGGAACAAGTTGGCCAAATGCGCAGGATAACGCATTTGCCCACGCGCGTGTTGCCGACCAGCGGGCCGGTCGCGCAATGTCTTTATTTCGAGTAGCCATCAAAAATGGCGTAGACGAAAGCAAACGAAGTAACACTTTTGTTACCGACCGCAGCGCAGGCGCCAATGACAAAAAGGCTTGAAAAACAGTGACATCCTGCCCTACTTCAAAAAAGTTCCACAAACCGCTTGCGTATTTTTCAATGCTTGTTACTATTTGTAACGTCAGGTAACAAAATTACCGACGCGAAGCTCAGGCAACCCGATTTGAGCTTCGGTATCAACCATTCAGAAGGAAGATCTCACATGAAAAAGTACGTTGTTTTACTGCTCGCCCTGTTGGCGTCTACCGGCGCCAAGGCAAGCGAGGTTGGTGCCCCCTTGTCCCAGTTGGCTCACTCTCCAACGCTCCTGGCAGTGGCTATCGCTGAAGGCGGTACCAACAGCAACTGGGCGTTGAGCGCAGGCGCAAGACCGGCCGGCGGCCAGGAGAGTATGAACATAGAAACGTATGTCGACCGCGCGATTGAAAATTTTTCTCAGCAACTGGAGCAACGCATATTTGCCCGACTGAAGCAACTTCAAAGCGCACGCTGAGGACAGTCCCGCTCCATTTGCATATATCCATAGCGTTTTCTGCTCGTTAGCTCCGTATACTGTGTCATCCGTACGGGGCCATTTTCACAACGAGCAGTTGCACCCTCCCACGCTATGAAACGATTGATCTATCTTTTTGCCTGTCTGGCCCTGTGCCTGTCCGCATCCCCCAGCCATGCGCTGCTGGACAGATTATTCGGTAAGGAAGCCTTCCCATTCAAAGTGGAGGTGGCCAACCGCAATAAACTGGCGGAATCCCTCACCGAAGACCTGAGCACCCAGCGCGGCCAGAGTGACGAGTTTCAACTGATTGAGCAGCGCTCTCGCGTGGTGCAGTTTGATCGCCGAATTCTCACCAAATTGCTTGAAGCGCGCGGCCATTACGCGTCAAGCATCCGCGTGCAGGGCGAGGAAGGCGACTTGGTTTACTTGGTCGACCCCGGCCCCAGCTACACCATTGCTGCAATCGAGTTGGACTTTCCAGAGGGCGTCGAAGGCCCGGCACTCAACCGCTTACCGTCCCGCCAGGGCCGGCCGATGCGCGCAGCCGAGGTATTGGCGACCCAGAGTGCGCTGCGCGAGCACGTTCAGTCGAACTACTGCCTGTTCAATATCAACCTGACTTACACCGCTCAGGTGGACCATTCCACGGCCAAAGCCTACTTGCGATTCCGCTTGGCGCCCAGCCCGGCGGCGGTTTTTGGCCCCTCGGAAATCACCGGCTTGACCTCGGTAAAACCTGGCTACATGCGCCGGCACTTCACTATTGAAGAGGGCCAGTGTTTCAGTCGTACAGAGATAGAGCGTACCCGCCTCCGCTTGCTGCAAACCAATCTGATTGGACGCGCAGAGGTTAAAATTTCCCAACCGGTGGACGATGTGGTGGCAGTAACCTTTGAGCTGTCCGAACGCAATCACCGCACCGTGCAGGCGGGCGTCGGTTGGGATGGCGATTTGGGTGAGGGTATATCGCTCGGCTGGCAGCACCGCAACCTGTTTGGTCGCGGTCAAATTCTGGACTTGAACGTGACCAAGTGGGGCGAGGTGGAAGAACGCGGCTCCGCGCAACTGACGCTGCCGCATTTTGTGCGCACCGGTGTAGACCTGGTGTTTCACGCCAACGTTACCCGCGCCACGCCCGATGCCTTTGCCACTCAAGGCAGTGAATTTGGCGTTACCCTGGAGAGAGCACTGGAGAATCGCTGGGCGGGCAGTATTGGCACGGTGGTGGAGTTTCCGACCGTAGAACGGTTTGGAGAGCGCCAAAGTTTCAGCCTGCTGTCTTTTCCCATCAATGTGCAACACAACCGCACCGACAGCCTGCTGAACCCCACCCGGGGCTGGTCGGCCAGTGTGTTAACACAGCCGTTTATTGATTTGCAGGAAACCGACACTCAGTTCGTCAAGACCTCCGTCACCGGGTCTGCCTACTTCAGTGCCACCCAATCGCGCTGGAGCCCCACCCTGGCCCTGCGCGCAGCCGCCGGCACCATCAGCGGCGTGGGCATGGGCAGGGTGCCTTTTCATCACCGCTACTATGTAGGCGGCGGCGGCTCGGTACGGGGCTATAACTACCAGACCCTCGGAACCATCGTCGAGCATCAAGACTCGGATACCGGCGACATTGAGCGGGTCCCTGAGGGCGGCCTGTCATTTGGCGAAGCGGGCTTGGAGCTGCGCCTGCGGGTGGCGGAGAGCTGGGGGGTGGTACTGTTTACCGATGGCGGCTACGCCTACTCGGACCGCCTGCCGCCTTTTGGTCAGGATTTTCTATGGGGCGCGGGTGTGGGGGTGCGTTACTTTACGTCCTTCGCCCCCATTCGTTTTGACATCGCAACACCCATGACTCGACGTACCTACAGTGACGGCAACCGCATTGACAGCTCCGTACAACTGTACATCAGCATTGGGCAGGCGTTCTAGCTGGAGAAGCCTTGCGCGGCGGTGAACCAAGTCCGGACACCGCCGCCTAATAAACGGCAATGGCTGGCTCTGGTCCCCGGTCCTGTAGCTGCCACAGCGGTTGCCGGCCCGTCCCGCCGGCAGAGGTAGTTCATATAACAGGAAGCCAAGACGCATGACTCGAAGCACTGCACTGCGCGTGCTGACATACAGCCTGATTACCCTTGCCGTGGTAGTGCTGCTGCTGGTGACCGCCACAGGCGTAATGATAGGCACTGAGCCGGGCCGCATGTGGCTGGTCGAGAAAGGCGTAGAGCAGGCCAACAAGACCGATCTGGATGTGCGGGTGCAAGGGCTGCGCAGTCCAAAGCTTGGGCGCTGGCGGGTGGCCGAGCTGGCAGTGGACCGGGCCGGCAAGCCTTTGCTGCGCATCACCAATTTCCAGCTGATGTGGCGCCCGCGCGCCCTATTGCAGAAGACGGTGCAGATAGACCGCCTGACCGCCGCCAGGCTGCACCTGTATGCCAGCGAAAGCAATAAAGACCCGGCGGAGCCGGATAATGACGAACCCGGTGGACTGCCCAACCTGCCGGAGGTCATCCTCTCTCAACTGCGGGTGGGCGAATTTGCCCTGCACCCGGCCACCCCGGATGCCCCAGCCATCCCGCACTTCACCATCGAGGGCGCTGCGCGCCTGTTCAGTGAAGACTTTCCCCTGCAATTCAATCTGTTGGCGCAGGCGCTGGGCGACGACAGCACGCGCCTGGATGTGGACAGCCGAGTGCTCTCACGCGATGAAGTCCAGATCCGGGGTACGCTGGCCGAGCTGGCCGGTGGCTGGGTCGGCGGGCTTTTGCGCCTGCCCGAGGATCAGGCCCTGGACGCAGCCTTCACCCTTTCCGTGGCGCGCAGCGGGCAAAGCATCAACCTGGCGGTAAACTCTCTGGCTCTGCCCTTGGGGCCTCACCAACTGGGTGCAGCGGGAGGCTTGAGCTATGATGCGTCAACCGGCAAACTGGATGTGCCTGAGCTGGCGCTGGATGTAGACGGCGCAAAACAGGTACTGCGCGGCGCCTATTCTGCCGAGCATCTCTGGCTGGAAGCGCGCCTCCAGTCTCTGCCACTGATATTGGTACAGAACTGGGTGCCGGAATTTGAAAACGGTACGCTCAGCGGCACACTGCAGGGCAACTGGTCGCCACAGGAGGAAAACACCTGGCCCTCCGCCAGCGCTCAATTGGTGTTGAATATGGTGGTATCCGGTCAGGCCACGCATGCCGATATCGCCGGTGACCTTGAAAACAAGCGGCTGCAATTACAAAAAGCTCGCCTTCGCAGCGGCGACACAGAGTTGACTGCAGCGGGGCTAGTGGATTTTTTTGGTGATCAAAACAGTCTGACGGTCACGCTCAACAACTTCAGCACGGCGCTGCTGGAGCCTTGGCCCATTCCCTTGCCTGAAGGCCTGTTCGTGCAGAGCCCCCGCACACACGCGGTCATCCACGGCGCATTTGAAAACCCCCGTATCCAGATAGAATCCCAGGCCAACGGACAGTACAACCAGCAGACGTTCCGTGCCGATCTTGCCGCGCGGGGCGACAAATCGGGCGGCGAGATAGCTCATTTACGCGCACAACTGGCGGACACTCATTTGGACGCCTCCGGGCGAGTGGATCTTACCGGCGACCAAAACAACCTGCGCGCGGAGCTGAAAAATTTTGACACTGCGTTACTGAAAGCCTTCGCCGTGCCCTTGCCCGATACGCTGGCGGTGAAAAGCCCAGCCGCGAAGGCGGTGCTGACCGGCTCCCTGGAGGATCCACAGCTGGCCCTGGAAGTACGCGCCAACGGTGAGTTTCAGCAGCAGGCTTTTAGTGGAGATATCAGCGGACAGGGCAACAAACAGCGCGCCCAATTCAGCCGTTTGCAATTGGCCGCCGGAGAGGCACGGCTGAATGCCCGGGGTTCGGTTGACCTGGAAAATGAAACCGCAGATGTGCAGCTGGACTTCCAGCGCCTGACCGAGGCCCTGCTCAACTTCCTGCCCGCAGACACCCGCGAGGGCCTGCCGGATGAGCTGCACTTTGATGCCGAAGGCAAGGCCAGTGTGCGCGGCGCTCTGACCAGACCGGAGGTCATTGCCGACCTGCACGTGGACGGGCGCTACGATCTGGTGGACGAGACCATCCCCTTTGATCTAGCCCTGCAGGGCGGCGTGCAGGTGGGGCCGCTGGATGAGCTGGAGCTGGTTGTGGAGCGGCTGGCCTTTGACTTGTTTGACGAGCGGGCGCTGGAGCTGGAAGGCAGCTACAGCTTACAGAAGATGGACCTGCGCGCCCGCATTGACCGACTGCCCACCCGAGCACTGGCCGCACTGGGTGCGCCAATGATAGACGGTGACGCCCGCGCGGACCTTGCTCTGACCGGTTCACTGGCCATGCCAAGGCTGGATGGCAGCATCACCTACACCGATGACCTGCAGAACAATCTGCAGAGCCAGCAGCCGGTGCCCGTCAGTTGGGAGACGCAATTTACCAGCGGAGACAATCTGCTGGACGTTGCCATGACCTTTCGCCAGTCTGCTGAGGTTATCGGCAATATGAACCTGCAGCTGCCCCTGGCGGCCTATCTTAACGCCATCAACGAAGGCGAGCCGCTGCCCCTGCAGGCGCGCATTCAAGCCAATCTGGACCTGGCTGTCAGCCAGCTGTTTCTGACCGACAACATTCATCAACTGGTTGGCCAGTTGACCACCGATCTGGAACTGGCCGGCACAGTGGAGCAACCGCTGATCAACGGCCAACTAAGCTGGCTGGAAGGTTATTACAGTAACGCCCTGACCGGCACCAGCCTGCGCCAGATTGCCTTGGTGCTCACCGGGGAAGGCCAGCGGATTACGGTCGAGCAGGCCAATCTGAGAACGTCCGGCCGGGGCTCCGTCTCTGCCGCAGGACAGGTGAATTGGGGAGCGGCCCAGCGCATACTGAACGACGCGGTCAACCTCACACTCAGCGCCCGCAACGCCGAGCTGATCGAGCGCCCGGATGTGCAGGGCGCGGTGCAGGGAGAGCTGAGTCTGCGCGGCAGCTTCGAGGACCTTTGGCTGCGAGGAGAAATCGAGGTATCGCCGCTCAACGTTAATCTTGATTCCGCCATTCGCACCTCGATACCCGAAATTGAAGTGACCGAAATCGATGCCAGCAGTGAATTGGAGGCCACTGAGCAAGCATCCGCCATGCCAAGGATTCGTTTGGACCTGGTTATTTCAACAGACGATCAGGCGTACCTGCGCGGGCGCGGGTTGGACACGGGACTGACCGGGCGGATCCGGCTGGGCGGCAGCCTGGATGAGCCGGAGTATATTGGCCAGTTCAATACAGTCCGTGGGCGGATGGATATTCTGGGCAAAACCTTCGTACTTGAGAACGGCCAGGTGCGCTTCAGCAATGAGGTAATCGGCTTGAATATTCCCGGCACTCACAGGTCCAGAGACGGAAACGACGGGGTCGACGAGTACCGGTTGGAGTTGTCCGGCACTGCGGACGACCCGCAAATCAAGCTGTCCTCTGTCCCGGCACTGCCTGAGGACGAAATCATATCGCGCCTGCTGTTTGGCCGGTCCATCCAGGCGCTGACCGAAATACAGGCGCTGCAACTGGCCAACGAGATTCGATCTCTCGCCAGCGGCGGTGGCGGCGGCGGCTTCGACCCGGTCGGCAGTGCACGCGACATCTTGGGGGTAGACAGCCTGAACATTGGCACTGACGAAGGTGGCTTGAGCCTGGGGGTGGGTAAACACGTGAATGACCGGGTGTACGTGGAGGTGGGGCGCTCGGCAACCACCGGCGCTCGCAACACTACAGGCCGACCGCCGGCGGACTGGCAGGGCTCCGTACAGGTTGAGCTGTCGCCCCGCTGGACCCTGAAAGGTGGATCGGGCGAGTTTGGCGGAGGCAGTGCAGAATTACTTTGGAAGCGCGATTACTAGGGTCTGTTGACGCTACCCCTTGTGGCTGCATATCAGACTATCGTAGCGGCA
>CAYNST010000043.1:0-25957 GCA_964399955.1 uncultured Cellvibrionaceae bacterium | reverse complement strand
CCTAGGGCCTGCGCATCAATTCAACTTCCGCCTTAGCGTCTGCGTCCACTGAGCAACGCGCCCGAAAGCGCAGCCGTTTACGCTCCGCATCCACCGCGTCGAAATCCGCCACGTAGGTCGTGGTCTGGCTGTCGGCAGCCGCCGGCTCCAGCGGCCATGGCTGAAGCCACTTCAGGGAAGCCATCAAGGCCGTGCTCTGCAGCAGTGCCACTTGACAGGCGTGCCAGGTTTCGGAAGCTTTCAGTAGCAATGCTGCGGACGAAGCAACATCCTCATCCCCTGCACTCGCGTACTCTGATTCATCTGGCAGCTCGGGCCGTCTTCCCAATACCTGGGCCCGCTCAAGATCAATCATCAGGTTGAAACTGGTACCATTGCTGGTGCGGCAGAGGATGCGGTACAACGTTTTCCCCTCTGTGCTTTGTTCCCGATCAAGGGTGCCTTCCAGTACGGTTTGGCAGTGCTCCTGCGCCAGCGCAAGTTCGGCCGCTTGCAACAACTGCGCCTGGTACTGGCTGAGGCTCCTGGGTAGCCAAAGCCCGCTGGCGTTGATGCCCGCACTTGCATAGAGCGGCATGGTCAAAGCTATGACAAGGGTTTGGTGAAGCGGATGCAGTCGCATAGGCTGACACAGCGATAATGGCCGGTGGATGAGGGGTTTCTCCTCAGTGTAGGCGACAAATCACAGCAGCTGGGCGCGGACACCCAGTAAAAGGCGATGAAACGCACAAGTTTATCGCGCCGCTCTTGCCGAACCGGGTAGATCAGGTGTATTCCATTAGATGTGGACGCCAGATAGCAAATTTTGCTGCCGCCGATGTGAAACAACCGCTCGAAACTGGCCCATTTATAGGCGTCGCGCCGGTGCAGCAGCCTCATTGCACTGAGCCCTGGCACAAAAAACAACCTGAGGAACTTGAACTCCAGGTAAAAGAAGATAGATTTAATAGTACAGGTTCGTGGTTTAGCTCAACGTTGCAGTCCGTGTACTAAAAGCGCAGCCAGTTGGTGGGGCGCTCCAAAGAAAATAACGAGAACGACATGAGATTGTTTACCCGCACATTCAGTCACTGCTTCATCGCGCTCACAGCGATGCTGGCGGCCTTCAATGCCAGCGCTAAGACGCAGCTCAATGGATTGGCCGTGCACACCGAACTGGGTTCTGAGCAATTCATAGCGGCCGTATACAGCGAGCAGGCAACGACCGACGCACGCCAGCTTCTGCTGTCCGGTGAGAACAAAGTGATGGAGCTAAGAGTGGTGGATGCGCGCATCTATCCGCGCCGCTTTCAGCGCATGTGGATAGAGGGCATGGCGATCAACGCCGGGCAGCGGGAACTGGAAAAACATTCGGAGGCGATGGCGGAGTTCGGCAACTTACTGAATATTCGTCTGCGAGCCGGAGATGTGTTTCGCATAGAGCGCTCTGCCGATGTGGGCTTAACCGTGAGCGTCAATGGTATCCAGCTTGGTTTGCTGAAGGACGTTGGGCTCTTTGACCTGTTGCTGCGCAGCTGGATTGGCCCGGTGCCCCTGTCGTCTGAGTTCAAAGCAGGGCTTTTGGCCGGTGGCGACGTCAATACCGAGCTACGTATGCGCTTTGCCGGCATTGCGCCTTCGGAGCAGCGTATTGCGGCCATACGGCAAGCGGTGGCAGCCAACCAGGCTCGCGCAACCAGCAAAGAGGCCGTCGTTGCGCAAGCTGCCACCCCAGAGCCGCCTGAACCCACGCCAAGCGAAGAAGCGCCGCTCCCGGCCATAGTGCCGCCCCAGCCGCCGGTAGCCGTCACCGAGGATGTCGTGGACGACGACGAAAGCGTATTTGACGAAAGCGATGTACTGCTGACCGTAGACGCCACAGTGCTCCTGGCCGAGCAACTGTACATATCTCAGCTTACCCGCCGCACCGGCAGCTTTGTCACCTATCCGAGGTTGGCGCTACGGCGCAATCAGGAAGGCACGGTTCGCCTGAACGTGGTCGTGTCCAGTGACGGGGTGGTGAAAGATGTCACAGTCGTGGAAAGGGCGCGCTTTGATGCGCTTAATCGCGCAGCCGAAGACGCCATTCGCAGCGCCAGCCCCTACCCGCCCATACCCGCCGAGCTTGCATTGCAGGAGTACCAGTTCAATGTGCCGGTGGTATTTCGCTTACAGTAGCTGCTTGGGGCTGAACCAGGCCCGGAGGCTCCTCGGCTGCAAGTAGGTATCTGGAATATCAGCTCAGCAGTTTCAGTCTTTCCAGAATGGTTCGCCGCACAGCGTTGACTTCCAGGAGAGAGAGGTTGGCGAGCGATTTCAAGCTGATGGCGTGCAAATGCAGGCAAGGCGTGCGTGCGTCCAGCTCACGCAAGTCTCCTTTCACCAACACTGGCAACAGTGGCAGGGTCTCTGGCCGCCGCTGATTGATCAGACGAAACCCCACCTGCAAAGGTACCGTACGGAAGGGGTCGGTGCGGCTGCGCAGCGGTATTCTCAACAACAGCTCGCCCTTGCTGCCGGGTACTATGTACAAACCGGTGGGCCGAACTACATCTTCGGGGATGCCCTGAAAGACATCGTGATGCGCGTAGGGATTGGGCAGAATGACCAGGCGGCTGTTTTCTTCGGCTGGCATGAAAATATTGTAGTTGGTATAAAGCTGCTCTACCGAGCCCGAAAACACACAGAGCTTGTTCTCGAAGTTCAGCACAAATTCGTGCGCCCGCTTGCGTTGCTTGAAGGCATCCAAGGTCCAGACCAAGTCATTGTTGTTTGACTGCTCTGGCACGGGTAGGTCGTCTTGCTCTGACATTGACGGGAGGCCGCAGTGATTAATGTTACTGACGGCTCAGGCGGGCAGACTTCTGAAGTAGGAGACCCTTCCGCTCTAACTAACCGTCACATGCAAGCGCCCGACTTCCTTTAGCCGGGACAGCAGCTGAAAACAGTTTAGCTCACATTAATCAAGCTTGCTTATTCCCGCCAACGCCGCAAGCCGACCGGGCGCGGGGTCAGTGCTCACGGGTGGCTCGAAAAACCACATCCGGGTGACGCTCCTGGGTGAGGGAAAGGTTGATGCGCGTCGGCGCCAAATAAGTCAAATGTCCACCTCCGTCAATGGCCAGGTTGTCCGCACACTTGCGCTTGAACTCTTCAAGTTTTTTGGCGTCCGTGCAATCCACCCAACGCGCCGTCGAAACACTCACACTCTCGTAGATGGCCTCCACCTTGTACTCGTCCTTCAGACGGTAGGCCACCACCTCAAACTGCAGAACACCCACCGCGCCCACTACTATGTCGTTGTTATTCATGGGAAAGAATACCTGCGTAGAGCCTTCCTCTGACAGCTGCTGCAGGCCTTTTTGCAGCTGTTTGGTTTTGAGCGGGTCGCGCAGGCGTATGCGCCGGAAAAGCTCAGGGGCGAAGTGCGGTATACCGGTGAACTTCAAGTCTTCGCCTTCAGTGAAAGCGTCGCCTATCTGAATGGTGCCATGATTGTGCAAGCCGATGATATCGCCGGAAATGGCTTCTTCAACGGCGGTGCGATCACCGGCCATGAAGGTCACCGCGTCGGCGATTTTGACGTCTTTGCCCAGGCGCACATGGCGCATTTTCATGCCCTGACTGTAGGTGCCGGAGCAAACCCGCATGAAGGCGATGCGGTCTCGGTGCTTTGGGTCCATATTGGCCTGGATTTTGAAAACGAAGCCGCTGAACTTGTCCTCTTCTGCAGCCACTCTGCGCACCTTCGTGTCTCGCGGCAAGGGAGACGGAGCCCAGTCGACAAAGCCGTCCAACATTTCGCGCACGCCAAAGTTGCCCAGTGCCGTACCAAAAAACACCGGTGTCAGCTTGCCCGCCAGGTAGGCCTCCTGGTCAAATTTGTGCGTTGCTCCCCGCACCAGTTCTATCTCATCGCGCACATCCTGAGCGTAAGGCCCCAGTAACTTGTCCGCTTGCGGACTGTCCAGCCCCTCTATGCGAATGTCCTCGGGAATGGTGTGGCCAAAGCCCTGTTTGTAGACATGGATGGTATCGGTGTAGAGGTTATACACACCCCGAAAATCCTTGCCCATACCGATGGGCCAGTTGATAGGTGCGGCGGCAATCTTCAACACTGCCTCAATTTCATCCATTACTTCGATCGGCTCGCGGCTCTCGCGGTCCATTTTATTGATGAACGACAGAATGGGCGTATCCCTCAGCCGGCAGACTTCCATCAATTTGATGGTGCGGTCTTCCACACCCTTGGCTCCGTCGATGATCATCAACACCGAGTCCACCGCAGTCAGCGTGCGATAGGTGTCTTCGGAGAAATCCTCGTGGCCGGGCGTATCCAGCAAGTTGACAATGCGGCCTTTATAAGGAAACTGCATTACTGAAGAGGTGACGGAAATGCCACGCTCCTGCTCCATGCTCATCCAGTCGGACTTGGCGTGCGGGCCTCGCTTTCCTTTCACAGAACCCGCCAGCTGAATGGCATTGCCAAATAGCAGCAGCTTTTCAGTGATGGTAGTCTTACCCGCATCCGGGTGGGAAATAATGGCGAAGGTGCGCCGCTTACGGATTTTTTCGACAAGCTGGCTGGATGACATGACTTGTAACCTCTGGAGAAATGCTGCAACAACGGCCGATTGGCCGGTGCCGTAGGAGCAAAGCGCGGCATTATACCGTTGTTGGCACGCTTGGCGCGCGCCAATCATGTCTTGTGCGGGCGCCCGCGCCCTTCTTGACACAGCGGACAAATAAAATCACCGGGCAACACTTCGCCTTGTGCTGCCTCAACTGCGTCCAAGCGGCAAATTGGGCGACTGTACTATTCGCAACCAGCGGGAGAATTCTGCATGCTGAAACTCAAGGCGCTTTTGACCATCCTTTTCCTGGGGCTTTGCGTGATTGCGCTGGCCGAGGAGGACACCGCTGTGCCCCTGGCGATTGACCTGGCCAACTATGAGTACCCCTTTCCGGTCTCCACCCTGCAACTGAAGGCTCAGCAGCAAGACCTGACAATGGCCTTTATGGATGTGGCGCCCGAGAAACCAAACGGACGAACCGTGCTTTTGCTGCATGGCAAGAACTTCAATGGCGCCTACTGGCGCAGCACCATAAGCGCCTTGACCCAGGCGGGTTACCGAGTGGTAGTACCGGACCAGATTGGTTTTGGCAAATCCACCAAACCCCAGCACTTCCAGTACAGTTTTCACCAGCTGGCGCAAAATACCAAGGTGCTGCTCAACAAACTGAAAATCAAGGAAGTTGCGGTGATGGGTCACTCCATGGGCGGAATGCTGGCCGCACGCTTTGCACTGATGTACCCGGAGGCAACAACCCAACTGATACTGCTCAATCCCATTGGGCTGGAAGACTACAAATTGAAGGTGCCCTACCAAGGTGTCAACGCCGTCTACGAGCAAGAACTAAAGTCCAGCTACGCTGCCATCAAACAGTACCAGATGCAGAACTATTACGACGGCCAGTGGAAGCCGGAATACGACGAATGGGCAAGACTGCTGGCCGGTTGGACCCGCCACCCGGACTACCCCCTGATCGCCTGGAACGCCGCGTTGACCTACGATATGATCTTCACCCAGCCGGTGGTTTATGAGCTGGAAAAAATTCTGGCCCCTACCCTGCTTATCATTGGCAATCGCGACCGCACGGCACTTGGCAAGGCACTGGCATCCGAACCGGTACGCAAGACCCTGGGGCACTACTCACAGCTGGGACGCTCCACTCGTCAACGGATGATCAATGCCGAGCTGGTGGAACTGGAGGGTATAGGACACTTGCCACACATTGAAGCGTTTGAGCGCTTTCTGCCGCCCTTGCTGCGCTTTTTAGGCCAGACGCCGCGACCCGGCGTTAACCCGGGGGAACTGCCCTAGGGCAGAGGGCCAAAGAATCCGTTCTCAGCCAGTTCCAGGGCGAAAAGCCAGGCGTCTTCCCTGCGCCCTTTACCGGCCGGATAATAATTTGGCCGCACCCCAACCTGGTTGAACCCCCGGCCTTCGTAGAGGTTGATGGCCGGGAGATTTGATGCGCGCACCTCCAAAAACAGGCTGTTCGCCCGCAGCCGACACAGAAAGATAAGTTCATCTAAAAAGCGACGGCCCAGACCGCGCCCCTGCCAAGGCTTGTCCACCACAAACAGCAGCAGCTCCCCTTCGCCCACCGCAAACGACAGCACCGCATAGGCCAGCAATTGACCGCCACTGTCATGGACGCCCACACACCAATGGCTGGCGAGGGAGCTTGTAAAGTTGGCGGCAGTCCAAGGGGTGGCGTGGGAGCGTTGCTCAATGGCGAGCAGCGCGTCCAGATCCTTGAGGGCCAAGGGGAGCAGGTCCAAGCTTTGACCCTTGACTTCGATAACGCGCGGAAGATCTTTCGCATGCAGCCCCATCAGGCAATCTCGTAGTAGTGTTTCAAGGCCCGCCAGGCCACGCCCTTGGAGGCTGGCTGCTGCAGCATCTCCGCCAGGCTGGGCAACACCAGCGCATGGGTTGCCAAAGCGCTGATCTTGCGCACCTGCCCCAGCGCCGCCGGGTAGTCTTCGTCGGCGTCCAGGCAAGCCAGATACGCCTGCTCACCCATTAACCAAACACGGGACACTGGCGCTCCCTGGGCGCGGCCAGCCATGAACGCTGACACCATGTCCCGTGCATGCTGTAAGGGCGCGCTGGGCAGCTGTGGTAAGAGCGGCCAATCCAGCCGTTCCGGCCGGCCAACTTCCTTGGATTGCCCCACCGCAAACAGCATGTTGACCAACAGTGCTGCCACCGGCAGGGCCGCGCGCGGCTGATGGCTATCCACAATCAAGGTGTCAGGCCCCAAGTGCCATATGTGCAAAGAGAATCGCACTTCCCGCCAGGCGCCAGCGGGACGATCCTCGGCTGCGCTCTGAACCTGCTCGGCCAGGGGTGCCGGTTGTGGACGGTCCTCTGGCCGAGACAGCGCCGGCTGCAAGACTTGCATCAAACTGCCAATACCCCGAGGCGCCGAGGTGGCTTCGGTTAAGGCTGTGTCCTGCCTGGGCGGCAGAGCCGTGTCTTGACCTTCTACGTCTGCCGGGGTGATGGGCAGCACGGCGGCTTTCGAGGGCTTGGCCTGGGGCAACACATACCTCGGCACGTACACCGGGATCCCCAGCGCCTCCAGGTACTGCATGCGCACCCGTTCGTTGCTCACAGTCGGCGCCGGGCGCTAGACGCCTTCATGCTGCGGGTGTGAGCGCAGCGCGCCGCCGGCAATCATGTTAAGGGCCTGCAGATAGGCTTTGGTGGAGGCAACCACGATGTCAGTATCCGAACCCACACCGTTGACAATCTTACCCGCTCGCTCAAGTCGAACCGTCACCTCGCCCTGCGAGTCGGTGCCCTGAGTGATGGCGTTGACAGAATACAGCTGCAGGTCGGTGCCGCTTTGCACGATCTTCTCGATTGCCTTGTAACTTGCGTCTACCGGCCCACTGCCTTCTGCTTCTGCGCTGCGCTGCTCGCCATCAATATCCAGCACTACGCTTGCGCGGGGCACTTGCCCTGTTTTGCTGCACACCTCCAGACTGACCAGCGTGAAGGTTTCGCGTGCAGCCCAGGTTTTGGAGGCCAGGGTATGCAGATCCTCGTCGAATATTTCGTGCTTTTTGTCTGCCAGTGCCTTGAAGCGGGCGAACACTTCGGCCAACTGCGTCGCCGAGTCAAAAACAATGCCCAACTCCTCAAACCGCGCCTTGACCGCAGCACGGCCGGAGTGTTTGCCCAACACAATCTTGTTGGCATTCCAGCCCACATCTTCTGCTCGCATGATTTCGTAGGTTTCCCGATGCTTCAGCACGCCGTCCTGGTGAATGCCGGACTCATGGGCAAACGCGTTGGCGCCAACAATGGCCTTGTTGGGCTGCACCGGGAAGCCGGTGATGGTGGACACCAAGCGAGAGGTAGGCACTATGTATTCTGTCTGGATATTGGTGTACACCGGAAACACATCCTTGCGGGTGCGCACTGCCATGACGATCTCTTCCAGGGCCGCATTGCCGGCCCGCTCGCCCAACCCGTTGATGGTGCACTCCACCTGACGCACACCGTTCATCACCGCCGCCAGTGAGTTCGCCACCCCCAGCCCCAGATCATTGTGACAATGGGTAGAGAAGATCGCCTTATCGGCATTGGGCACCGCCTCGATCAGCCGCTTGAACATGGCTCCGTACTCTCCCGGCTCTCCATAGCCGACCGTGTCCGGAACATTGATGGTGCCAGCCCCTGCGGCTATGGCGGCTTCGGTGATGCGACACATGAAGTCGAACTCGGAGCGGCTGCCATCCTCCAGTGAAAATTCCACATCATCGGTGAATTGGCGCGCGTATTTGATGGCGTGGACGGCCCGTTCCAATACCTGATCGGGCGCCATCTGCAACTTGTACTTCATGTGAATTGGTGAAGTGGCTATAAACGTGTGAATTCGTGGACGGGCGGCGCCTTTCAGGGCCTCTGCCGCCCTCTCTATGTCAGCATCCACCGCACGCGCCAGGCTGCATACGATGGAGTCCTTAACCGCTTGAGCCACGGCGCGCACTGAGGCGAAGTCCCCTTCACTGGCAATGGCAAAGCCCGCTTCGATTACGTCCACGCGCAGCTTCTCCAGCATCTTAGCGATACGCACCTTCTCTTCCTGGGTCATGGATGCGCCGGGGCTCTGCTCTCCGTCGCGCAAGGTCGTATCAAAGATTATCAACTGATCGTGGGCCATGATCGTACTCCGGCTGCCAATGTAATGGCGTATAAGTATAAAAAGAGGAAAATAGACAGGCTGCCTGTGGCAACGGTTCCAGCTGCTGCGCGGTAAGCCGTGACGGCGCCGATACCTGCCCGCATGGGCAAGCCGTGCAGCGAACGTTGTGGCGCGGGAGTGCACGGTCGACAGCCGACGGATGAAAATGGTCCCTGTCCGGATGGACCCTGTCCGGGCCGCGCCATTGTAAACAGTCAGCAAGCGTCTCTTCAATTCAATTTGAGAAACCTATGGGTCCGACAGAACGTCTGGCCCTTCAGCGCTGCCATTCGGGCGGTATGGACAATATCCTACAAACCTTCCAGCCATCTGCCACTTTCCACGCCCCCCCAACACGAGGAAAATGGACACCACTGAAGGGGCACAAGCACACCGCCTGGCCCCTTCAGTAGGCAGGAGCAGGGACGCAGGTGTCCAAAAGGAACGGACAACAGGGAAGCAAGCGCTGCAACAGGAAGTCTCGCAGCGCCAGGGAACGCGGCCAGGGTTTGGCCGTAGTGCGTCAATCCACGGAGTGGAAGCCAGGAGAGCATGGGCGCACCTACAGGGACGACCTTCTGCACGATCAGGACGACCGGGCAGAGAAAAGGAAGCGGTGTGGCAGGGTTGCTGGCGCAAGGATGTTGACTTCAGGGAGCACAGGGAAGAGTGCAGCAGGGACGATCTTGACAGGGATGGCTTCAGCCGCACCGGCACGCCAGGGTAACGGATTTGCCCAAGGGAGCAAGCATGGCCCGCCTGACGGAACTTCGCGCGGCCTCAGGGAGTGGTAGAACTGGCAAACGGAATAGCCACCACAAGGAGCAGAGCAATTTGTACCCGGGACCTGGAAGTTGCACATCGTCTATGGACAGACACGCAGGGAAGGCGCGAACATTCGCACTTGTGAGCAATCACAAGTGCGTCTATTTGCGCTTGCGGGTTGTTCATGCCACCCACTGTCCACTCAAGCCTTTTTTACAATTGCGCTCAGATTTGTAAAGACTGCACAGTCTACCTGCTGGGCTTTGCCCGACCGCTGGAAAAAGCAGCAGCATCACACAATGAAGCGGAACGCGCTGTGGGCAGCTTCTGCAGGCCCAAAATCTTCTGGCCGCTACTCCGTTATCGTCGCTATACGTAAGCAGCTCAAGCTTCGGATGCAAGATTTGCCTACCCAACGTCAATTAGGTCTGCAAAAGCTACATTATTTCGTAAGTTTTTCTCCTCCCCTCAACCTATTGCCACAAAAATTGATCGCATTTTGACCGGCACTGCCCGCAAAGCGTCCTATCCTCTGCATTCCCTCAAACTGGTCCGAATCTTGTAATGGGTTCAAGCAATTGCAAACCCGGCCCTAGTCCCTCGTTACCGCCTCTCCAGGCTGTAGAGCAGAACGCAGGTTTAGGGGCCTTCAAGACCCGGGCCAGCGCCAAGAATCAACTTTATTATTCACACCGTTTGAGTTAGGGGATTTCACCATGAGCCAAGCTACCGCCGCTACCGCCACCGCGTCTACTGTCAAAAGCACACCCAACGTTCGTGACGACAACTGGAGCCAGCTGCTGCTCAGAGTGGGCACACATCGCGACGAACAGGCCTTTGCCCGATTGTTCAGTCATTTCGCCCCCCTGATCAAGGGCTTTTGCATCTCCAACAGCAATCAGAGCCTGCCCGGTGAAGCCGCAGAAGAGCTGGTTCAGGAAGTTATGTTCAAGGTTTGGGTAAAGGCTCCGTCCTACGACCCCTCCAAAGCCGCTGCCAGCACTTGGGTATTTACCGTGATGCGCAACTGCCGCATTGATATGCTGCGCCGCAACAGCCGCCATCAAGTCAACCAGGAGCCCATTGAAGTTGACGATATATGGGATGAGTCTGCTGACAACCAGCCCTTTGTACGTTTGCAACAGGCACGGGACGAAGATCTGGTAAAAAACTCTTTTTCTGTACTGCCCATTGAGCAGAAGCAAGTGATCACTCAGGTATATATGCAGGGAAAATCGCATAGTGAGATTGCCGAGGAAACCGGTTTGCCTCTTGGCACCGTAAAATCCCGAGTACGCATGGGCTTGAAGAAGCTGCAGGCTAATCTCACGAAAAGGTAAATGAATGGTTCAACACCACCCAGACGATAACTTCCTAACTGAATTTTCTGCAGGAAGCATGGACTGGGGACTGGCTCTGGCGGTAGCTGCGCACCTGCAGTTTTGCCAGAGCTGCAGGACGCGGGTGGGCCGGCTGAATGGCCTGGGAGGCAGCTTGCTGGCCGCCTCCCCGCCGGTGGAGCCGGGAGACCATTCTTTTGGCCAGGTCATGGCCCGCATCAAGTCACAAACTGCCAATCAACCCGAGCAGCCCCCTGCAAAACAACGCCTGCCTTTGACACAATGTAAACACCGCGAGAGCCTTCTGAATAACCTGCCGGTAGTGGTGCGCAAACTCCTGCCCGCCGGGAAGAAGATCAAGTGGCGCTTTGTCTCCTCCGAATTCAAACTGGCGCAGTTGAACTCCGGTCAACACAAATATGACGTAGCCCTGCACCGCATCAAGACCGGCGGCAAAGCCGCGCAGCACGATCATACGGGTATTGAGGTGACGCTGGTATTGCAGGGCAGTTTTTCTGACAGAGATGGCGTGTATACCCAGGGCGACTTCCTGGTACGCGGCCCGGGCAACATTCATCGCCCCGTGGCCAGCCAGGAAGGTGACTGCCTCTGCCTCACTGTGTTGGAATCACCGGTTACAACCACAGGCTTCTGGGGCCGTTTCCGCTATCCGATGTTTACGGTTCGAGCACGCTAGCCGCCCGCTTCGCGGTTTGATGCCAGCGGTGTCCGCCTCCGACCCAACCCACCTTGCTGAGCAACCTAGGTAACCGGAGAACAGCAATGATTCTCAACAAACCCGACTTTTTACAGCAACTGTTTGACACCGCTGTCGCTGCCGCGCACCCCCGCAACATGCTCCACAACTACTTGCCCGAGGACCGCGCCGGCCGCGCTCTGGTAATAGGCGCAGGCAAGGCGTCAGCCTCCATGGCCAGCGCGTTCGAGAAAGCCTGGAGGGGGCCGGTATCGGGCCTGGTAGTAACCCGTTACGGTCACGGTGACACTTGTCAGGCTATTGAAGTGGTTGAAGCCTCGCACCCGGTACCCGATGACGCGGGGGAGCGCGCAGCCAAAAGAATCATGGGCATGGTGCAGAATCTACAACCGGACGACCGGGTGTTTTTTCTACTCTCTGGCGGCGGGTCTTCTCTGCTCAGCTACCCCGCCCCGGGCATAGGTCTGAAACAAAAAAAAGCAATCAACAAGGCCCTGCTGAACAGCGGCGCCGCCATCGATGAAATCAACTGCGTGCGCAAACACCTCTCCGCCGTCAAAGGTGGTCGCTTGGCGCTTGCCTGTAGGCCGGCCAAGCTGATGACCCTCGCCATATCCGATGTTCCAGGCGACGATCCCAGTGTCATTGCCAGCGGCCCGTCGGTGGCGGATCCAACCAGCTCCAGGCAGGCTTTGGCAATTCTGAAAAAATATGACATTGCAGCTGAAGAGAACGTGCTGAGCTGGTTGAGCTCAACCGCCTCCGAGACCCCAAAACCCGATGAACTGCCCAGCAGCAGCACACCCTACCAGTTGATTGCCACACCCCGGCAGGCACTTGAATCGGCCGCGCTATACGCGCGGGAATGCGGAGTAACACCATTGATTCTGGGCGACAACATTGAAGGCGAGTCACGTGAAGTGGCACGGGTGATGGCAGGCATAGCCCGCTATGTGCAAGAGACCGGGCAGCCGGTGAAAACACCCTGCGTGATTCTGTCCGGCGGAGAAACCACGGTTACCTTGAGGGGCAATGGCCGCGGTGGTCGCAACGCCGAGTTCCTCCTGGCATTAGCCAATTGCCTGCAAGGCAGAACAGGCATCTACGCGCTGGCGGCAGACACTGATGGCATTGACGGCTCGGAAGACAACGCAGGCGCGCTGCTGACGCCGGAAACCTGGACCCGCGCGCAAGCATTGGGCCTGAACGCCGGCGCAATGCTGGACAACAACGACGGCTACGGCTTTTTCAGCGCACTGCAAGATCTACTGGTGACCGGGCCTACTCGCACCAACGTCAACGATTTTCGGGCAATTTTCATTGAATAGCCGCGCGCCGGGACTCCACCGTCCGCAACGATTTCTCCCCACAGGATCACAAGACTCCATGCCCGCAGGCAAACGCCCTTCCCTTGTCATTTTTGCCAAAGCGCCCATTGCCGGCCACGCCAAGACCCGCTTGATTCCGGTGCTTGGCGCACACGGGGCTGCTGCCCTTCATCGTCGAATGGTGGCGCATACGGTGGCTGTGGCCGTAGAAGCAGCAATATCAACCGGGCCCGTGCAGCTGCACTTTAGCGAGGCCCATCCGTTTTTCACCCGTCTTACCCGGCGCTTTCCGCTGCGGTTAAAAGCCCAGTCGGGGGGGGATTTGGGCAGGCGGATGACGCATGCGCTTGCCGCGCACCAGGGGCCGGTGATGTTGATGGGCAGTGACTGCCCCGCGATAGGCGCCAGGCTTCTGCGCCAGACAGCCGCTGCATTGGCGCGAGTCGACGCCGTATTGCTGCCGGCGGAAGACGGAGGTTACGGTTTGATTGGCGTTAGAAACCCCACACCCGCCATTCTGGAGCTGTTGTTGCACGACATCCCCTGGGGAACGGACCGGGTGATGGGGCTGACACGAGAGCGGCTGAGGCGCGGAGCCTACAGTTGGGAAGAGCCGGCAACAATTTGGGATGTAGATGACGCGGCAGACCTTGAGCGCCTGCAGACGCTCAAGGTGTGGGGGAAAAGCGTTTAGAACCCTACCATGAGGCCCAGGCCCAAATACTGGTTGTCAAACGTGAAATCTGCGATTCCACTCTCGGCCCGGTCCTTGGTAAAGAAGGAATACAAGGTGGTATTGGAGGACACGCGGTAATCCACACCCAGGCTCAGCGTCTCGCCACCTTCAAATAGCATATCCGAGCTGCCGTACTGCCCTTTTAGACTCCATTCGCTATCCAGTTCGTAGCGCATGGACAGTAACCAGCCGTCGGTGCTTTCGGCCAGGTCCCGGTTGGGGTCAAATTGCTCATATAAAGCGCCCAATCGCAATGAGTTGAGCTCCAGCTGTGCAACCAGACGAACCGCCTGGGCGTATTCTTCTTCAATGTTGCGGTCAAAGGCCAGCGCCAGGTACCAGTGGTCATCTGCATAGCTCAAAGCGGCCGATACACCATCGTCCAGGCCCGGTTCTCCACTGGCAACATGCGCCACCGATATTTCAAACAAACCCATCTTTGGCGTGGTGTACATCACGGTGTTGTTGGTGCGATTTTCATTGATACTGATCATATTGCTGATGTCGCCGCGCAGATCATCAAACAGCTCCACCTTGCCCTGGGCAACTTTCAAGGGCGTATTGAAGCGCCCGGCAATCACAGAGCCGAACTCGCCCTGCAAGCCGACAAACACATTGCGCTGCTGGAACACCCCCGTCTGCTGGCTGGGTGACCCATCAACATCCACCTTGAACTCCAGCTGATAAATGGCCTCCAGTCCGTCTCGCAACGGGTGAGCGCCTTTGACGCCCAGGCGTGAGCTGTTGCTTACCAGGTCTGTGTAGGTTTCGCCTGCCTGGCTCTCATCAATAAATTCGTAAGAGACATTGGCCCTACCGTAAACTTCAACATCTGCAAAAACAGGCAACGCCTGCGCGCATACCAGCCCAACAAGAGTACCGCAGCGTATGTTCATCTTTCCCCCAGACGTTCGTATTTGTTGTTGTGTACCTAATCAGCTCGCGCCCGAACATGCCCATGCTTGCGTTGAAAAATCGTCCCTGTCCTGTCGGGAACAGGATGGAACGACTGCAAAAGCCCCGAAGGGGTCCAGCACAGGAAGTGCGCAACCTAACCGGTGCAAGCACACATTGTTTGCCTTGATCCGCACAAACCGGGACGCAACCTGCACAGTCTCGGGATGAGCTGAAAGGTTACTTTGTTTGGCTCTTCGTAGATCCCTATGGAAGCCCAGTAGCGGCAGATCATAACACTCAAGCAAAAATGCAAAACGGGTTCAGCTTGCTCAAATTCTTTAGCCCTTCTGCAGGCTGTCCTGCCAAACCTTGGCAAGGCGCTTTTCTGATACCGGCACGCGCGTTTTCAGCGTTTGGGCGAACAGCGACACCCGCAATTCCTCCAACATCCACCGATACTGCTGCCAGGCGGCATTATCAGCGTAGCTGGCCTTGCCCTCTCCTGCCAAACGGTCGGCATGCTTTTGCCATAAGTCCTGTAGAGTGTACGTCATGAGTTTATCTTTTTGCAGATTCTGCGGCGCTTTTTCCAGGCGAATCTGCACAGCATCCAAATACCTTGGCAGTTGCCACAGCCACTCCGCAGGCGTCTCAAACAGAAAACCAGGATAAATCAAATGCTCCAACTGCAGGTTGATATCCGCTACTGCGCCCGCAATGGCAAGGGGGTTTTTGCTGACTTTGATGGCTTTTTTGATAATCACTAACCTATTCAACAGCCCAAGCAGCAACGCTTCCAGTTCTTCGGCCCGCGCAGCAACATCGGCCCGCCCGCGCTGCACCGCCTGATCAAACGCGGTTTTGTCTTTCGGCAGCTCCGCGTCCGCGATGCAGGCGGCATGAATGGCAGCAAAGATAAGGTCCTCCGCCACTTCACGACGCGGGCCCAGGTTCACCACCGCCAGTCCAATATCTTTGTTCTTCAGCAGTTTTTGCAGCAGATAGTTGACGGTTTCCTTGAGGTCGCGGGCTATCAGCCCTACCACGCCGCGCCGGCTGACGTAGGCGGCGTCCAGTGGGTTGTCCAGCACTCGCAGAGCTACACCGTTGGGCTCCTTGACCAAGGCGGGAAAGGCTTTCACGTTGATTCCGGCCTTGCGCAGGGTAACGCTTGACTCAAGCGTGCCAAAATCCCAGCCGGTCAGGTTTTTGCGCTCAATCTCCGCGCCGGCAGACTGCAGGCCGGACTGCACGTGCTCCCGGTAAAGGGCTTGTAAATGTTTAAGATCGCGGCTGCGATCAATCACCCGTTGCCGGTCGTCGAGCACCTGGATGTTCATGCGATAGAACTCATCCAGCACCACATCCCGCCAAAGATCATCTGGCAGCGTTTCGCCGACCAGCCGTCCCAGTTCTTCAGCCAAAACCTGCGTCAGTGGCCGGTTGCAGGGCTTCAGGCGCGGCAGCAACTGGTCAACATAGTGCGGCACCGGCACAAATTTTTTGCGCCACTGCTTGGGCAGCGCCTTGATCAGGGCGATACACTTGTCGCGCAACAGCCCAGGTACCAGCCAGTCCAGGCGGGCTGAGGGAACGGAGTGCAGAATACTGGCGGGTACGCCCAGGCTCACCCCGTCGTCGGCGTGCCCTGGTTCAAAATGATAAAACAGCGGCAACTCCAGCCCATCCAGTCGCAGGCTGTCCGGAAACTGCACCTCGGTAATTTCGCGGGCGGCGTGCTGCATCAACAGGGCGCGGGGTATTTTCAGTAAGTCCGGGTCGGACGCTTCGGCTTTTTTACGCCAATGCTCAAAGCCCGCCAGATTGTTTACCTCTGCAGGGATTCGTTCATTGTAAAAATTGTAGAACACCTCATCTTCCACCAGAATATCTCGCCGACGGGATTTGGCTTCCAGCTTTTCAACTTCGGCAACCTGCGCCTGATTGTGCGCAAAAAACTGGCCCAGGTTGCGCTGTTTGGCCTTGAGATAGCGCCCCTCAACCAGCGCACTGCGAATGAACACCAAGCGGGCGTCCGCCGGGTCAATCTTGTTGTAATTAACCTGTTTCTTGTCGGCTATGACCAACCCGAATAGGGTGAGCCGGTCATAGCACAGCACCTGACCGGTCTTGCTGTTGTAGTGCGGCTCGTAATAGTGGTGCTTGATCAGATGCTCCGCCAGTGGCAGCAACCATTCCGGCTCAATCCTCGCAACGTTGTGTGCGTAAAGTTTGCTGGTTTCCAGCATCTCTGCGGCCATCACCCACTGCGGTCGCTTCTTAAACTGGGAAGAGCCGGGAAAAATGGAGAACTTGCGGTTGCGTGCACCTAAATAGTCGTACTCACTGGCATCGTCACTTTTACTGCCTATATTGCCCAGCAGGCCCGCCAGCAGCGCCTTGTGAACCGCATCCGGGGCCGCCGGCTGCGCGTTTTCCTTGAAACCCAAATTGCGAATGGCCAGACGCATCTGGTGGTGCAGGTCGCGCCACTCACGCAGCCGCAAAAAGTTCAGGAACTCCTTCTGGCACTGCCTGCGCCACTGACTTTGCGACAGTGCCTGGCGCTGTTCTTCAACATACTGCCACAAATTCAGAAACCCGAAGAAATCCGACTGTTCGTGCCAGAAGCGCCGGTGCTTTTCATCCGCCGCCTGCTGTTTGTCCGCCGGTCGCTCGCGCGGGTCCTGAATGGTCAGCGCCGAAACAATAATCAGCACCTCGCTGAGCGCGCCCTGGCGCTCGGCTTCCAGTGTCATGCGTGCCAATCGGGGATCTATTGGCAGGGCAGCAAGCTTGCGCCCAAGCGGAGTCAGAAGGCCGCGCGCGTCTACCGCCTGCAGTTCTTCCAGCAATTTATAGCCGTCGCGTATCAGCGGCGCATCCGGCGGGTCTACAAAAGGAAACTTGCGAATATCGCCAATGCCGATGTGCAGCATCTGCAGGATAACCGAGGCCAGATTGGTGCGCAGAATCTCTGCGTCTGTGAACGCCGGGCGATTGTCAAAATCCTTCTCGTCGTAAAGACGAAAACAAACGCCGTTGCTCACCCGGCCACAGCGCCCGGCGCGCTGGTTGGCGCTGGCCTGGGAGATGGGCTCAATCGGCAGGCGCTGCACCTGGGTACGGGCGCTGTAGCGGCTGATGCGGGCATAACCCGGGTCAATAACATAACCTATGCCCGGCACCGTGATGGAGGTTTCCGCAACATTGGTGGCCAGCACTACCCGCCTGCCAATATGGTTTTGAAAAACTCGGCGCTGCTCGGCCAGGCTCAGGCGCGCATAGAGCGGCAAGACCTCCAGATGCGGAAACTGCGCCTTGCGGATGGCCTGAGCCGTCTCGCGTATATCGCGCTCGCCGCTCAAAAATACCAGAATGTCCCCGGTGGAGCTTCGCGGCAGGGTTAAGATTTCTTCAATGGCGCTGATGATCGCCTCGGCCTGGTCATCCTGCTCATCAGAGCGCGGCCGATAGTTGATCTCCACCGGATAAGTGCGGCCGGACACCTCAATGACCGGAGCGTCGCCAAAATGCCGGGAAAACTTCTCCAGGTCGATGGTAGCGGAGGTAATGATGACTTTGAGGTCTGCCCGTTTCGGTAATATCCGCTTGAGGTAGCCTAGCAGAAAGTCGATATTGAGGCTGCGCTCATGCGCCTCGTCAATGATGATGGTGTCGTAGCGCAGCAACAAAGGGTCCGACTGAATCTCTGCCAGCAAGATACCGTCGGTCATCAGTTTGATGGCGGTGTCAGCAACCGTCTGGTCACTGAAACGCACTTGATAGCCCACGCTTTGCCCAATGGGTTCCCCCAGTTCCTCGGCAATGCGACTGGCTACCGTCACCGCCGCGATACGTCTTGGCTGGGTGTGGCCAATCACCCCGCGCACACCCCGCCCCATCTCCAGGCAAATTTTGGGCAACTGGGTGGTTTTACCGGAACCCGTCTCACCCGCCAGAATCACCACCTGGTGGGCCTGGATCAGCTCGGCTATTTCTTCCCGCTTGCCGCTGATGGGCAAGTCTTCCGGGTAGGTCACCTGCGGCAGCTTCTGTTGCTTTTGCAACACGGCGGCCTGCGAGCGCTGCAGCCGCTGAAGAAAGCGGCTTAGCAAACGGTCCGAGGGTTCCTCGCGTGCCTCGCGCTGGCGAATGGCGTGCCACAACTTGCTGAGTTCGGCGGCGTCTTTCAGCAGCACCGTCTGCAGCGCGGCATCAAGCGCCTGCGCGGTGGCAGGCATATTGGGCAATGGAGCAGTCATCGTATTCCGGGTTGAGCGATAGGTGGTGACATTATCCCGGATTTATAGGCGGCGTGTCAGTGTGCAAGTGGGTTGCCGTGGATGAAATACCTTTTTCTATCCAAGCCCCTTCACCCGCCATACTGCAAATAAATGAGACCTCCCGCTCAATGCGCTCCTAACGCATTGACTGCCAGAGGCCCTCTCAGGTCCAATATCGCGCGCGATTCGGAAGGGTGAAGATAGCCGAGCCGCCAGAACAAAAAATGTTCGAGGTTGTACAGACGCGGAACGCCCGGATGCTGATCGATTTTTGTGCCCTCGCTGATCAACACCATTTGAGAGTTAACAATGACAAAGCTTGTAAAATACATAGTGCTTTCAGGCAGTTTTTTGCTCACCTCCGCTTGTGACGTATTTGACGACAATGATAATTCACCTCCCTTAGGCAGTTCTTCTTCATCCAGTTCTTCAGGTTCAAGTAGTTCATCTTCGTCAAGCTCATCAGGTGGCCAAGCCACAGCTCGATACACGAGCGTGCGCGGTGGCGATCTTATGCGCACAGCAGTGGGCGAAAGTCTTTATGCAAACCTGGGGGGACATGCAAACCTGACCTTATCGGAGAACAGCTCTGACGTTGTCCTGCATGTTTGGGGATTATCGCCAAACACAGACTACGCAGCTCACGTTCACAATGATGTGTGCGCCAACGGTGGCGGTGGTCATTACCTTCACGCCCCAGAAGGGGAAGACATCGCGGAAAATGGTCTTTGGCCCGCGCTGCAAACCAATGGCGATGGCGAAGGAACCGGGATTGCCATGCAGAGTTTTGTGGTGACGGAAGACGCCAGAAGCGTTGTTGTTCACGAGCCTGGCACTGGCGATCGTCTCGCTTGCGCAGACCTAATATCAAGTCCTGCTTTGATGGGAATGCTGAACCCAACGGCGGAGGGCGCCAACCTTTACCCGGATTTGGCAGGACATGCGTACGTAAGTGTGAGCACCAAGGGTAGATCGCAGGCTGAAATCAGTGTTACCGGCCTTAACGGAGACGAGGTTTATCCAGCGCACGTACACCTGGAAGAATGCGCAACTGGCGGCGGAGCTCACTATCTGCAGGATACTGCTGGCGAAGACGTAGCCGCCAACGGACTGTGGCCTATGGTTCACGTAAACGGCTTTGCCTATGGCGCCGGTTGGGCCACCAATCCCTTCACGGTACGCTCTGACGAAACTCGCAGTGTTGTTATTCATCAGCCTGTAAGCGGGGAGCGCATTGCATGCGCTGATTTGACCTCCACTCGGTTGGCTTTCCGCAGCGGGCCGTTCAATGCAACGGAAACGGGCGTAAGCCTTTACGGGGAAAACGCCATAGAAGGCCGAGCCAGCATAAGCATCACGCCTGAAGGTCAGTCGGCTGTATCACTGTATGTGTCTGGCCTCACTGAAACGACGCAATATGCCGCGCATGTACACAATGGCATTTGTGAGACTGGCGGCGGTGGCCACTACCTGCAAGTGGTCAATGGTGAGGATACGTCAGAAAACGGCCTGTGGCCGGCGTTTACCACAGACAGTGACGGTGTGGGCGTTGGTCAAGCCATGCAAAACTTCATTGTTCGCAATGACGCCCGGAGCGTGGTTATCCATGAGCCGGAATCCGGTGATCGTATAGCTTGTGCAGACTTGATGTAGCCAGGCATAGCCGGTGCGCCCACGGGCATTTAGTGGGCGCACCGGCTGAACACCCGGAGGCACAGATGTCGTCTGCCGGCATTTTAACCTTCAATGTGAACCACTTTGGCTGATCCTGATAAGCAAGACGGTTGCACCAAGCCAACCTCTACCCATGTTCCTACCCTAGGCTGTATTTAGGATTGCTTTTTTCTGCGTTGAAAATAGCGCTGATGGGTTGGGCACCCGCTTCGCCTGACCTTGGCAGATATTCTTTCACGCGGGTTTCCGAGCAAAGCCACCACCAAAGCAGTGGCCTTCGTCAAGATAAAAACCGTACCAATTCACTTCAACATTAGCTGAGACGCTTTCCACCTTCGAACCGTGCAGCTGGGAAATGCACTCAGCCGCACACCGGTCGCAACTCTGGCTGCCTCAAATCACTGATAGAATATTTCCATCCTTGCCAGTTGCGCCACACCACCTTTGAAGAACACTTTGATATATTTTATGGCTTGCGGTTCATGCAGGCTGTACAGCTTCGGCACCCAATAGCCGTAATTGCTTTCGCTATTAACAAAGCTCTCGGGCTTGACTTCAAGATCTGACCAGGTTTTGCCATCTGCTGAGCCTAAGATTTGCAGATAGGCGAATCGGGTTTGTTCAAATGCGTAAAGATCAAAGCCTACAAATTTACCAGGAACCCGATAGGTCAGCTCCGAGCCGTAATCGCCAGCCAGCCGATGACGTATCTCCTTGAAGCTGCGGTCATTACCGGAAACCGGGCGTATTGCTTTACTGTCTTCTACCACGCCCAGGTTCTTCATGGTGTCAATGCGCGCCCGCCGGTCCACTTTTACAGGCCCCACCACCTTGGACGGGCTGGACTCGCCGGCACTGTTAAGAGCCGTAACGCGGTAGAAATAGCTTTCCCCAGGTTCGGCACTGGCATCATGAAACAGCGGGAAATAAGGGACATCGGCATCGGAGATATTGTAGCCTACGCGCGTCCACGGCCCCGCCTCCTTGCCTGAGCGTTCAACGTTGTAACCGGTCGCCCCCATGGCCCCTCGCCAACTGATGGCATGGACCGACTCAATCGGCAACAGCTCCGGGCTGCCAGGCTTGGAGATGGGCGGCGGAGCCACTCCTTGAATCTCGAATGCTTTGCGCCGGTATGTCTGCATCAAGTTCTGCTCGTCGTACACCAAGCCAGAGTCAAACCCCGGCCAATGATAGGCTTTATACAGACCTGCCCCCAAAGGCTCTGAATGCCAGTAGAAGCCGCCATCGCGGTTATGGTGACGCAAGCTCCAGATCAATGCGCCCATAACGTCGTCTTTTTCCTGGATGACTTTATTGACAACGGATTCCACGCCCGATGTGCTGATAAAACCGAACTCACCCACTATGTACACCTTGCGCTGTTTTATAAGGTCAATATTGCGCTGAATGTTGTCGGGTACTTGGGTTGCATCACGCTCATAGTGATGGGAGGTTACCATATCAATTGACCATTCCTGCAAGGACGCCTCGCGTACCAAAGGTTCATCCAGGTCGTCGCTGAACCAGCCATCCATGACCAGGTGTTTGCTATCAAGGCTTTTTATGTAGCGGGTAATTTCAACCGTCCAGTCTATTGGGCTGGTCAGCTCGTTACCTGTTTGCCAACATAAAATGGCTTTGTCATCCTTGTATTTGATACCGGTAATCGTGTTAGTACGGTTGAGGGTGTAGTGAATGGTTTTTTTGAAATCATCAATCAGTTGCGGATCGGTCCAGAATTCGTCTGCGGATTTCCCCCTGAATGCGGCATAATTGGGCCTTCCACCCATCCACTGGCGATTGTTCAACAAGGGGAATATCACGCGGATGCCGTATTCATGGGCCAGCGCAAGCATTAGATCCGTGACCCGGAACGCCTCTTCGTTGAACACCCCCGGTGCCTCCACGTAGGTGGGCGCCTCGGAAGGGAAATTGGCATTGCGTACAGGAATGGTGTAAATGCGCAACACACGACCGCCCATTTCCTTAACCGTAGCAAATACGTCGCGCATCTCGTACTCATTAGGCAGACGGTAGGGGTTGGTCTGCTTGAAATCCATAACATCTTCTTGGTAATTCAGGGTGGGCACATTGAAGGAAACGAAGCGGAAGGGCTCTTCTCCATCCATCAGTACATGACCCTCCGCAGTAATGAAATGGTCAAAGCCCTTTCCCCAAGCCAGGGCAGAGGCGAACAGTAAAACAATCAGGGTCACATACTTCATAGGCTGACCTATACAAGTTGATGATTTTAAGGCGAAAGGAGGCAGTATAACGGGATGGGCAGCCGGCAGAAAGGCCAACTGCGGGGATATGTAAACGGTTACACCTATGGTGTGACTCAACGGCTGGGGAACTAAACTCCCTTATGCAAGGCCCCTACACTGCTTGAACCACCAGTTCTGGCGGCCTCTCCAAGCCTTGACACAGGCACTTGGCCGGCCATGAACATAGTTCGTCAACTTCCGGGTGTTTACGCGCCAAACCTCGCCAACGCTGCTTAAAACTGCGCTTGCCAACAGCCTGCCGCTGCGGCACCACCCGTGGTCATGAAACCGGCATGCTGCGATAGCTGTCCTGCTTGTTCTGCTTGTTGCTCCCTCAGAGTACAGCTACCACTTCAGCAGGCGCGAAGTGCAGGTTAAACATAAATCACGGCAAATTTGGCAACGCCTGGGGGCAACTTGAGTCCTACGGTGCTGCAAGCTCACCGTCAATCCACTTGGTGCACCACCTGCCCTTGTGTTCGGCTCCTATAATTCTCATGCATACGCATGATAAGCCGCTTGCCGTGTATTTCTATAAGATGGTATGTGAATACCGAATAGACGATTAGGATGGGGTAGTAGAAATAGGCAACCTTGTGGGAATCAATCTTATCGTTGTTCGAAAAAAACCAAAGTATAGAAAGTATCGACAGGTGATTCATATACATGGAATAGGAATACTTCCCCAACCTGGAAACTGGGGAAATAATTTTTGACACCACCCCCTCTGTCAACGAGAAGATCAAAACCGCCGCGCAGAACAGAAACGGCATAACAAAATCATTCTGCACCATTACTTTGTTTCTATTCCATATCATAAAGACAATTGCCGCCAAAACGGCGGCCTGCAACAAACTGCCAAGCAAAAAAGACACCTGATAGCCGCGCACCTGCCTGAACAGGCGATAGGTAAGCACCCCCAGCAAGAGCGAAGCCGCCCCACGCAAAATGCCGGAGTTTACGAAGCCGAAATAGTTATCCAAATTCACATTCAAGTGGCCACTTTTATTTGAAATAACAACAAAACAAATGATAGAAACTGCCAGCAAACTCAGGCTTTTGGTCTTGGCCGACACATAAGACGCCAAAATTGCGCCCACCCAGAACTCTACGGATATATACCAATTGGCATAATTCCAGGTGAACCCCCAATGACTCACCCCCAGGTTGTGAGTGAGCGTTAACTGCTGTAAAATGGTGAAGATATATTGGCCGCCATAGCTGAAGTCTTTGTTATGCAAGAAGAAATCAAACACGAAATAGGTAATAAGTGTAAACACTTGCATGGGCCACAATCGCGACAGGCGATCAAGGACATACCTACCATAGCTCTTCCTGGCGCTTCCATATATGAAGGAATGAGCAAGAAAGAATCCCCCTAACACAAAAAAGAATTCTACAAAGATGTATCCCGCCCAATTAAAATTATAGTGAAAAGTGACAATCCCCAAACACGCAAAGAACCGCAACCCATCTATAGCATGAAAGTATTCCCTGTCATTCATTTGATTATCACCCTGTTCTCTGCGCGCATTGGCGCTCAATCAATACTTCAACTTCCTGACAGGAATTGCCGTCAGGTGTTCTATGCATAAACCTGAAGCCAAACCTAGATTTGGGCAGCCATGTTCAAAGCTCGCAAGTATATGGTTTTTTTGGTCGCAACGCGCTACTATCACCGATCTTGCATGGGCCGATGCCTTCCCCAGCACTCCGCTCTTCCGGCCACCGTGCTGCCCCCAATTGTTCCCGACAATTCGGCAAAGAGCGCGCATGCAAGCCGGCGTCAATCTTTGCCACTGAAGCTGTCACGCGTCAGAACCGTGACTACTGCCGGTCCAGCCGGAGTTTCGATGGGTTAAGCTCGGCCCGGATGGAATTGTCCGCTGCCCGTTGCTGGTCCAAGCGCCCAATTGGCTCGTAGCTTGCTCCCCCTTCAGGCGTCACGCTGTAATCTTCAAGCACGCGCAACCTCATCGCCGCGAGGCACGCCGCCCACCCTTGAGTTTAGCCCACTTTCGCGCCAGTGCTCGCTCTCACCTGCGGCTGTGACAAGGACATGCGTTCATGTACCGGACCTGGTGCGATTTGTGTTCTAGCGGATGATGGAAGCGCTGACCACGACTGAAGGGGCCGCCAGTGGGGAAGCAGGGCTCGCAGATGTGTACAACCCTCTACCTGCGTCGGAGCTTATTGAGCAACGCCCAAACTTGTGGTGAGCGCGAAGATCCTCCGGCGGGTTTAGCTGCACTTGCGTCAACGCCTCTTTCATATGGGGATACGGAAGGCCTTTCTGCGCAGGAATGTGGAGCGCGCATGATTTCGGACACCGCCGCCTTCTCCAGGCTTGCAGGGCGGATGTTACGCGAAGCTCAACGGCACCAGCTTACGAGCGCCGGTAAATGAAAAGTGGAGATACCCCCATCCTGTTAGGTCGGTGCGCACCTCAGCAGAGTAATACCGCCTGCCGCAGTAGTAAAGCCGTGTTTTTCATAGAATGGTATCAGCTCTGGCAAGCCGTACAGTTCAAAGTGCGTTACGCTGCGCAGCTTTTCATGCGACTTCACCAAATTGATCAGCCTTCCACCTATGCCACAACCTCTTTTGCTTTCCTCTACGATAACGTCGAAGATCATTGCCTTGAAGGTAAAGTCTGTTAGCACTCGCGCAAACCCAACGATAGTTCCGCCCGGATCTGCCACACCGATGCATATCTGAGACCCAGAAATACAATTTTGCGTTTGCTCAAGGGTGCGCCCCTTCGTCCACCACTCGCGTTGATAAAGTTTGTGGACCTGTAATACATGCTTTTCCGAGAATTTTTCCACAACTTTCATCTTGGATTCAACCAGTAAATGCACAACTTGGCGGGATTGAAAAGGAGGCCATCTGCCCGTACGCAGGTCGTGTAGTCTCCGGCAGGAGATTCAAGCAATGAAAAAGCACAAGCAGCTGAGCTAGGAGCAACGATGCCAGATCAAAGCTCTGAAGGAAAGCGGTTATTGATGGCCATTTAAACTGACCCGCTTCTGGGCATTGATTTTGACCCACCTCAGGTGGCTTTGTCCATAAAACTCTGTAGCTTTCCCGGCTACATGCATTGGCTGGGGGCAGATCATTGAAGGCGTGGGTTGTGATACATAAAATGGTCTGCAATCCGGACAGCCACTTTACCGCTCGCTTGATGCTCTGGATGTC
>CAYNST010000042.1:0-26081 GCA_964399955.1 uncultured Cellvibrionaceae bacterium | reverse complement strand
GTTGACGAGGGAGCCGGGCACACAATGCCCGGCTGACTGGAGGATTTGCCCGGTTTAAGCCTGCGAATTAGCCAGGGTTTTGCACGCTGTACATGTCCCACATGGGCATGAAGATCCCCAGGGCGAGGACTCCGACGAAGCCTGCCATGATAACAATCAGTACTGGTTCAATACGGTCGCTCATCTTTTTGAGGTCGTAGTCCACCTCCCGCTCATAGAAGTCGGCCACCTCGGCCAGCAGCTCTTCTACCTGCCCGCTTTCTTCTCCCACGGCAATCATTTGAATAACCAGGGGTGAGAGCATTTCCGCCTGCAGGTGGGTGCGCAGCAGGCTCTCGCCGCGCTCAATGCCGCGTCGTATACCGTCTATTTTGTCCGCCAGATAGGGGTTGTCTATGGCGCGGCTGCAGAGCGTCAGGGCTTGGTTCAAGGGCACGCCGGCCTTCAGCATCAAGCTGAAACTGCGCGCGTAGCGGGCCATGGAAGCCCGCTCTATCAGGTCGCCTACCAGGGGCATCTTGAGCTTTTTCTTACCCCAGAAGAGCGCACCAGCAGGCGATTTGACGTAAAAAATCCACCCGGTCACGCATATGACGGTTGCCAGAATCAACACCAGCCAATGGTTGACGAACAGGTTTGATGTGCCAATCAGAATACGCGTAACCAGCGGCAATTCCGAGCCAAACTGGGAGAACATGTCGGTGAACTTGGGAATCACCATCACGTTCACAGCCACCATGGCCAGCGCCAGCGCTATCATCACAAACATGGGGTAGCGTGTGGCGGATTTAATGCTTTTGCGGGTCTGCTCGTCGCGCTCCATGTAAAAGGCCAGCTGTTTGAACGCCTGATCCAGCCCACCGGTGCTCTCGCCAACGTTGATCATGCTGACAAACAAATGGTTGAAAATCTTCGGGTGGCGCGCCATGGCAGACGAAAGGTTGGCGCCCGCCTCCAACCGGGTGGCCACTTCCAGCAATACGGATTTGAAATGCTCATGCCGAATACTTGCCGCCAGGCCCCGCAGGCCCCGCACCAGCGGAATGCCGGATTTGGTGATGGTGTACATTTGCCGGCAGAACATGATCAGCTCTACCGGCTGCACTGTCTCGGCCCCGAACAAGACAATGTTTTTCTTTTTTGCCGCACCGCCCACTGCCGCTTCGCGGATTTCTACCGGCGTGATGCCGCGCTCCAGCAGTTGGGCCGCCACGGCGTCCGGGCTGGCCGCGTCAACCAGACCGTTGGTTTTTTTGCCCTCGGCGGTGCGGCCGGAGTATGCAAAATTAGGCATTATCTGCGCCGTCCGCCGCCAACTCACTCAGGCTTTCGTCGGTAACTTCTGCCGTCAACCGCAGCACTTCCTCCATGGTGGTTACCCCCTGCAGTGCGTAGTCCAGCGCGCTGAGGCTCAGCGGCCGATAGTTGGGGTGCGCGTGGGCCGCCTTATTAAAGGCCTTGACGCTGCCGTCGCGCAGGGCATCGGCCATGGTGTTGTCCAGCTCCAGCAGCTCAAACACCCCTACGCGATCGCGATAGCCGCTGTTAAAGCAGTGCGGGCAGCCGCTGCCTCGGCGCATGGCCGACAGGTCCGGCAGTTGCTCCCGGAAAATGCGTTTCAGCAGCGACATGTCCTGGGCGCCGGGTTTGTAGGGTTCGGCGCAGCTGGTGCATACCTTGCGCACCAAGCGTTGGGCCACAACCGCGCGCAGACTTGAAGCAACCAGGAAGGGGTCCACACCCATGTCGATCAACCGCAGAGCGGAGGTGACCGCATCGTTGGTGTGCAGGGTGGACAGCACCATGTGGCCGGTCATGGCGGCGCGCAGGGCAATCTCTGCAGACTCTGCGTCGCGAATTTCACCAATGAGCAGAATATCCGGGTCCTGCCGCAGCGTTGCTTTCAACACCTTGCTGAAGTTCAAGCCGATCTTTTCGTGCAGTTGCACCTGGCTGATACGCGGCAAGCGGTATTCCACCGGGTCTTCCACGGTGATGATTTTTTTCTCGGCGGTGTTGAGCTCGGTGAGCGCGCCGTACAGAGTGGTGGTTTTACCGCTGCCGGTGGGCCCGGTCACCAACACCAAGCCGTGCGGCCGGGTGATGATGTGACGAAACAACCGCACGTAATGCTCGGGCATACCTACCTTGGTCAGCGGCCGCACACCGTGGGATTGATCCAGAATTCGCATAACCACCGACTCGCCAAACTGCACCGGCATGGTCGACAGGCGTACATCTACGCTGTGGGCGCCAACTTTCAGGTTGAAACGTCCATCCTGTGGCAGACGTTTCTCGGAAATATCCAGGCCGGACATCAGTTTGAGCCGCACCACCAAAGCCGGTGCCACGCGCTTTTCGTTCATCACCTGTTCAATCAAAACGCCGTCTATGCGCTGGCGTATGCGCAATACCGATTCATCCGGCTCTATGTGTATATCCGAAGCGCGGGTGGCAATGGCTTCTTCGAATATTTTTTGCAGCATTCGCACCACGGGTGTGTCGGTTTCTTCCGCACCGGACAGCAACGCCTGCATGTCCACCGAGTCTGTGGACATTTCTTCCTGTAGCTGCTCTGCCAGTGAAGCAATTTCGCTGGCGCGACTGTAGGCGACATCCAGAATATCCAGTAGCTCGGATTCGCGCACAACTGCGGGTTTGATGGGCTTTTTGATAACTTTTTGCAGCTCATCCAAACCGAAGATATCAGTGGGGTCGGCCATACCCAGCAAAACGCCGTCCTGCTCGTCTTTCAGCAGGATAACGCGGTAACGTCTTGCCAGAGTTTCCGGCAGGGTCTGCACCAGGTCGCGGTCAAAACGGTATTGCTTGAGCTCAATGAAGGGGTATTCCAACTGCTTGGACAGCAGACTCAGCAGCGTATTTTCGTCAACAAAGTTCAGGGCCACCAGTTGGCGCCCCAGCTTGTAACCGGTTTTTTTCTGCTCGGCAAGTGCCTTCATCAGTTGGTCCTGACTGATGATTTGCTGCGCTACCAGAATGTCGCCAATGCGGATGCGTTTGTTGTGTGCGGCGTTTTCCACGGGTTTTTACCTGCCTGGCGCAAGCGATGAAAGCTCGCGAATGCGCTGCTGAATAAACATATTGATCTTGTGCTGGGGATGCTTGGCAAGGTCGGCCCGCCGGTAGGCGGCCAATGCCTCCTGCGCCCGGTGCTGTGCGTCCAGCGCCACCGCCAGGCCAAGCCAGTCGGCAGCGCTGGCGCGGTCCAGTTTTACCAAGGCGTCAAAGGCTTCGGCGGCGTTGGGGTAAAGCCGCATCTGCTGCAGCCAGCCGCCCAGCAAGCGCAGCCGCACCTGTTCGGCCGCGCCCGTATAGGTCAGTGTTTGCAACTCAGCGACTGCCGCCTCCGGCTGCCTGTCTATCCAGGCAAGCCGGGCGCGCACCAAGGTCTGCAGACCGGATTGACGCAGCGCCAGCTGCTCCTCCAGCCAGTGCAGCTCGTCAACAGCGCCCATAGCCGCGTACCGCTCCAGCAGAGCCAGCGCGGTATGCTCGTATTCAGCACCTTGCGTAAGCCAGGTGCGAGCGTCCATCTGCCAGCGGCGCCAGTCTTCCGCCAGCAAGCGCGCGGCAAATTGCGCGTCCTGATCCGTCAGGCTGACCGCTACTGTCATGGGGGCGGACGCGCGGCTTAATCCAGTCTGGGTCGCGTGGGGTTCAGCCTGCGGTTCAAGGCCGACCGTTTGGTGTAGGGGCGAGGCGGCCGTGGCCGGCGCAGGCCCCGGGCCCACTGTCGAGGCTTGAGCGGTCGGCTCTGCCACCAGGTCCTTGGTCGCAGTGCCAACCAAAGGGGCGGCCTGCACGGCTTTGTGTCGCTCCGGGTGATGGCTGTCCGCCGCGCCGGAATCTTCAGGCACAGACAAGGCCAGTACCCGATCCTGCTGCATGCGCAATTGCGCCTGCTTAGCCTTGATTTCTTCTGCCCGGGCCAGCCAGCGGCTGTCTATGGCCAGTGGCTGCGGCAGGTTCTGATTTAGTGCGGTGGCCCTGGGGAACAGGCCCAGTAGATTCAGCTCCACCAGGCACAGATAAACAACTGCCACCACGGCAAGCATCGGCAGTATCAGCGGCCGACGAGTAGGCGAACCGCCCGCTCCCCGGTGCAGCGGTGTGGCTGCGGGGTTGGTACTGCGGCTGCTGTCCAGGTCGCGCAAAACGTCATTTAACAGGCTCACGACTTGACCTCCACAGGGCTGGCCGCCAACCGTGGCGCCGGCCAGCGGAACAGGAGAGCCAGTAGCCGTCCCACCCTGCGGCACTCGGGTGTATCGGCAATGGCACGCGCCATATGCCAGCCATTGATGCGGGTGTCGCCTCGGCCAAAGGCACACAGCAGTGCCTTGTGGGCCAGGACATTGATCAACCGGGGAACTCCGCCGGAGGCCCGGGCCAGCAGCCAGTAGGCAGTGAACGACAGCAGCTGGTCGCCCGCGTGGCCGCTGGTTTGCAGTCGATGGGTCAGATAGGCGCGCACGGAGGGGGCATCAAAGGGTTGCAGCCGCTCGCTGAATACGATTCGCTGGCGCAACTGGCGCAGGCTGCGGCAATTGAGCAAGGTGTCCAGCTCTGGCTGCCCCAGCATCACCACCTGCAGCAGTTTGCGCTTTTCCGTTTCCAGATTGGACAACAGCCGCAGCGCCTCCAAGGTGTCGCGCGGCATGGCCTGGGCTTCGTCAATCAGCAGTACCACGTGTTTTTTCTGCCGTGCGAGTTGCAGCAGGCGTCTGTAAATGGCTGCCGTCAGCTGATGTGCCGCCAGGCTGCCGGTGGGAATGTCAACGCCGATCTCGTTGGCAAAACAGGCCTTCAACTCGTCTGGAGTCAACCAGGGGTTGGGAATGTACGCCGTGACAAACTGCTGGCGGTTCAGACGCGCCAGCAGCATGCGGCACAATAGGGTTTTACCCGTGCCCACCTCACCCACAACCTTGATAAACCCTTCCCCCAGCGCCAGGGCGGTCATCAGTGTGTTCAGTGCGTCTTTGTGGCTTTTGAGCGCGCAAAAAAACTGCGTGTCCGGCGTGAGCGAAAACGGCCTTTCGTGAAGGCCAAAGTGTGTGAGGTACATTTGGCCTACCTCACAGGCCTGAGGCTGTCCGGGGCCCCGGAGTAGCTGTTGAACCGGTTAAGCTCCTGCCTCCAGGTGTCGTCGCCCACAACCACCGGGCGCAGCAGTATTACCAGTTCGGTTTTGGTCCGGCCACGGACCTTGCCACGGAACAGGTTGCCCAACAGCGGTACATCGCCCAGCCCGGGGCGCCGGCTGTCGTGCCGCCGATTGGACTCCTGCATCAGTCCACCCAGCACAATGACCTGACCGCTTTGCGCACGAACTATGCTGTCGCTTTCGCGAATATCCCGCAAGGCGAGTGGCAGAGAAAAGCGCGAGTCACCGACCATTATCTCTTTCTGTTGGTCTGTCACCTCGCTCACAATGGGGTGAATATGCAGGATAACCTGCCCATCTTCGGAAATCTGTGGCGTGACATCCAGGGAGATGCCGCTGAAAAACGAGGCCAGCTCAACCTCGGGCGAATTGGTCGTGGCACCGGCGCTTGAGGTTGTACTGTTGGAAATGCCGGTGACAAAAAACTCATCCGACCCCACTCTGATAACCGCTTTTTGATTGTTGACGGTACTGACGCGCGGGCTGGACAATACCTGCACGGCACCCTGGGTTTCCAGCAGGGACAGAAGCTCCCGGATATCCACTACTTTAAAAATGGAAGCGAAGACCTCCGGGCCGGACTGCAGCACATCTACAATGTTGATGCCTTCACTGCGAACCACGTTATTGGAATACTGCAATTGCCCCTGAATGGCGTTCCAGTTGATACCGGACTCAAAACCTTCATTCAAGCGCACCTCAAGTATCTTGGCCTCAAGCACAACCTGACGCTTGGCGCTGCTTTCTGACTGGTACAGAAACTCCCGCACCGCGCTCAGCTCCGCTGGCATGCCGGTGACCACCACCAGGCCCGCCTGGGCGTTGACAATGACATTGCGCCCGGGCTGCTCGACGCCAACTATGGCGGCCACCGAGGCCTCCACTTTTGGCCAGAAATCTGTGCGATTCAGCGTCTGCACCCGGGAACCGGGCGTGATGCCCGGGCCGCTGCGAACGCCGTCGTCTTTTCCCCCGGCCATTGACAGCATGTTGGAGCCCTGCCCGCCACCCTGGGATGCGCCGCCCTGTCCACCGCTGGCGCCGCGACCGCCACTGGAGGTGATTTCACCAATGGATACCGATGTGTCACTGACGCCTACCCGGGTCACATCAAGGTAGTTGACCGGAAAAACCTCTGTGCGCAACTTGTGCGGGTAAATCGTGTAGATGCCGCCCTGCTGGCGGTACTCGTAACCATACACTTCCCGCACCACATCCAGAACTTCGTTGACCGTGACATTTTTCAGCTCCAGGCTGATGTTACCCTCGACATCCGGGTGGGTAACAACATTGACGCCCGCATCCGCCATCAACCCCATATAGAACGCCTGCGCCGGCATCGCCTGCACAGAGACGTTGAAGCGTTCCGCGTCTGCGGCGGACAAGCCCGGCAGGCTGCTGTTATTGGCCAGAGCCTCACTGACGTAGTCCGGAATACTCAGAGGCGGCGGCGGCAGGTCCGCCAGTTCGGCATAGGTTCGCTCTGCCAGATCCGGGCCAGTGCCCGGGGCTACGCACGCGGACAGGGCTAGTAGAATACAACTGTAAAGTGCGGTTCGAGAGGCTCGCGGGACGTTCATGGGAGGGTCTCTGCTTGTATTTTTTTGATTACCCGCGGATACAACGTCAACACCAGCGGTGTGTCTCCCGATAAATGCACTTCGCCTTCTGCAATGGCGCTTACCCTGTAAGCGTCAAGCCAATCGCCCACCTTGACCGGCCGGCCGTTGACGATGGCCGTAGCCGATTGATCGCGCAGAAAAATAGCAGATAGCCTGGGTGCATCCGCCGCCTCTGCTGTCTCCAGGGTTGCCAGCGGCGCAGTCGGGTCACGCACCGGTTCGTGCGTCAGCGAAGCTTCCGCTCCCGCAGACAAAGGCCAACACAAAACCGCCATCAGGCAAGCAGCATTAATGCGCACCGTGCAATCCTCCGCCCGCCGCCGACAGGGTGTAAACGTTCACAGACACCTGTGCCAGGGGATATTTTTTAACCTGATATTGCAAAGTGTCCCAATAAAACTGCCAGCTCGCGCCTTCCAGTGTGCGAAGGTAATCCAAGGTGGCGGCAAAGCTGCTTTCCAACACAATATTCACCCCGTGGCGATACAGCCTGGGGGTTTCGCTGTCCTGCTCCAGTGCAGTGGCAGCAGTCCCGCTGCGGGTATCGTCCTGCCACTCGCGCAGCATGATCTCTTCTGCGGGCAGGGTTTCCAGGCTCAAAAGCCGTACCTTGGGTTTGGCCGCTAACACCTCGCGCAACACCAAAGGCAGGTCTGCGGGGCTGATCAGTCCCGCAGACAGCGTCTGCAGTTGCTTGTCGAAATCGGCGACTTTCTGCTGTAGTTCGGCAAGCTCATTGCGCAGAGCCATAAACGGGTCGCGCCCCGAAAAGCTGGCAAAAACCGTCTGCTCCGCTTCTGCGCGGCGCAAATTTTGCGATACCGTCTGCTGCTGAAATTCCAGTAACTCCTTGGCCTCGGCGCGCGGATTGTAGAATGTGAACTCCCAAACAAAGTAGATAAAGGCCAACGCAGCGCCCACCAACAGCAGCCGTTCACGGGTTTCGAATGCTTCAAACCTGCCACTTGCCAGCAGCCATTTTTCTTTCATAAACAATTAATTCACCCTGAACATGGGCACCTGCGTGGTGCGTTTATGGGTAACACTTTCTGCCAGGCTGAAGCTAAAACCGCCCTTCTCATCCTGTACTCGCAACTCGCCAAACTGGGTTCCCGCAAATGCTTGCTGCAATCGCAACTGCGAAAGAAATGCAGCGATGGTATCCGCCTGCAGGCTTTGCCCGCTCAGGTGTAGCTGGCGCCCGCCCGCATTGAGTGCAAAATAGTGGAGAGATATGCCCTGCGGTACAAAGTCACTCAGGGCGCGCACCTGCCCGGAGAACCCCCGGCTGTTGCCCAGGGTCTCGCCTTGCAGAACGCCGGCCAACCGCTGACGGTTGATTAAGCCTGCACGGGCAGCTTCGATCTGTCGCTCCAGCTGCTTTTTTGCAGGGCTTTCGGGCTGCTGTTTAAGCTTCTTCAGGTCCGCGTCAATCTGCTCGTACTTTGTTTGGGCGGCTTCCAGCTCTGCGCTCAAACGGCTTTCTTCCATAACAGCAGAAATAGACACCGCCACCAGTGCCAGGCAAAGTGCGGCAACACCCGCCAGGCATTTACCTGCCGACAGATAGTCGGTCTGCGGTCGAAGCTCCGGCAAATAAAGGTTGATTTGCTGCATCAGGCAACCTGCTCCTTACGTAAAAACCCGCCCAGAGCCGCCAGGCAAGTCTGCAGCAATGCGCCGTCGGCTGGCTCTGGCAGCCCCAATGCACTGGCCGGGTCCAGAAACTGCACAGGAACCGCCAGGCTGGACCGCAATACCTGACCAACCTTGTCTTCAGACACATTGGTTCCGCAGATGTAAACCGCCGAAGGCGGCGTCTGGTGCATTTGCCGCTCGTAATAGTCCAGTGAACGTTGTAACTCCAGTGCCAGAGCATCCTCCGGCAGGTCGTCGAGCAGCCCCCCCTTATAATTGAGGTTGAAGTTGCGGGTCAGGTACATATTGCCCTGGCGGTATAAAAACACGCTGCCACCACCCGGTCGCAGCCGCGTCAGAGCAATGCCCCGCTCTGCAGAGCCCTCACTGGCCATTCGCCCCGCCAGGTTGCGAAGCGCAAGCTCCACAACGTCAATGGCAACCAAGCGCAAACCGGCTGCGTTAACCTGTTCGGCAATAGCCAGTATCTTGCTGCGCTCGGCGGCAACGACATAAACCATTTTGCTGTTTGCACGCGCGCCGTCGGCGGGCAGCTCGAACAGATCGATAATGGCTTTCTCGACAGGGATGGTAAGCAAGTCCTTCAGCCGCCAGCGAATGGCGCTGCGCAGTTCTTCAGCGGCAACTTCAGGTGGCTCCACCAGCAATATCTGGTATTGGTCGGCACCCAGCACCACATTGCAGGCGGCGCCTTGCAAACCTTGAGCCTGCACCCAGTCGGCCAGCACCCCGGTTGGATCAACTCCCTGCTCGTGGCGCAAAAAAGCGATCAGCGAGGGCTCACCGCCAGCCGCGTTGCTGGCGGCAACACAGGCAATGCCGTCGCTCTGAAACTCCAGACCGATAACACCAGAATTATGTCTGCCCCAGGGCAACAGCCGTTTGAGATTTTGCAAAAGGCGCACGCTCGTATAACCGGATGCCAAAGCCGGATTTGAATAGTTGGCATTTATGCTGAGTATAGACGTTAGTGACCGTTTCGCAGGTGGATCAACAAGAACCGTTGACGAAGCTATATACACGGCGAGCGCCGCCCGGGGGGCGGTGTAACTGGCAGAGCCACGGGAGACCGTGTTAGATTCCCCGCGCGGCCTGTGCCACATGCTTGCGCGCTACTTATCAACTGAAGGAGTCTTTTATGGAACTGTACGGCAGCTATACTTCGCCTTTTGTTCGCCATTGCCGCACCGTGGTGCTGCAAACCGCTGTGGAATGTACATTTACCGAAACAGCGGCCCGCAGCGCCCGCTCGCCCACTCGCCGGGTGCCCTATTTGCAGGATGGTAAACGGGTGCTCACAGACTCGGCCTCTATAGTGCGCCACCTGCGGGAAAAGGCCGGCCAGCCGTTTCTGCCCAACATTGGCGACTACGACCGCTTTTGTATGGTCAACACAGCGCTGGATAGCTCCGTCAACTTGTTTTTGCTGGAAAAGGAAGGATTGACGCCGGACAACAGCGCCTATCTGCAGCGCCAGAAACAGCGGGTGGGGGCCGTCCTGACCGAACTGGACAGCAGCGCGCCCGACCAGGCGGACCTTCGCAACGACGCCGATCTGCGCTTATTGTGTTATCTGGATTGGGGCGTGTTTCGACGGTTGATAAGCCTGGAGGAGCTGACACGCCTGGCGGGCTGGTTGCGCCAGGCACAGGAGGACAAGTGCTTCGCTGAGACCGCCCCGCGCGATTGAGAAACAGGCGTTCTGCGCTTAGCGGCCTTGCTCCCCCCGCTAAGCGTGAACCGCAACAAATATTACCTTACCCTGCTGGAATGCGCGGCTACAACCTGCCAGGCGCCTGCGGACGAGCGCTGCCACAGCCGAGTGAAACGCAAGTCCGCCTGATCCAGGAGGCCCGCGTAACGCCCCGCTACCTGCACCCGCACCGACACCACCGCCGTATCGCCCGACAGGCTGATTCGCAGCTCGGAGGGCACCAGCTTTTCGACTTTCAGAGCGCCGCTCAAATAGGCTGCAATCTCGTCCTGCTTGGAGTGCAACTGGCCGCAGTGATCGGTAAATAAAAGGCCAGCCGCCAGGAGCTCATCCAGGGCGGCAATATCCGCCTCCAACATCGCCGCCCGCAAGCGTTCTTCGGCGGCAAGAACCTGCACTTCACTGATATTGTTCATAGGCTGCTTCCAGGGCTTTGAGCACGCTTTTTTCTGAGGCAAATCAGGCTGAGCCGGCAGGCGCTCTGCCTTGACGCTGCCGCCAATGATAAATGGCGTGGTCCCATTGCGCCACCGCCGCCGGATGTGCCCACCACCGGGTGCTGCTCCCCTGGCTGCCGCAAGGCCGTATACGATGGCAAAGGCGGCATAGCGTGGCACCCGCCTTAAACGCCAAAAAGGTAGCTTGACCCGTACAGTGGTCAAACGTATTACCCATACCCAACAACAATTTCAAGGTAAGCAGCCATGAGTAAGATTCCCATTGGTGTGAGCGAGTGCCTGCTGGGAGAGCCGGTCAGGTTTGACGGAGGGCATAAGCACAACCGTTACCTGACCGATGTGCTGGCAGATTACCTGGAATTCCGGCCAGTCTGCCCGGAAGTAGCCATTGGCCTGGGGGTTCCGCGCCGCCCCATTCGCCTGATTGCCACCGACACCGGCGACCGGGTGCGCGGCAGCATTGAACAGCGGCTGGACGTCACCGATGCACTTACCGAACAGGCGGATCTGGCGGCGGATAGGCTGCCGGATATCTGCGGTTACATCTTTATGCAGAAGTCCCCCAGTTGTGGGGTTTTTGGCATGAAGCGCTACAGCGAAAACGGCCAGCCACTGGATAGCCAGGGCCGCGGTGCTTACGCTGCGCGTTTGATGACGCGCATGCCGCTGATTCCGGTAGAGGAAGCCGGGCGGCTCAACGACGCCGGCCTGCGGGACAATTTCATCACTCGGGTCTACGCCCTGCACGACTGGAAGCAGTCGGTTGCAGCAGCGCCCAGCGCTCGCAAACTGGTGGCGTTTTACTCACGCTATAAATACCAGGTGATGGCGCATCACCTACCCAGCTACCAAACCCTGGGAAAGCGGGTGGCGGACCTGAAGAGCCGCAGCATAGAAGAAGTGTGCGCCGACTTTATCCGCCAATTCATGGACGCTCTTTGCCACATTGCCAATCGCAAAGGCAATACCAACGCCATGCTGCATCTGCGGGGCTATTTGAAGGGGCGGCTTAACCCGGAGGAGAATGCGGAGCTGGATCAGCTGATTACCGCCTACAAACAGGGGGAGCTGCCGCTGGTGGTGCCCATCACTTTGCTGAAGCATCATTTGCTGAAGGTGGATAACCCCTACCTGAAACAACAGAGCTTCTGGTCGCCCCATCCGGAAAAACTGGGCCTGCGCAACCAGATAGTCCACAACCTCTAGTAGAGCACCGTGACGCAATCCGCCAACTCTCACCCTCAGAGCCTGGGAGCGGCGCCACGGCCTGCTGGGCTTGGTGAGGAGGGCCGCTCAGGCGTGTTCAGTCACCGTTAAACCCGAGCTGCGGCGGTGCTTTTGCGCAGCCAAGCTACAAGCGGCGTCAAGACGACCACCCGGCACTGCCGGGCCTGACCCGGACGTCACAACCCCGTACCTTCTACCAGGTTGATGTGGGGCTATCGCGCTCACACAGTGCTGTTTCCACCGCTGCCAGAAAATCTATCTGCTCCGCCGTGGGTGGGCCTTTGAATGCGGCTATTTCATCCAGCATCCGCTGCAGTAAACGCTTTTGCTCTGGCTGCAGCCGGGGTTTCAGAGGCAATACCATCTGGCGAACGCGCATGCGCAGCTCGGCGACTTCAAACTGCCGCACTTTTGCCTCGGATAGGGTGTAAAGGGCTTCGGCAGTGGACTCGTCCATGTCAAAACTACTCCTGAAGACCCGCAAAATTTCGTTTTTACATTCGGCAGACAAACTGCCTTTCAAGCATGCAAGGCTGATGGCCAAAATTGCACTGAGCTCCACTGCTTTGTCGAACCGCCGTGAATGCCCTGCCCCGAGCAGGCGTGCAAAGATAGGGTGCCTGCTCCAGCTTAAGGGCATATACGCCCTCAAACCGGGTGCTCGCCGCTGAGGGAGAGAACAATTTGCCTTCCAACCGGCCGTACCGGTCGCGCGCTGTAGTTTAAGCAAAGCTGACTCCTTTTTTATTCTTCAGCAACATGTGGGTGACCGCTGGCTTTAGACATTGCAATTATTGCACCCAAAATAAATAACCCGATGCATTTTTTCTCAACGCGCCGACCAGCGGCTTGAATTGGCCCTTGGGAGTTAAAAATTTGGGGCTTAAGTCCGGCATGCTCGAGTTAGTGCGGCGATCCCGGAACAACAGAGGATAGGTTGGCCCGCGCAAACGAGGGCCAAGGGGGGGGCTGCCGTACAGTTTCCCGGCAGTTGCTGATTGCACGCTCAGACAGGCGGGCAGTGCTGCGACGGAGGTGTTTACGCCGGTCGACTAGCCGCTGAGGGCTCTGCAATGATTGGCCAGATGCTCTGGATCATCTTCCAACAAGCGCAGGGTGACGCCGTTGGTCCAGCCAAAACCGTCCTGCAGTTCATATTCGCCGCCATGGGCGTGCTCGGTGGTGCGGCGCAATATGTACTTTTCCACCAGCTTCCCCTCTGCCTCGTAGAGGGCCGAGACGATTATCAACCAGCGATCTCGAATGCTGTGTGCCAGGTCCAGGTGGCAGTAATTGCTTAGGCCTTCTATTGCCATCCACTGCAGCGGCGCCCAGCCGTTGGGGCGATCCCACTGCTCGCCACTGTCAGTGACCTCCGTGGGTGCTATCCCGCCGGGGGCCAAGAGACGCTCACGCACCACCCGCTCCACTTTGTCTGCCTGTTCCGATGACGCCAGGCGCACAAACAGCGGCACTATGGTTGCAGCCGTCAGTTGCCCGGATGCTGCGCGTCGCTCCAAGTCATAATCAAAATAAGCGCCTTGTTCTTCATTCCACAGATAGTGGTTGATCGCCTCTATGCGTGCCTGCGCACGGGCGTGGAAGTCTGCAGCAACGGCGTCTTCACCTTTGATTTCTGCCAACTTGGCAATTTGGTGTTCCAATTTGTAAATCAGGCTGTTCAGGTCCACCGGCACCATGCTGGTAGTACGGATGGTTGACAGGTCGTTTTTAACATCCAGCCAGCGGGAACTGAAGTCCCAACCCGATTCGGCGCCTGCGCGAATGTCGCGGTAGACCTGCTCGGCCGGCCGGCTGGATCTTTTTGCCGTGGCAACATCTTCACAATAGGACTCGTCCCTGGGGATATCGCGGTCATCCCAATAACGGTTCATCAAGGCGCCGTTGGCCAGGCGCACGCAGCGCCGATGAGCCTCGCCTGGCTGAAGTTGGTCTGCCCCGTCCATCCAAAACGCGTATTCTTTTTTCAGGTGAGGTAAATAATCCACCGCCTTGCGGATGCCCTCGCCTTCAAACAGCTCCACCATCAGGCTGAACACCGGTGGCTGTGAGCGACTGAGGTAGTAAGTGCGGGTGCCGTTGGGAACATGCCCATAGGTGTCGATCAGATAACCGAAGTTATCCGCCATGCAGCGCAGAATGTCTCTGTGGCCATTGGCGTGAAACCCAAGCAGCGTGAAGTAAGAATCCCAGTAGTACAGCTCTTTGAAGCGCCCACCGGGAACTACATAGTCATGCGGCAAAGGTAGAAGCGAAGACTGCGCAGGATGCTCTTTGGGGCGCCGGGTTAGTACTGGCCAGAGCTTTTCGATGTGCTGGGCCAGGGTGCGCTCGGGGTCAGAGACGAAACAGTCGGGCTCGGATTCCTCAAGGGCAAAATGCGTGTGGACAAAGGCCGCCAAATCAAAGTCTGCACTGCTGCACTCCCGCCTGTAGGCGGCCAGAATTTCAGTGGGAGGATTGCGCGGCGCGCAGTCGACAAACGTTTTGCTGTCTTTAAAGATGCCTTGCATCTGTACTGCAACAAAAAGCTCCTGGTAGCGATCAGACGGTGTCAGGGTGTCGGCCGGTGAGACTTCGCCGATATCTTCCGCCCGCAGGCCTGGCTGCAGGTTCTCACCGTCATTTGCGGGTCTGTCGCCGTATGAACTCAAAGAAAAACCTCTGTCTGATGAGCCTTGCGCCTGGCCGGATGGCCCCGCCCGAGAAAGACATAACGGACGATAACCGGATTTTTTGCGCGTGCAGAGCCGGTTGATCCTGTATCCCGGCTTGCAACCTACCATACGCATAGAATATGGATTTGGCCGTCCGATGGCGCGCCCCATCCGGGGTCATCTGCTTTGGAGCCCTAATTCATGGCCACCTGGAAGGTTTCGGCATTCAACCAGAGGTGCAGGGCAATACTTGCAAAGTAGCCCAGGGCAATCACCGGAGTCCACTTCAAATGCCCGGAGAACGTATACATACCGCGTGCCTGCCCCATCAGGGCGACGCCGGCGGCTGAACCAATGGACAGCAGGCTTCCCCCCACGCCTGCGGTAAGCGTGATCAACAGCCAGTTGCCGAGCGACATATCCGGGTTCATGGTGAGCACGGCGAACATTACCGGAATGTTATCGATCACCGCAGACACAACCCCAAGCACAATATTGGCGTAGGTCGCATTCCACCCGCCGTAGAGCGTCTCCGACACCATGGTCAGGTAACCCATGAAACCCAAACCGCCCACGCAGACCACGATGCCGTAAAAGAACAGCAGAGTATCCCACTCCGCCCGTGCCACCCGGCTGAAGACATCAAAGGGCACGACCCCGCCTAAGCGCCGCAAAGCTTCTACGTCGCCGGCGTGCTCCGCCAGGGCTCGCTTGCGCTCTAACGAGCGCGGCAGCGTTCTCTGGAGGAAGTAGCCAAAGAACTGCAGGTAGCCCAGCCCCATCATCATACCCAATACCGGTGGCAGGTTAAGCGCCGTGTGGCAAAATACAGCCGTGGCGACGGTCAGCAAAAACAGGGCAAGGATGCGGAAGGCACCGCGTTTCAGCTCCACCACCTCGTAGGCCGAGCTTGGCTTTTTGTCCTCCACAAAAAAGCTCATGATGACGGCTGGCAAGGCGAAATTCACCAGCGCAGGCAGAAACAGTTTCAAGAAATCGCCAAAAGGGACAACACCCGCCTGCCAGACCATCAGTGTGGTGATATCGCCAAAGGGGCTGAACGCGCCGCCGGCATTGGCCGCCACCACAACATTGATGCAACAGAGATTGACGAACCGCCGGTCATCTCCGGCTACCTTGACAATAACCGCACACATCAGCAGTGCGGTGGTAAGGTTGTCGGCAATGGGCGAAATGAAAAACGACAAAAACCCGGTCAGCCAAAAGAGCGTCTTGTAGTGAAAACCTTTGCGAATCATCCAGGCGCGCAGGGCATCAAACAACCGCCGCTCTTCCAGCGCGTTGATGTAGGTCATTGCCACCAGCAGAAAGAGCATTAGCTCGGCAAACTCCACCAGCGTGTGCCTGAAGGCCTGCTCGGACTGCTCGCTCATGCCGGCGTCAACGTAGACCCAGCCGATCAACATCCAAATAAGACCGGCCGCCACCAATACCGGTTTGGACTTGCGCAGATGCAGCCGTTCTTCTGCCATGACCAGAATGTAGGCGAGGACGAATATGGCAACGGCAAAATAGCCAATTGCGCTGGCGGTAAGGTCCAGGCTACCGCTGGCAGCGAACACCCCCGGGCTGAACAAACACAGACAGGCGGAGAGTAATAAGGGCAGTTGAATTTTTGGATGCATGGGCTGTCCGTCCAACAAACGAGTGAGAGGTGGCGGTGGGTAACGCGGGGTTCAGAGCCAGCCGGTGGGCTGGCCGCGCATTGTACAAGATCCGATTGGTATTTCCATACGAATCAACTGCCATACGCAAAGTCTCCGGGAGCGGCTTGTATCTCTGGTGAGGCAAGCGCCGAAGCGATCCTTCGCGCTGGCTTTCCATAGAGAGTAAGATAGCGTACAACACATCGTGCCTGCCGCCTGCCCCTTTGTTCGCGCCGTTACCGTTGCAGACAATCTCATCGGAACATCGGCAATTCATAGGTCACGCATCTCTTTCGCCGCCGTGCGATAGCGCCTGCGACGCATCCCGTGCCGAGATACCTTCCGACGGAAGGCACCGGAAGCGCTTATGATGACATCAAACCTTAGCCTATAATGACGCGACGACAAGTGGCACGACTGACTTTTTCTCAGTATAGGCCGCGCAAAAAGATTGACTTGCAGCCCATTTTGAGTTTTTAAAAAAATATTGCGATTGACGCCGCGCAGCAGGTAAAACTCAACTCACGCGACATTCCGGGCAGGTATCGCACTCTTATTAACGGCCCCGGCACCTCAACAGGCGCCGGAGCGGGAACACTGGATCTATGATAGACACCACTAAGCCGAAAGTTTGTTATTTAATCAATCAGTACCCCAAAATTAGTCATACTTTCATAAGACGAGAGATACTTGCCCTGGAGTCTCTGGGGGCAGAGGTTCACCGGGTGTCCGTCAGACAAGTGGCGGAAAAGCTGGTCGACGTCGTCGACCAGCAGGAGCAGGAACGCACCCACTTCATCATTGGCCAGTCAAAAGCAAGCTCGGCACAGGCCATGGCGCTTGCAGCGCTTGGCAATTTTTTCCTGTTGGTCAAAAGCCTTCCCCTTTGCTTCCGGCTGGCAAAAAATGCCAATGGCACCTACGTCAAACACTTTTTTTATCTTTTGGAAGCCTGTTGGCTTTTTGAATTCTGCAAGAAGAGAGACGTTCATCATGTGCACGCGCACTTCGGCACAAACTCCGCCACCGTTGCGTTGCTCTGCAGATCCTTGGGTGGCCCGCAGTACAGCTTTACCGTCCACGGTCCGGAAGAGTTTGATTCCCCGCGCGCGCTGTCACTGCAAGAGAAAATTGGTTGCGCTAAGTTTGTTGTGGCCATTACATCATTTTGCAAAAGCCAACTGTTTCGCTGGGCAGATTTTGCCGACTGGTCAAAGATCACCGAAGTGCATTGCGCGGTAGACGATGATCTTCTCAAACAGTCCCCCAGCCCGGTTACAACCACCCGGCGCTTTGTCTCTATTGGCCGGTTGTGCGAGCAAAAAGGGCAGATAGTACTGCTGCAAGCCATGGCGCGCATCCGCCAAAAGTGCCCGGATATTCAACTGCATTTGATCGGGGACGGGGAATATCGTGGCTATTTCGAGCAGTTCATAAAGGATAATGACTTGCAAAACAACGTGGTTTTGCACGGCTGGCAAGGTACGGCGGGAATCATTGAACAATTGGACAGCGGCACGGCGCTGGTGCTGCCAAGTTTTGCAGAGGGCCTGCCGGTGGTGATCATGGAGTCTTTCGCCCGCCGCCGGCCGGTGCTTACAACCTATATTGCAGGAATCCCTGAACTGGTCACACCTGACTGCGGTTGGTTGGTACCGGCCGGCGACGTTGACGCGCTGACGGGCGCCATGCAGGCCGTTATAGACACCCCCGCCGAACAGTTAAGCGCCATGGGCGATCGCGGCTACGCTGCGGTGCGGTCACGCCACTCGGCTGTCAAAGAAGCTGAAAAGCTATTCAAATGGATCAAAAACTAATGACGTTGCTTTTGGATTTAGCGTTCATTATTGGCCTGATAATTCTGGTCCCCTCAATATTTTTTATTGTTGAGGTGTTTGCCGGTATAAAACGGGCAAAACCAAAAACATGGGACACTGTCGCGGCAAGCTGCGCCATACTGATGCCGGCGCACGATGAAGAGCAGGTGCTGGCGGGCACCTTGAGCAGCGTCAAGCTGGCGCTGGCTCCGTCGGACCGGATAGTTGTCATAGCTGATAATTGCAGTGACAAAACCGCTGAGATTGCCCGCGCGGCGGGCTGTGAAGTCATTGAACGTACAGACCCGGACCACCGTGGCAAGGGCTACGCCTTGGCATTTGGTGTTGCGCACTTGCGCAATCAACCACCGGATATTGCCATCATAATTGACGCCGACTGCACGGTTGACCCCCAGGCTATCGCCAGGCTTAAACAGATTTGCACTGAAACCGGCTCACCCGCCCAGGCCAATTATTTATTATACGCCCCGGCCGGCAGCCCGCCCCAGCGACGCATTTCCGAGTTTGCCATCTACCTTAAAAACCATATTCGTACCCAGGGCCTGTGCCGACTGGGAGGCAGCATTCCCGTTACAGGTTCGGGCTTTGCGTTGCCCTTCCCTCTGTTGGAGAAGCTGGAACTGGCGACGGGTGAGATCGTGGAAGATATGAAAATGGGCTTGGAGCTGGCGCTTTCCGGGGCCAAAGTGCAGTACGTGCCGGAGGCCTGTATCACCAGCCCCCTGCCAAAGTCGGATGATACTGCCGAGCGGCAGCGTCAGCGCTGGGAGCACGGCCACATGGGCATGATCACGCACTGGGTGCCGCGACTCACCTTCAGCGCGTTTAGACGGCGCAGCCGCACCCTGGCCATGACCGCGCTGGATATGTCCATTTTGCCCTTCACCTTGCTGCTGGTGTGCAACCTGGTCATTTGGATTGTTGCTTTGCTGATGGCACTGGTTTTTGCAGATGCTCGCCTGCTGGTGGCCAGTTCCACGGTATGGGTTCTGCTGGTAGCGTCGCTTTTATGGGTTAATGCTCTGTCCGGCCGTGCGGATTTTGTTCTGTCGGATCTGGCCTATCTTCCGGGCTATATTGCCCAGAAAATCAAGCTTTATCTGATGCTGCTGACCGGTAAAAAGTCGCTCTGGGTCAAGGCCAAGCGGGACGATTGACCGGAATTTGCTTGTTCACCGGCGGCAATCGGCCGTCAAAGGTGCTTTTTGAACGCACAGTGCTCGTCGGTTTTATAACCGTTGGATTGGTAAAACCGGCGCGTATCCACCTGGCCGCTTTCAGTGATCAGCATGATATAGGCGCAGCCGGTTTCCCGCGCCTGGCCCTCTATGGTTCTGAGCAAAGCAGTACCCACTCCCAGGCGGCGGTGCTGCTGATCCACCACCACGTCTTCAATTACCATGAAGGACTTGCACTGACCAAACAGCATTTCACAGGTCATGGCCAGCAGCGAGCCCACCACCTTGCCGTCCACCTTGGCAATGAGTACGGTGTGATTCGGGTTCTGCCGGTTGTTTCCCAGGACTTGCTGCATCTTTTGGATGGAGAAATCATTGGGCAGGAGTTGCTGGTAGAGCGCGGCCAGTTCGGGCAGGTCGTGTTCGGTGACCGGTGAAATGTTCATGAATGATGCCGTAACACTGTGCGGGGGCTGTTCATTGCTTGCAAACTCCTATTGTTTTTCCGCTGGCAGCTCGGCGGTTGTGCCAACCACCCGGCTGTGCAACCACTCCGCCCCGCGGCTGCCCACCAGGTAAAAGCAGGGCACAATGATGAGCGTGAGTATCAGCGCGCCCAAGAGCCCGCCCACCACGGCTATGGCCAAAGGCCGCATGATTTCCGCCCCCTGCCCCAAGCCTATAGCCAGGGGCGCCATGCCGGTGACCGTGGTAAGCGTAGTCATCAGGATAGGCCGCAGACGCACTCCTCCCGCTTCAATGATGGCATCCACCGCACTAAGGCCAAGCTCACGGCGGCCAATCTCGATATACTCCACCAGCAGAATGGCATTGTTCACCACTATCCCAATCAACAGCACCACGCCTATCAGCACGGGTGCAGACATAGGCGTATTGGTGAGCCAGAGCATGACAACCACCCCCACCAGTGACAAAGGCGCCGCCGTCAGGATCACCAAGGGGTTGATCAATCGCTCGTACTGAACGGCCAGCACCACAAACACTAAAAACAGCGCCAACAATACCACTCTGGAAATTTCCCGGTTGGTCTCCTGGATGGCCTCCCACTGGCCGCCGAAGATAAGACTGTATTGATCCGGTAGAGTCAGGCCCTGCAGTCGCTCATCAACCATGGCCATGATGCTGCTCACATCGTTGACCTGGGTGTTGATGTCGCCCACCACCCGCTGCACCCTGCTTTGGTTCTCGCGCTCTATATTGGCAGGCCCCGCGCCCAGTTCAAAGTGGGCTACATCACGCAGCAAGACCGGTTCACCGTCGCGCCGCAACAGCAGCAGGGTGCCAAGAGTTTCAGCGTCGGCTACCTGCCTGCGGGGCAATCGCACGCGCACATCGTATTCAACGCTGCCCGCAATATAGCGCGTGGGGACCGCGCCGTTGACCGCATCGCGGATGGCGTTACCCACCTCGGATACGTTCAACCCCAGGCTTGCCGCCCGGTCCCGGTCAACGCGGATGCGCAGCAGCGGGCTTTGGGATTCGCGGCCGACTTCCACGCCCTCAAGGCCCGGAATATCCTGTAAGCGGGCGTTAATATCAAAGGCTATCTCCCGCAGTACTTCCAACTCCTGGCCCACGACCGTGATGGCAAAATCGTCGCCCGAGGTGGTGAACCGCAGACCTCGGATGATGGGCGGCCGCACGCTGATACGCGCACCGGGCATATCCAGGGCATCCAGCCGCCGCTGCGCCTCGCCCACCCACAACCCGGCCGGCATGTCGGGGCGCTCGGCCAAAGGCGCCAGCTGCACCCGCATATAAAAGGTACCCGGCCGCTCATTGACACCGCCGCCAAACAAGTGCCCTCCCACCATGGAAAATACCGTCTGCACATAGGGCATTTCCTGCAGGCTGGCCTCTACCGCGCGTGCCACCAGGTCGGTGGCTTCGGGCGGACTGCCGGCGGGCAAGGTGGCGCGGACAAACACACTGCCGTCGTCCACCTGGGGCAGGAACTCGTTGCCCAGTTGACCGCTCAGCTTCACAGCCAGAAACAGAGAGAGCGCGGCAAAGGCGATGACCGCCCAGCGCCAGGCCAGTGCCATGCGCAACACGTGCTGATAAACGCGCCGCAGCCCGTTGATAGCGCGATTGAAGGCTTGCAATAGACGGCTGCGGTCCAAATGGCTCTGGAAGCGAACCTTGCCAAGCAGGGCGGCAAGCATGGGGACGATGGTCAGCGCCGCTGCCAGAGTGGCCAGAATGGCAAAAGAAATGGTGAGGATGAGGTCGGTGAAAATCAGCGAAGCCATGCCGGAGATCAGCAGAAAGGGCAAAACCGCTGCCAGATTGGTGAGGGTACCTGCAGTGATGGCACCGCGCACCTCAGCCGCACCGTAATGCGCCGCGTCGTCCGCACTGCGTTTAAGTTCTTCGCGGTGGCGGTAGATGTTCTCCAGCATGACGATGCCGTTGTCCAGCAGCAAACCCACCCCCAGCGCCAGACCGCCCATACTGATGATGTTGAGGGTAAGATTGCCCGCCCCCATCAGCGCAAAAGTGGCCATGATGGCAATGGGGATAGACAGGCCCACCACAAAGCTTTTGCGCAAACTGCCCAGAAACAGCAGCACCAGCACCATGGCCAGCAAGCCACCCAGCAGTGCCGCGCTCGCCACACTGGCAATGGCACCGCGAATGAAATAGGCGGTGTCTCCAATGACTTGGTATTTGATGTCCGCCGGCAAAAAGCCGGAGCGCTCCAGCCGGGCCATGGTGGCTTCCACCTGGTCCACCACCTCCACAGTATTGGCGCCCGGCAACTTGAACAATGACACCTGAGCCGAGGGCACGCCGTTAAGCCGCACAAAAATGCGCTGCGGCTGGTGCCCATCCCGCACATCGGCCACATCGCTGACCCGCACGGTCTGGCTGCCGTCTCCCGGCAGCGGTATCAGAACCTTGCCTATATCCTCCGCCGAGCGAAACAGGCCTTCGGTTTTGGCCATGACATCAAAACTGCTGGAGGTCATCCAGCCAGAGGCGATGTCCACGTTTTCGGCTTGCAGCGCGTTGACCAGATCGGCCATGGTCAGCCCGTAGGAGCGCAGCCGGTGCTGATCGGCAAGTACCTCCATTTCCCGGATCAAGCCGCCGGCGGTTTCCACGCCGGAGACACCGTTGATGGCCACCAGTTGCGGCGCCAGCTGATGCTCAACCCAATCGCTTACTTCTACTTCGGAGCGCAGACTGGAGCTGAAGCCTGCCTGCCAGACCGGGTCTTGTGCCGGGTCCACCTTGAACAACCGCGGAGGGTCGATATCGCGCGGCAGACGCGTGCGTGCCAGCTCCAAGTAGCGCGATGCATCCTGCAGGGCGGCATCCAGATTGGTGCCATAGGCAAAGTGCAGGTCCACGTTGGCACGCCCCTCGGAGGCGCGACTTTCCATGTGCACAAGGTTCTCTGTGGCTGCCAGATTGCGCTCCAGCACCCGGGTAATCTGCTCTTCGATAACTTCGGGCGCGGTGCCGGGGTAATTGACGACCACCCGGATCTGCGGCAGCTCTATGCTGGGCAGCAGGTCAATGGGTAAACGCTCCAGGAAGAACAGGCCCAGCACGAACACCACTGAAGCGATCGCCAAGGTGCCGATAGGGCGACGAATGGCGGTGCTGGTCAGCCCGGTGTGTGTGCCGCTCATGGAAGGCTCCGGCGCTCGACGATGCGAACCCTTTGATTGGCGCGCAGGTCAATGGGGTTGCTTGCCAAAACGGTCTCTCCGGGCTGAACGCCGCTGACAATCTCGGTCCAGCCGCCACGGGTGATACCCGGCACCACACGGCGCCGCTGCAGGCGATCATCCTCGATCACGTAGACGTAATAGGTTTCTTCCCGCGTCTCACTGCTGCGGGCATCGTTGCCGATGGCAAAAGACGGCAGGGTCAGCACCTGAGCGCGGCGATCTACATCAATGTCCAGGCGCGCCAGAAAACCCGGCCGTACCCCCCGTTCTGCAGCATCCGCCGGTAACGCCACTTCAACCGTCACCAGCCGCGTGGCGCGGTCGGCACTGGGAAATATGCGCCGAACCTTGCCCTCCAGTTGCAGGGCCGGCAAGGCATCAACGCGCACCCGCACCGGTTGACCGGGTTCAAGGTGCACGACATCCATCTCGGACAAGCCGGCGTTGATTACCAGCTGATCCATAGCCGACAGCTCAAACAGGGTATCCTGCTGCTGAACGGCTTCGCCGGGCTCAATGTAGCGATGGGTGACCACGCCTGCCTGCGGCGCAAGAATGCGCCCGAAGGCAGCGCGGGTCTGCCAAAGCAGGCGCTGGCTCTCGGCGAAGCGGAGGTTGGCACGGCTCTGTTGGTACTCTGCGGGCGCGACCACCCCGCGCGAGCGCAGCTCGGTCAAGCGCTCGTACTCCAGCCTGGCACGCTCCTCTTCGGCATCCGCCCGCGCCAGTTCGGCGCGCGCTTCGGACATATCCAGCTCGGCCAATAACTCCCCCGCTGCAACCCGGTCACCCTCTTCTTTATAAACCTGCTCAACCGTGCCGCTGGTTCGACTGGCCAGGCGAATGTGCACCCGTGGAGTGACCGGCGCACTGACGACAACGCGACGGGCTATGTCTTGCGGTTGCAGCTCCATGGCTGCGACCGGTGCGCCAAGCCGCTCTGCAGGGGCTTGCTCGGGCGCCTGGCGGGTACAGGCCGCCAGTATCAGCAGCACTCCGCCAACAATAACGCTTAATAATCTGGATGGACCTGGCATAGTTATCTGCTTGGCAAAAATCAAAAAAACAAATCGCAGCCTAAAGGCCGCTGTTATTGAATAAGTAAAAAAGGTGACCGACATCGAGCGTGTACTGAAAGAAGGTTTTGCGCCGCGACCGTGCCGAGTTACCGGGCGTTGACTGCCAGCGCCGCCACCCACAGGAACCGCTGCGACAGGAATGACTGGCGTAAGAGCAAAACAACAGACGCGGGTGAAGCAACACTGCTTTACTGAGACACGCGTTGCGATTCAAGTTCCTTTACGCTTATGCGCAGGAGAGGTCGCCAACGGTTAAAGCACGGGGTTCGCGCGCGGCAAGCCCGCTACGCAAGACGACTACTGCGGGGCACCAACGCTGTTGCGCAAGGATTCTTGTTGCTGTTTGACGTCCTGCTCAACTGCTTTGGCTCTGTTCAAAGCTTGCACCTGTGTCCGCGGAATCACTCCCTTGGGTTCCTCCACAGGTTCAGATGAACAGGCAACAAGTGCCATTGCCAAACCGCTTAAAACGACTCTAACCCACATCGACGCTGCTCCCCTTCCTTTGCTACTTCAACCATAAATGGACAAGTCACAGCAGAAGCCCCTGTCTCCACTTGTTGAGGCCACAGGCTCCGGAACTGCACAAACAACCCATGTTGCCCAGAACACACCCGGCAACCCGGCTTAGACCAATGGGTGGCCGGCAGACTCAGTATAGTCAATCGTGGATGATTTGGCGGGCAACCTCAGCATGGGTCGCCCCCGGGGCCAAAACAAAGCTCGCATTGCAGTGCCCCGGCCGTGCTGGCAGGTCTAGTACGGCAGGCCCGCCACGTCCAGCTCCAGGCTCCAGACGGCTCCCGCACCGGTCAAGTACAAGGTTTTGCGCTGCGGGCCGCCAAAGGCAATATTGGTGACGTTGGCGTCAGCCTTGATGGTGGCTATTTCTTCACCTTGAGGAGTAAACACACGCACTTGCTGTTTGACATGCTCGGTGACATAAACATTGCCCAGGCAGTCAATGCCCATACCGTCCGGGGTGCTTACCTGCGCCAAGTCTCTGCCCTGCCCCGGTTTACCGTTAGCAATGGCATAGGCCCGCAGCACACCGTCCTCACCACCGCCGGCTACGTACAGTACGTCCTCTGCCGGTGACAGAGACACACCGTTGGGGTTCGCCATGCCGTCTTCCACCACAGTTACTTCGCCATCTTCTACCCGGTAGACTCGGGTAGCGTCCTGTCCGCCAGGAGCGGCGGAGCGCTGAAAGTCCGGGTCGGTAAAATACACTACACCGTCGCGGGTGATGGTAAGATCGTTAGGCGAGTTGAAAGCGTTGCCGTCAAATTCGCTGACCAGAATTTCCCGTTCGCCGTTGCTTGGGTTGTAGCGGGAAATGGCTTTGCGGTCGTGGGTGGCGGCCAGAATCTGCCCGGCGGAATCCACGGCCAGACCATTGCTGCCGCTGTTCTCTATGACCGTGCTCATGGATGGCTCGCCAACATCCAGCCGCTGGATTCGAGAGGGAAAACCGGCGCCGAAGGTAAAATCGGAAAAGTACAGTGCGCCGTCGATCCAGACAGGCCCTTCGTACAAACCGGCTTCATCGCGGGTTGCATTGGCCGCGTCAATGCGGTTGGCTACATATTCGCCTTTGGGGGCGCGGCCCGGCTCTGCGGGACAGGTCCAGGCGTGTGTCTGGGGCAGCGCGGTCTCAACTTGTTTTGACTGCTGCTCTGCCCGGGGCCCGCTTTGCTCGTCGGCCTGTACCGCCGGTTGTGAGCGGTCACAGCCTACAGCAAGGCCGGCCAGGACAATAGCACCGTATATCTTCATCAATGGTCTCCGTTGGTTTCGAGGTAGCAGGGGCAAGCACCCTTTGATTTCAAAGTGGGGCCGACAAAGATTTGCCGATAGTCGCCTTGAGCCGGGCGAAGCATACCACCGACCGGATCGGTAGGCACTGCCGAACGGCCACCCGTCATGTCGCAAATTGGCAATTTTATCCTCTACCCATTCACCTCCCATAGATCCAACCAAATCGGTTGTCCAGTACAATAGACCATGCAACCACCAGCTGAACCTGGCGGATGAAGACCAAAGCCGAGCCGATGTCTCTAGGG
>CAYNST010000041.1:0-26808 GCA_964399955.1 uncultured Cellvibrionaceae bacterium | reverse complement strand
AGACGAAAAAATGGCCTCCAGCAGTGGTGATGAGGAAACGTCAACAGACCCTAGGTCTCCAGCTCCTGCCCTTTCCGTCCTGTCGGTGTCTCTATGCCTCTGCCTGTATTGAAACAGCTTCGCCAAGCAACAGACGCGGCTCATCAAGCCCTGCATCAACACCCGCTGTTATCGCCTCTGACTTCCGGTGACATAACTCAGGCCCGCTACACGCAAATTCTGCAAGCTTTTTACGGTTTTTATTTGCCACTGGAGCAACGTATAGCCGGTACAGACTTGGCTGGTACCTATGAGCTTTATGCCTCGCCAATGCTCACCTGGCTGAGGCAGGATCTGCGGTTTTACGCGGTGGACTTGCACGATATCCCCTTGTGTGAAGACAGCCCTATACCCGCAAGGGTAGATGAACTGCTGGGTGTGTTGTACGTCCGCGAGGGTTCACTGCTTGGCGGGCAGGTTATCTGTAGGCTGCTGAATCAACGCTTAGCCGCCAGCACCCACTCCTTCCGATTTTTCCATGGCTGGGGAGACGCTACCGCCGCGCGCTGGCGAACTCTGCTGACAGTGCTGGATAGCTGTGCGCAAGAAGCAGGTTCCGAGCCTATGTGTCGCAGCGCAGCCAAGACTTTTGAGTGTTTGCAGAACTGGCTTGACGGGCGGGCGAGGTGCTAAGGCAGTGCGTACTCCGCTCTGCCAGTTGGTCGTTTAATGGCGGCCCGAGTCGATCAATTCCAGCCGCCGCTCGGCCGCCAGATACCGGTTTATCTGCGAGATCATCCGGTTGATCATGTCGATATCCAGCGGGTTATTGATGTTCTCCTGTATCGAGTCGCGCATGCTCTCGACGTAAGTACACAGCAGAGGCCGGTACTCTTCCCCCTCCCCCGCCGCCAGCAAATTGCGCAGGCTTTCCAGTAAATTGTACATGACCACGGCATCCTGTTTGGCGTAGGCGCGAATTGGGGTCAGGTTGTCATAAAGCAGACGCTCCATCGGGTATACGGGCACAAAGAGGCGCGGATGGCCATCGGAGTCAAAATAGCAATTGCGCTCAATCATGGACATCTTCTTCAGAAAAAGTACCGACAGCATATCAATGGCCTTCACCGCCGTGCCCGGGTCATTGATGCCGGAGCTCATAGCCTTGACGGCTATCTCGGATACCTGCTTGAAACCGAAGGCGTAGTGGTCGCTGAGCAGGTCTTCCGGATAAAACAAAACACAGTCGTGGATGGCTTTTTCCGTTTCTAGGTCCACCTCTTTATCCACATCCAGGTAAGGGTAATTGCCAATGGAGAAAAACCCGGTTTGCTCACGCACCTTGACACGAATATCGTGCTTTTGGCATACATGCACCAGCTCGTCGTAGCGGATGGACTTTAAATAGCCCACCGTTTTTGCGTTCAGCGAATACCACTCGTCCGTGTCCGGCACATCTACTGTGGCGCTGCGGTCTTCCATGCAGGCGGCGTCCATGATCTTGTGGGTTGCCTTGTAAATTTCATTGAGGATGGAATCCGCGTGAATGGCCTGACTGATAGTGTGGATGAAGTAGACGAACAGGGCCATGCAGTAAATAGCCATGATCATGGCAATAAGCACGCCGAATTCCGGCACGTAATAGTCCAGATCGTCGGACTGAATGCTGACCACCAGAATCAATGAATAAAGGATGGCGCCCAGATAGGACCCCAGAACCACCTGATTGGATTTACTGGTGATCAGCCCGGGAATAACCCGAGGGGACAATTGGGACGCCGCCCGATTGAGCACCAGCATGACCATGGAGAAACTGAAAACGGTCAGTGAAATAAGACCGGCAATCAAGGTGCTGAGTATCAACCTGGCGTCCTCCTGGTTATTGACCAGAACCATGCCAATGTGCTTTTTAATGTCTATCATGAACGGCTGGTATTCAACCGCAATGGTCGCAAACGAAAACAACAGAATGCCAAATGCAATCAACGCCGGATAGAAAGCAATACTATTGATGACCTTTCTATAGCCTTTGCCCAACATTAGTTTCAGTTTGCTTTTGCGCACGCCAGCACCTTCATTACCAGTTGTTCTTCCATTGACAAGCCTTCCACCGGCCGACTTGAGCGCTTCAACTGGGTACGATAGTGCTCCAGCTTACCCTCCAGCAGAGTCTGCAGCACAAACGGATGAATATAGTATTCCTTGCAGACAGAGACGGTATTACCCAACACCTTGGCCACTTTGCAGACCAGCGCCCTTTCCAGCTTCAACCGGGGGGTTTCTTCCACTTCCTGCAACGCCTCCTGATAGTGCCTGACCGCCAGAACTGTGCCGCCCCAGGTACGGAAGTCCTTCGCGGTGAAGGACTGCCGAGTAATCTCCTGCAGATACTGATTGACATCCAGCGAGTTTAGCTTCTGGCTGTTGCCGTCCTCGTCCAGGTAGTGAAAAATCTCCTGCCCGGGGAGCTCGGAGATATTTTTGATGAGCCGGGCAAGTCTTCTGCTATGAATTTTTTCTTTGCGCTGTTTTCCGCTTTTGCCCTTAAACGCCAGGTAAACCACACCCTGCTCCTCAACCAGGTGCTCCTGCTTCAACGTCGTGATGCCGTAAGTCTGGTTTTGCTTTTCATAGATCTCGTTGCCGATGCGCAGGAAGTGGTTATCCAGCACCATGACCACCACCGCCAGGATCTTTTGTTTGCCCCAGTTTCTCTTTCTGGAGTCATGCTCCACCCGGGCGCGTATCAGCGGCAGGCAAGCGCCAAACTCCAGTAGCCGAGTAAATTTGTGCTGCTGCCTGAAAGCCACCCAAAGCGGGTGATAAATGTACTGCTTGCGGCCCTTGGCGTCATACCCCGTTGCCTGAAGGTGCCCGTTGGCATTGGCGCAGATCCACAGCCTCTGCCACATGGGGGGTATGACCAGAGCAGCGATGCGTTCAAGGGCCTGCGGATCCACCAACTTGCTGCCCTGCTCATCCAGGTAGCGAAAGCCTCGTCCGCTGCGCTTGCGAGTAAAACCCGGCTGCTCGTCGGTGACATAAACCAGCTCTGGTGGACATTGAAAGGGAAGATTCATGCTCTACTCGGCGGCGCTCAAGGACCAATTCGGGCATCCAGCAGAACCGGCTGCGGCGCGAACAGCGTCGAGGCCGACACGGCTGTTCTCGTCTGCCGATAAAGTCCCGGCACGCCTCTCAAGATTTGCGATAAGCGCTCCCGCATGCCGGAAGTGGGGTAACAACCGGAGCCGCGTTTGGCTAACAAGCGCTGAAGGGCGAGCCCTGCTGACGCAGCAGAGGCAGCGTCGCAAACTTCGACGGGCCTTGCGATCAGCCGTACGCCACCATCGGCATGGGGGTAAAGCACTTCTGACGGATGGGCTGTTCCAGCAGCAGGCGCTCAAGGGTTTCGGATATGATGATGGCGTCATTCAACGCGCGGTGCGGCACTATTTGAGTGCTGCGCACATACTCGTCCTTGCGTTCGCCCCAGTTTTCCAAATGCTCCTCTTTTAGAATGGCCTCAATGGGGCTGCACTTGAATCGGGGTGCAACGCCTGCCTCGGCAAACATTTTGGTCAACCAGGGAGAGTCGTAGACCCAGCAGTCACTGTAAAGAGTTTTACCGGCGCACAGCGTATTCAGTGCCTCGCAAACTTCCTGCAAAGGGCGCCCTTTGCGCCGAAGCGTTTGCAGCGAAATACCGTGAATTTGCTCGGCTTCTGCATCCCAGTGCTGCCAATTGGCAGGCGGTTTGATTAACGCCTCATAGGTGGCGCCGTTGCCCAGCACCACCCCCACTTCAATAGGGTAACTGTGGGAGCCAAGGCCAGACGCCTCGATATCCACCACGTTGCCATTGAATGCGTTGTTCATTAGAAATTCCTAATACGGCTGTAATAATTATAATTTGGCCAGCACGGAGCAGCCAAAGGCTGCGTTGGGAAAGTCACTGGCTAACAGATTGGCACACGCTTGCACATACAGTGCCAATTTTTGCAGAAGGCAAGAAAGTTCAAGCTGCGCTGCGGACTGGCGCGGGCCACGGTGGTCATTGGGGCACTCCCATGGCTGCTGATCATCCGCCTGCTGCAGGCCAGGCCTATCGGCGGCCCCTTATTTACAAAGCCTTGTAAACTTGAACTTGGGCGGCAATATAGGCGGCAGGTATGACAGCCTGATGGCAAAAGCGGACAGCACTGAAGATAGGGGGAAAAAATAGAAGGGTTGCGCCACGGGCAGGCTGCCTGTGGCGCACTTTCAAGAAGAGCCTTACATTAAGCCTTGGGCTTTCTGGGCTTGGGCGCCGAAGAAAAATCCTTTCTGGGCTTGCGAACCGCTGGCCTGTCCGCCGCTCCGCCTTCGTCCGCGTCACCAACCAGTGTCAACTGCATCGGCTTTTGACACACCCGGGTTTTTTGCAGCATCTTCAGGGTTGACTTGGGCATACCCTTGGGCAGTTCTACTGTGCTGTAGGAGTCGTACAACTTGATGTGCCCTATGTGCTCGCTGCCGATATCCGCTTCGTTGGCAATGGCACCAACTATGTCTCCGGGTTTGACTCCGTCGGCACGTCCCACCTCCATGCGGTAGGTCTCCACCGGTGCGTTGGAGCGCTCCGCCCGGGGTTTGCGAGGCTTCTTGTCGTCCGCAGGCGCGTCGTCAAATCCGCGCGCGCCGCGCCCTTGCATGCCGGGCTTGTCCTGTACCAGTAGAGGCTGCTCTCCCTGCGCCAGAAACGCCAGCGCGGCCGCTATGTTCAACGCGTCGGTATCCGTCTCTGACTGAATCTCCTGAATCAACGACAGGTAGAAATCCAGCTGCTCCGAGTTCATGGTCGCCGTGATTTTTTCCTTGAACCGATTGACCCTGTGCTCATTGATGGCGGCCGCTGTCGGCAGGGCCATAGGCTCGATTTTCTGATTGGTCGCCCGTTCAATGGCGCGCAACATGCGGACCTCCCTCTGCGCCACAAAGAGGATGGCGTCGCCGGTACGGCCTGCCCGCCCGGTGCGGCCAATTCTGTGCACGTAGGCTTCGGTATCGTAGGGAATGTCATAGTTCAGAACGTGACTGATGCGGTCAACATCCAGGCCTCTGGCCGCCACATCGGTGGCAACCAGAATGTCTATTTGACCGTTTTTCAGTTTCTCAATGGTGCGCTCGCGCAAAACCTGGGAGATATCGCCGTTCAGTGGCGCACTGCTATAGCCGCGCGCTTCCAGCTTTTCTGCCAGCTCCAGTGTTGCGGTCTTGGTGCGCACAAAAATGATCATCGCATCAAATTCTTCAACCTCAAGAATCCGGGTGACCGCATCTAGCTTATGCAGGCCGCTGACTGCCCAATAACGCTGGCGAATCAGCTTGGCGGATGCGGTTTTGACCTCGATCTTGACATGCACAGGATCGCGCAGATACGTCCTGGCCACCTTGGAAATGACACTGGGCATGGTTGCGGAAAAGAGCGCAATCTGCCGCTCGGTGGGCAGCTGGCTGAGGATCCACTCCACATCGTCGATGAAACCCATGCGCAGCATTTCGTCCGCCTCGTCCAAAACCAGATGTTTCAGTGACTCGAGCTTGAGTGTGCCTTTGCGCATGTGATCCATGATACGGCCAGGCGTACCCACGACCACGTGCACACCGCGCTTCAGGGCGTGCAGCTGCTTGTCGTAGGCCTGCCCGCCGTAGATGGGCAGAATATGAAAACCTTTGAAGCACTGAGCGTAGCTCTGGAAGGCTTCAGCAACCTGGATGGCCAGCTCGCGCGTAGGCGTCAGCACAAGGACTTGTGGCGATTGCAGTTGCAGGTCTACCTGCTGCAGGATCGGCAGGGCAAAGGCGGCAGTCTTGCCAGTGCCTGTCTGCGCCTGTCCCAGCACGTCGCGGCCTGCAAGTAGCGGCGGAATGCTCTGCGATTGGATCGGCGAGGGTGTTTCATATCCAATCTCTTTGAGCGCCTTGAGAAGTTCTTTGTTAAGTCCCAATTGCTCAAAGGTTTGGGTGGGTTCAATCATTGTTTGGTTCCTGTGGGGGGGCAAAAGCGGGCAGCAACAAAACGCCCGGAAAAAGACCGTCGATTATACAGTCTGGCTCGGCATATGTCTGTTTTTTGGACGAGGTGCATGCATTGAGCGCCCCGCCGGCCGCCCAATGACGTCACGCTTCGCAGAAACCGCTGCAGTGACCGGCAGGCCTTTGCCGCAGGCGGGCCTGTTCGTCTCCAACCACCTGCCCCCCCACCCGGGGATTGCCAAACCTCAAACTGTCGCCCGGCCCCAGCCGTGTCTACTGTTGCTTCACTCTTTACTTTCTTGCGTATACACAGACGTCACTCGGGCGCGCAAGCTGGGGCTTGCCCTGCGTCCGTGCCGATTGCCCACGTGCCTTAACCAACCAGTGGAAGCCAACATGCAACTGTGGCAGCGCGCCAAAACCTTTTTTCACCTGCTAAAACTCAGCCTGTCCTACTGGTCAGATCACGACCCCTTCCGCAACAGCGTGGTCATTTCCTATTACACGATTTTTTCGCTGCCGGGTTTGCTGGTGATTATCATTGACCTGGCCGGCTATTTTTTTGGCGAAGAGGCTGTTGCCAATAATATCTCCAGCCAGATGCAGGGCATGATTGGCGGAGATACTGCAGAGCAGGTCGAGAGCATGATTGCCAATGCCAATACCAGCGAGGGCAATGCGTCGGGGCTGTCGTCCACCTTGGGACTGGCCACACTGATTTTTGGCGCAACCGGTGTTTTCTACCAACTGCAGTTGGTGCTGAACAGCATCTGGGAGGTTGAACTGGCGCCACAGAAGACCAAGAAAAAAATACTCAAGCTGATCAAGGACCGCATTTTTTCTTTTGGCCTCATCCTCACCATTGGCTTCTTGCTCCTGGTATCACTGTTGCTCTCCGCCATTTTGACCATCCTCAGCGACTGGGTTGCGCGACACCTGTCAGACGCCTTCATGATTGTCTTCCGCATCATGGATTTTTCACTGTCGCTGCTGATTATTTCCGTGCTTTTTGCCGCATTGTTCAAAGTGCTGCCCGATGCCGAGGTGCGCTGGCAGGATGTATGGGTGGGCGGCTTTGTTACCGCGCTGTTGTTCGTGATCGCCAAATTTGGGCTTGGTTTGTATTTCGGCAACTCCAATCCGGCCTCGGCGTACGGAGCGGCCGGAAGCATCATTTTGATAATGCTCTGGACTACCTATGCCGGGTTGATCCTGCTCTTTGGCGCCTCCTTCACCCGGATCTATGCCAACCATTACGGAGGCTGTGTAAAACCCAGCGAGCTGGCCGTGGCAACCGCCGAGCCGCAGCCCCCTGAAGCTCCACAGCCCCAATCCTAAATTTACAAAATGGGGACTCTTTGTTGCCCCACCACGCGCTAAACCGACACGGATCGGCGCAGACGCCGGGCAGGTCCCAGGTTCTGCGGCGCGTGAGCCGCAGCCGAACACCGTACCATCAGAAAAGTTCCATCAATATTTCATGTGGTATGAGACTTGCCTAACAGCGTTAACTGTTGGATGTCTGATAGGAGTGAACGCATGAAAACTATAAAAAGTGTTCGGTTTCCGTTATTTACTGCATTTGCACTGGCAGGCCCCTTTATGGTCTCCGCCACTCATGCTCAAACAGTCAAACACGATTCAACCCGGTTTTATGTGGGGGGCAATTACGGCAGCTTCAAAGGCCGCGGTGGCGAGTTCGACAACGCCAATACGTTCAAGGAAGCCGTGGTAGGATTTCGCTTTAACCCCTATCTTGGATTGGAGGGTTCCTTCGCCGACTGGGGTGATTATTCTTCCGGGCCTGGCTCCGTTTCCGTGAACGGCTACGGTGTGGCAGCACAGGGGTCCATACCCGTATCCGGCACCACCAGCGTATACGCCAAGGCGGGTGTTTTTTTCTCCACGGTGGATCTGGAGCTTGTGGGTCTGGATGACAACTACAGTGAGCGGCGTCCAAGCTACGGTGTCGGAGTGGATTTTGCGGTATTCGATCCAATGGTGGTATCTGTTGAGTACGACCGGTTCAAGGCACCGTCCGACGACGATAGGCGGCCGATCAGCATGAGTGGCGTTGACGGCGATGTCGATACGCTCAAATTGGGCGTTAAATTCATGTTTTGATGGTTGAATGGCAAAGCCACGCTTGCCACTGCCCCTCTCCACCTGAGCCGCGCCCGCATCTGTTTAAGCGGGTGCGAGTGCTGAGTTTGAGTGGCAAGCGTTCAATTTTGCAAAAATCTGTGCAGGTCGGGCAGCAATACGGCTTTACCTGTGTAACCGTCCATTTTCTTACCGCAGCCACATGCACATCTGCATGTGTGCTGAACCGGGTCAAGCAGGGTTTTCCGCTCACCATGCCAATACGTTTATGCCATCCCAGTCTTCGCGCTTGCCTATGGGTGTGCCTGCTGGTCTGTCTGGCCGCCTGCAATGGCCAAGGCGACCGGTCATCGGAGCCCCGCAACCGGGACGCGCAAACAGTCTTGATTCAGCCAGTCGTCTGGCGCTTCCAGTCAACCCGCCTGGAAGCGGTAGGCACCTCCCGCGCTGCACAATCGGTAACCTTATACTCCAAGACCGCCGGACTGGTGGACGCCGTGGCGTTCATTCCCGGAGAACAAGTGGAGAAGGGTCAACCCTTGCTGCGACTGGACGCGCGCGATCAGCAGCTGGCGGTGGAAGCGGCCAGGCTTGATCTGGCGGAGGCGCAAAGGCTGTTCAGCCGGTATCGACGCAGCGAAGACGCAGGCGCTGTAACCGTATCTGCATTGGAAGAGGCTGAAAGCGCCATGCTCAGGACAAAGGTTGCACTCAGCCGCGCAGAAGTTGCCCTGCAGGACCGGACAGTGCTTGCACCTTTTGCAGGCCATGTCGGCCTGAACCTTGTCGACCCGGGCGCCTTCATAGATACCGGCACCCCCCTGACCACTCTGGATGACCGCAGCCACTTATTGATCACCTTTTCCCTGCCCGAAGTCTACTACCCGCAAGTACAGGCGGGGCAGCCTCTTAGCTTAACCGGCTGGAACCACGGCAGCAGTGCCTTCACAGCCGAGATTGTCGAGGTGGATAGCCGCATAGACCCGCAAACGCGCGCCTTTAGCATCAGGGCCAGGGCCGATAACCCGCAGGACACTCTGCGGCCCGGCATGAGCTTCAGAGTTCAGCTGGATCTGGTGGGCGGACGCTATCCGCAAGTTCCGGAAGTGGCATTGCAATGGGGCGGCGACGGCGCGTTTGTGTGGGTGGCGGAGCAAGGCAAGGCGCGGAGGGTGCCGGCGACAGTGGTGTTGCGCCAGCAGGGTTCAGTATTGATCAATGCCGAGCTTGCCGAAGGCACGCCGGTGGTGGTGGAAGGCTTGCAGAACCTCCGCGAAGGCGCCGCCATTGAACAGCTCAGCGAACAACCGGCGGCGGATCCCCTGTGAGCCAAGACGACGCCCCGCAGATGGACCCGCCCCTGCGCGACCTTGCCTCTTTGAGTATTCGCCGGCCGGTGCTGGTGCTGGTGCTCAACCTGCTGATTGCCCTGGCCGGGCTCGCGGCGCTGCTCTCGGTGGAAGTGCGCGAGTTGCCGGATGTGGATCGACCGGTGGTTTCGGTGCGCGGGCAACTGCCCGGTGCGTCACCGGAGACCATGGATGCCGAAGTCACCAGCATCATCGAAGGCGCCGTGGCCCGGGTAACGGGAATCCGCAATATCCGCTCCTCCAGCGAAGAAAACAACTTCCGCATTTTCATTGAGTTTGTTCCGGGCATTGATGTGGCGGGGGCTGCCGCCGATGTGCGCGAAGCCGTTAACCAGGCCCAACGGGACCTTCCCGCCGACGTTGAACAAATTGTGGTGATTCAGGCCGACCAGGACGCAGAGCCGATTGTCAGTATCGCGGTAACCAGCGACAGCCTGCGCGACGAAGCGCTGACCCAGTTGATAGAAAAAGACATAGTCCCCGCACTGAGTGCCATTCCCGGTGTGGCCGACATCCCCTTGTTTGGCCAGCGTCAACGCGTACTGCGGGTAGAGCTGAACCCCCTGCGGCTGACCAGTCTGGGCCTGTCCGTGGACGATGTGGTGGCAGCGCTGGAGACCGCCCCGCTGGATGTTCCCTCCGGTAGCTTCCGCTCCAGCGACCAGGAGCTGCTGGTACGGGCGAACGCCTCCACCGTCACCGAGGAACAGGTGCGGGATATCATCATTGACGGCACCAGTCGCATCGGTGATGTGGCCTATGTTTCCTACGGTCCGGAAGACGCAGAGTCGCTTGTCTACCTGGACCGCCGCCCGGTCATTGGCCTGGGGATAGTGCGGCAGGCGCAGTCCAATACCATAGAGATCTCTGATCGGGTGCGCCAGGTGGTGGCGGACCTCAACCGGCGCTACACAGACCTGCAACTGACGGTGACGGAGGATTCCGCCATCTTCATCAAAGGCTCGGTCAAGGAAGTGGTAACCAGCCTGTTTTACACCATATTGATCGTGGTGGGCTCGATCTGGCTGTTCTTTGGCTCCATGCGCACCATGCTGATTCCCAGTGCGGCCATCCCGGTAGCGCTGATTGGCACCGTCGCCGGCATTTGGCTGATGGGTTTTTCCATCAACATTTTAACTCTGCTGGCTATTGTCCTGGCCACCGGCCTCGTAGTGGATGACGCCATTGTGGTTCTGGAGAACATCCAGAGGCGCCGCATGCAGGGCTTGGGCCCCCGGGCTGCCGCCGTATTGGGAACCCGCCAAGTGATCTTCCCGGTCATTGCCACCACTGCGGTGCTGGTGAGCGTGTTCATACCCATTGCCTTCCTGCCCAGCACCGCAGGCCAGTTGTTCAGAGAATTCGGACTGGTATTGGCCACCGCAGTGATCATTTCGTCTTTCGTTGCGCTGACGCTGGTACCCGCCATGGCCGCCCGGCTGACGCAGGACCACCGGCCGAGCGGCCCCATCGCCAAACGGGTTCAAGCCATCGGCGTCTGGATCGCGTCGGGCTACCGGCGCAGCCTGGCACAGGCACTGTCCCATGTCTGGTTGACGCTTGCTGCGGCCGTTCTTCTGGCGGGAGGCGCGGCGCTGCTCTACCCCTCGCTCGGCAGTGAACTCCTGCCCCCGGAGGACCGCGGGCTGCTGTATGTAGACGCCACCGGCCCCGATGGCGTAGGCCTGAATTACGCGGGTCGCCAGGCCGATAGGATGGAAGCGATACTGCAACCACTGCTGGACTCCGGCGAGGCCGAAAGCTTGTTCACCATAGTCGGGCGCTACGACCCCAACCGCGCCCGCGTGCTGGTGCCGCTCACTCACTGGGACCAGCGGCTGCGCAGTCAGCAGGACATCACTGCCGAACTGCGCGGCCCCCTGGCCCGCATCCCCGGCGCGCAGGTGCGGGTCAGCAGCCCCAACAGCTTGAACCTGCGCGGTGCCGGCAGTGGTATTCAAGTTGCTTTGCTCGGCAGCGACTATACAGAAATCTATGACGCCAGCAGAAACCTGATGGACGCCATCAATGATCGCCTGCCAGAGCTGACCCAGGTGGACATATCCTATCGGCCCACCCAGCCGCAACTGTCTGTGCAAATTGACCGGCGCCGCGCCGCCGACCTGCAAATACCGCTGGCGAGCATAGCCACCGCGCTGCAGACGGTGGTGGCGGGCCTGAATGTGGTGGACCTGAGCGTGGGGGACGAAGCCGTGCCCATCATGTTGCAAACAACATCGCAGACCCTGACCTCGCCTCAGGATTTGTTCAACCTGCACATCAAAAATCGCGCCGGAGACTTGCTGCCGCTGTCAAGCGTAGCCCACCTTACCGAAGAAGCCGTGGCCGGTCAGCTCGATCGCCACGCTCAGCGACGGGCCATTGAGGTGAGCGCACAGACACCGCCGGGTGCTCCACTGGCTCAGGCGGTGGAGTCTCTGACGGAATTGGCGCTTGAGACATTGCCCAGCAACATCACTTTAAAGCTGCTGGGCGAAGCAGAAACACTCAGTGAAACCTCTCAAGACATCAATTTTGCCTATGCAATTGCATTGCTGGTGGTGTTTCTGGTGCTTTGCGCCCAGTTCGAGGGGTTTATCAGCGCCCTGATCGTGCTCAGCATCGTACCCTTTGGGCTGGCTGCAGCCGTGTATGCCTTGTTTCTCACCGGCACCACGGTCAATGTTTTTTCGCAGATCGGGCTGGTCATGCTGATAGGCTTGATGGCCAAAAACGGTATCCTGATGGTGGAATTTGCCGATCAGTTGCGGGACGGGGGCCTGCCCCTTGCCGAGGCCACGGCACAAGCGGCACAAGTGCGCCTGCGCCCCATTGCCATGACCATGATATCCACGGTGCTGGGCGGCCTGCCGCTGATACTCAGCAGCGGCCCTGGAGCCGAGGCGCGCGCAGCCATCGGCTGGGTCATGTTTGGCGGCCTGGGTTTGGCGGCCCTGTTCACCCTTTATCTGACGCCGGTGGTGTACCTCTGCCTGGGCAAATTCCACAAGCCGCGCTCTGCGGAACGTCAGCGCCTGATCAAAGAACTGGAGGCGGCCCGCTGAAAATTCCGGCAGCGGTTGAAAAACGCTTGTGATGTTCACCCACGCCGGCATACTGCCAGTCGGTCCCGCCAGAGACGCCGTGGGTCACCTTCAGCCACGGCCCTGTACTGCTGATCAATATCCGGTAAAATCAGCGCCCCCTAACGTAGCCGGGTGGGGGCAGGTTCGGAAAAGCCACGCCCTTGGCGGAACTGCCGTCACATGTTGAGACCTCACCGCCCAACCGGGCGCGCTTACGACTTCACCTTCGGAGATTCATACACCATGCAAGCAGACGTTATCATTATCGGCGGAGGCATAGCGGGCTTGGCCTGCGCAGTAGAGCTCAGCCGAAGCGGCTTGCGGGCGGTCGTCATAGAGAGCGACCAGGAACTCGGCGGGCGGGCGCGCAGTTGGATAGACCCGCTGACCGGTGACGCGGTAGACATAGGCCCACACATTTTGTTGTCCGAATACCACAACATGCTGCACCTGCTGGAAGACCTGGGCACCAGCGACCGTATCACCTGGCAGGAGGACAAATTCCTCACCCTGGTAGGCAGACCCCATGCGGTTGACATCCGCATGCACGACCTGCCCGCTCCTCTGCATTTTCTGCCCAGCCTGCTGAAACTGCCGCAGGTCAGCAAAGGCGACCTGCTGTCAAACCGACGGTTGATGTGGCAGGTCATACGACTGAAACCACAGGATATGGCCAAACTGGATGAGGTGAGCGCCGAGGAACATTTGCGCCGGATGGGCGTTAACGAACGCTTCATTGATTTTTTCTGGCGCTCAGCCTGCATGACCATCATGAACGTGCCACTGCAGTACTGCTCCGCCGCAGCGCTGTTGAATTTCTTCCGCTTTATGATTGGCAAAAGCGGCTACAAGGTAGGCTTTGCCGCCACTGGCCTTGGACATTTGTTTGCACCCGCTGCGGTGCGACGCATAGAGCAGGCCGGCGGGCGGGTATTGGACAGCACCGAGGTGGCCAAAATCACCCAGGCGGACGGTCGGCTCACAGGCGTGCAACTGGCCGACGGCACCAGCCTGCAGGCGGCCACCTGTGTGGCAACCCTGCCGCCACAGCATCTCTTGCCGCTTCTACCGGAAGATTGGCTACAGGCGCACGCGGTGTTCAAACAGCTGGACCAGTTTGAACCCTGCCCCTACGTCAGCACCTACCTCTGGTTTGATCGCAAGGTAACCGACCAGCGCTTCTGGTCACGGGTTTGGGCGCCGGTCAATCTCAACTATGATTTTTACGACCTCTCCAATATTCGCCCGGATTGGCAGGACCGGCCGTCGGTGATTGCCAGCAACATCATATACAGTCACCGCGCCGCCAGCATGACCGACGACCAGATCATCGCCGCCACCATGGGTGAACTTGCCGACTACCTGCCCGATATTGCTCACGCGCGCTTGAAGCACACCAGCGTGCACCGTATTCCTATGGGCGTGCCCGCTCCCCACCCAGGCACCGAGCAACTGCGGCCGGACAATGCCACGCCCGTTGCCGGCTTTTACCTGGCCGGGGACTGGACTCGCACCGGCCTGCCCGCGTCCATGGAAAGCGCCGTGCGCTCCGCCTATTTGGCCGCAGAAAAGATTCTGGAAGCGGCGGGCAAGCCGCGCAAGATTGCTCATGCCCTGCCGGAAGCCGAAGGCCTGGTGAAGTTTTTTGGCGGCAGCTGAAATTGTGCAACGCAGTCAAAGCCAGCGACGCACTTGAGCGCAGTAGTCTTGGTAGGTGTCACCAAAAAGCGACAGCAGAGCATGCTCCTCAGGAGGTATCTGGCACCGATCGAGATAAAAAACAAATACAACCACCAGTGCCACAGCCACAACATTGCCCAGCAGCAGCCCCCAGCCAAGCAGCGACATCGCAAAACCAAGATACATGGGATTTCGGCTTACCCGGTAAATACCGGAGGTCACCAGGGCGGTTGCACGTTCAGGATAGAGTGGATTGACGGTTGTTTTCTTCCGCCGGAAGCTGACAAGGCCCAATCCACACACTGCCGCACCCGCAACAAGAAGTAGCAATGACAGCCCATAGCCGACGGGCAGATTGATAGAAGCCCACGGCAACAGTCGGCCGATGGCCCACATCAGTAAAGCAAACAACAGCGCCAGCATGAGCGGTGGAATCTTGAACGTCATTTAACCCCGCGCCTCAATCAGCGATTGACCAAAGCCGACAGAGCGCCTTGCCAGGCCGTTCACCATCATTCAATCACCTGCTCTTGCAGGGCGTAGTCCGGGTCCTCGAAAATGGCCATGGCGGTGGTCAAGCGACGAAATCCCAATTGCTGGTAAAAGGCTTCCTTGCCAGGCTCCGAATACAGGATGATTTTATTGTGACCGGCCGACAAGTCTACCAGCTGCTGGACTATGGCCTTGCCCAGCCCCCTGCCCTGGTGATCCGGGTGCACCGCCAGATCGCACAGGTACGAACAGTCGCGCCCGTCCGCCAGCGCCCGCCCGGCGCCTACCAACCGGCCTGCGTGGCGGACAAAACAGTGGAACATGCTGTTGCCAAACACCTGTCGCAGATCCTCGGGTTTTTTCTCCCCCAATGGGGCCAGCCGGTACAGCTCGGACAACTCGTTCCAGTCTAGGGCCGCAGAGCTGTGGCACCAATCGTACTGCATACAGCACCATCCTAAAGTTTGTACTTGCGCAACAAGCCGCGCAATTGGTCGTAGGTCAGACCAAGAAGCCTTGCCGTCTTGCGCTGGTTGAACTGACAATGCGAGAGCGCGGCGCCCAGCAATTCCGCCTCTTGCATTTGCATGTACGCCTTCAACGGCTTAGCCGCGTGCAAAAAATTCTGCAGAGGCGAGGCCCCGACCGGCTCGGCTGGCGCTTCCGGCTGCGGAGCCAGCGCCTCGGCCTGGGTCGCAACATAGGGTGAAGCAAAGGGATCAAATACAATTGTATCCACCGGAACCTCCGGCTCGACGCTGCGATACACCGACCGCTCAATCACGTTTTTGAGTTCGCGCACATTGCCGGGCCAGGGGTATTCTTCCAGCGCCCGCGCGGCACGGTGACTGAAGCCCGGAAAATAATCGCGCATCAGTTCCTTGGTCATGCCCAGCGCAAAGTGCTCGGCCAGCAGCAAAATATCTTCGGGTCGGCTGCGCAAAGGCGGCAGCGTGATGACATCAAAGGCCAGCCGATCAAGTAAATCCGCGCGAAAACGTTTCTGCGCCACCAGGCCAGGCAGATGGTCATTGGTGGCCGCCACCAGCCGCACGTCAACCTTGTGGATTTTTTCGCCGCCCAGGCGGGAAAACTCCCCGTATTCGACCACCCGCAGAATCTTCTCCTGCACCCGCAGGCTGGTGGTTGCCACTTCATCCAGGAATAAGGTGCCGCCATCCGCCCGTTCAAAATAGCCCCTGTGCGGGCGAGTAGCGCCGCTGAAGGCACCGGCTTCATGGCCAAACAGTTCGGAGTCCAGCAGGCTGTCGCTGATAGCGGCACAATTGAGCTTCAACCACGGCTGTCCCCAGCGGTCTGAAAGGTAATGCAGCCGCGCCGCCACCAACTCCTTGCCCGTGCCGCGCTCGCCCACCACCAGTACCGGCTTGTCCAGCGCCGCCAGTTGCGAGGCACGCTCCAGCATGGCTATAAACGCGCTGGACTCGCCAATCAGTCTTTCTGCCCTTTCCTGCACACTGTGTCCCTCGCCACAATCTGGTCCATTTCACCACGTATTAGCGGGACCCGCCACACCCTGACCGACCACCGCACTCGATAAAATCACTTTTTTCGTTTTGTATCAATAGCTTATGCGAGACAGAAAAAGTGGCACGACCTTCGCTATACGACCATCACTATTGTTAGTACCAGGTAATCGCAGGCTCACACAAAACCAATACGAGGCACACCATGGGCATTTTTTCTCGCATCAGCGACATTATCAACGCCAACATCAACGTACTGCTGGACTCGGCGGAGAACCCCGAAAAAATGGTGCGCCTGATGATCCAGGAAATGGAAGAGACGCTGGTTGAGGTGCGCACCAGTTCGGCGCGCATCATCGCCGACAAAAAAGAGCTCTCGCGGCGCAATCAGCGTTTTGAGCAACAGGTGCAGGAGTGGCAGTTCAAGGCAGAACTGGCTCTCAGCAAAGGCCGGGAAGACTTGGCCAAAGCCGCGCTGGTGGAAAAATCCAACCTCAACGACATCATCGCCGCAGCCGAAGAGGACATGGGTAAATTGGACGAAACGCTGGCGCGCCTGACGGACGAGATTGAACAGCTGCAAGTCAAACTCAACGACGCCAAGGCCCGTCAAAAGACCATGGCCATGCGCACCCGTGCCACGGAGTCGCGCGCATCGGTCAACCGCCGGCTGAACGACGGCAAGTTCGACAAGGCCATGCACAAGATGGACTACTTCGAGCGCAAAATAGAGGCTATGGAGAGCCAGATCGAGGCCGACGCCATTGGGCGCAACAACCTGCACAGCGAGTTTCAACAGTTGCAGATGGAAGACAAGATTGACAGCGAACTGCAGGCCCTCAAGGCCAAGTTGCAAGCAGCAAAACAGGGCGACGGCGCAACCCCCTAACACCGGCAGGTTTTTTTAGTCACAATACAAAACGGACTGGCAGTCCACCGGCCGGTGAAGCCGGCTTGGACCAACGCGCAACAGCATCAAACGCTGGGGAAAGAAAACCATGGGAGATTGGATTGGACTGGTGGCAACGGTGATGGTTTTCAGCATCCCCCTGTGCGCCATATGGGCCGGCGCCCTGAAAGAGCGTTACAAGGCTCAACAGGGGCTGCTCGCCGGCAATGAGCGCGAGCAGATGACCCGCTTAAGCCGTGTGGCAGAAAGCCTGGACCAGCGTATCAGCACGCTTGAGTCCATTCTGGATGCCGAGGTTCCTGACTGGAGGGAAGAGCATGACAGATCCTACTGAAAAAAGCCTGACGCTGGACCGCAGCCGCAGACTGCTGGGCGGCGTATGCGCGGGCCTTGCCCGCCACTTCGATTTGCCGATCTGGGTGGTACGCCTGCTGTTTCTGGTAGCCACTTTTACCTTCGCCTTGACCCTGTTTGCCTATGTGTTGCTGTTTCTGATCATGAACAGCAACTCTGAAGAACCCCTCCAGGAGCGTGAGACGAAGCAGAGCGGAAGCCTGATCCGCTTCCGCTGGCGCAAACCGCTTTACAAGAACAAGGCGCGCGGCAAGCTGCAGGGGGTGTGTGCGGGCGTTGCCGAATATCTGCAGGTGAATGCGTTGCTTGTGCGCCTTGCGCTCCTCGCGTCGCTGTTTTTCGGCCCGCTCGGCATAGTGCTGTATGTTGCCGCCGCAATTGTGCTGGACGACAGGCCGCAGGCCGGGCGCGAAACCGGGATGGGAGCAGCCGGCGCCGAGGGAGCCGTTTGTTCCTTCGCGGATCTGGGCGCTAAGTACGCCGCGCTGGAGACCCGCACGCGTCGCCTGGAAGCGACGATCACCTCCAAGAAATTCCACCTCCACCAGGAGCTTAAAAAGATGTCGGGCTAAGGCAGCCGGCCTAGCCCAGCCAACCCAGCAGGATCAACAAGGTGCAGAGCATCCAGCCACTGGCTGTGACTATGTCTCTGCGCCAGAAGCGGTTCCAGCTTCGTTCTCTCTGCCGCCAGGGCCTGCGCTGCAGCGCAAACTCAACGGCGGGCACCGGTGGCCGTTGCTGCAACCGCTTGAATCGAAGCGATAGGTTAAGCCCGGGATTGGGCAGGCGGATCATGCCGCGCGGCAACCGATAGCCGAGCCGAACAGCCGCCCCGCCCACGGCAAGCGCCAGAATAATCGGCCACAACCCCGTCCAGATTGCCAGCAGCCCCAGCCCGTCCTGCCAGGGTTGCCGCATCAATGGCCAGAGCAAGGGCAGCAACACCGGCAGACTGCTAAGCAGGGCCCAGGGCAGCAATAACCGGCCGGACACGCGCGCAGCGGGCGCACGCCGCTGGGTTCGGATCAGCAAAAACATGGCGCGCATCAGCAACAGTGCAGTGGCGAAGGACCCCAGGGTCAGAAGTATTCCCGCTTCGGCAAAAGCGCTGTCGCCGATGCGGTATTTGAGCAGGTCTTTGGCCGCCCCACCGCTGGTCAGAGGCAAACCCGCCAGGGCCAGGGCCGGCAAGGGCAATAGCCCCAGAAGCAGGCGCGGCAGACGTCCCAGACCTGCCAGGCCCGCCGCCAGAAAGAGTGCTGCCTTGGCAATGCCGTGGTGCACCGCAAACAACACCAGCGCCACCACCAGCAGGTCGGCGTGCTCAGGATGGCGCCAGGCGATGGCGGTGATGATCATCATATAGCCAATTTGACTGACAGAGGAGTAGGCCAGCACGCTTTTGGCGTGAGTGCGGGTCAGGCCCACCGCCACACCATAAAAAGCGCTGATGGCACCCACCAGCAGGAGCGCGCTGCTCCACTGCTGCAACAAGGGGTCTCCCGCCGGCAGGAACCGCCATATGCCGAGCACGCCGGCCTTGATCATGGCGCCAGAGAGCACCGCACTGGCCGGTGCCGGGGCTGCGGGGTGAGCCAGCGGCAACCAGATATGCAAGGGCCAGAAACCGGCTTTGATTCCCAGGCTCAGAAGAATCAGTGCGGCAGCTGGTGCACCGAGCGGCGTCTGCCGCAGGGAGTCGAAGCCGATGGCGCCGTCTGCGGCGTGGACATGCAACAGCATCCCCGCCAGCAACAGCATCTCGCCCAGCACCGCCAACTGCAGATATATGCGCCCCGCACGACGCGGCAAAGGGCCCTTGTTGTGCACGATCAAGCCGTAGGCGGCAAGACTCATCAACGAGAAGCCCAGGTAAAAACTCACGGCGTCCTGGGCCACAATCAACAACAGGTTGCCAGACAGCGCCAACTGCCAGAAAACCCAAAACCGGCTTTGGCGGCGGTCACGCTCCAACGTCTTTGCCGCTGCCACTGCGGCGCAGGCCCAGACAGTGCCGGTGAATCCCAGCCAGGCGCGGGTGATGATGTCCTCCGCACCCCATTCGGCCCCGTACCACCAAACCGGCAGCGACAGCGCAGCCGGCGGTGCAAGAGCCACAAGAATGGCGGGCACCGCCGTCAACCAGAGCCAGGGCCTAACCTGTAACCGCAGCCCAACCGCAACAAATACGCTCAACAGCGGTAGAGCCGGCAGTGCCAGCCAAATCCATGCGGCCATCAGAGGTCAAACTCCCGCCAGACAATCAGTTCACTCCACGCCAGCGGGCTGATCATACTGCCCGCCAGCAGGCCCATCAGCAAAGACAGCAAGGCGGTAAACAGCGGTGGCAGCAACAGCATCCAATGGGTTTCAAAACGCTGGCGAGGCCAGTGGTGCTCCCGGGGCCATTGGGCTGGCAAGGGCAGGAACCATATTCGGTAAAGAGGCGGTAAAAAATACGCCGCGTTGAGCAGGCTGGAGAGGATTAGCGTCCACAGCACCCAGTCTTTGCCCACTTCCAGCGCGCCCAGTGCCAGGTACCATTTGCTGACGAAACCGGCAATGGGAGGTATGCCTATCATGCCCAGAGCGCCGATGGTGAACGCCGCAGCAGTCCAGGGCATTCTGCGCCCCACACCGTTCAAGTCGCGAATTTTGTGAATGCCCAAGGTCTCGGCGAAGGTTCCAGCGCAGAAAAACAGCGTTACCTTCATCACCCCTTGATGTACCAGATGCACCAGTCCACCGATAACCGCAACCGGCCCGATCAAGGCAACACCCAGGGTGATGTACGAGACCTGACTGACGGTGGAGTAGGCCAGGCGCCGCTTCAGCTCTTGCTGCTGCAGTGCGCGCACAGAGCCGTAGACAACGGTTGCCGCCGCCAACAGCAGAAGCGGCTCCGTCAGGCGCAACAAGGTGGCGGTGTTCACGCCATAGACGTCGTACACCACCCGCACAATGCCGAAGGCGCCGGCTTTCACCACCGCCACAGCGTGCAGTAAGGCGCTAACCGGCGCAGGGGCAACCATTGCCCTGGGCAGCCAACTATGCAGCGGTATGAGTGCTGCCTTGACGCCCAGGCCTGCAATCAACAGACAAAAGGCCAACTGCAGGCTCAGCGAATGCTCATCTGCCAGCGCTTCCAGGTACCCGCCTGCGGTGAACTCCGGGGTGCCGGCCAGGGCGTGCAGGAGTGCGGCGCCCATCAGCACCAGGGTGCCGCCGCCTATGGTGTAGGCCAGGTACACTCTGCCCGCGCGCAGCGCCGCAGGGGTACCGGTATGCACCACCAGGGGAAAGGTAGCCAGGGTCAAAAGCTCGTAAAACAGCAGGAAGGTAATCAGGTTGCCGGCCAAAGCCAGCCCCACTGTGGCACTGACGCAGAGACTGAAATAGCCGAAAAAGCGCGACCGGAGTGGGGAATCTTCCAAATAGCCTATGGCGTAGACGGTGGTTGCCAGCCACAGCAGCGATGACAGGGCGACAAACAGCAGCGAGAGTGCATCGCCGTGCAGCACCAGGGGTGCACCCGGTAAAAACGGCAGCGCAAAGCGAAAATCATCGCCACGACTGACACCAAACAGCATCAGGCCCACGCACAGCAGTTTGACAACCACACCGGTAAGATTAAGCTGGGTGCGCAGGCGTTGCTGATCCTCGCGCAGGCGAAATATCAACAGGCCTGGCAGCAGGGAGCTGAGCACGATGAAGACAGGCAAGGCGCTGTGTAACCAGGTCATCAGGCCGCCACCCCCGTCAGCCAAACGATGGCCCGCTCGCCCACCAGAGCCATACCCCATACCAGCAGCGCCGGCAGCAGCGTCAACCACTGCGCAACAGGATCCGGGCGGTAGTCCGGCCGGTTGGGACGCGCCCGATCAAACGACAGCGCCACCACGCGAAATACATAGGCGGCGGAGACCAGGGTCCCCAATAAAACGCCCAGCGCCCAAACCCAGCGCGAGGGTTCCACTAGCATCGGCTGCAGCAAAACCCATTTGGCCAGAAAGCCGCCGCTGGGCGGCAGCCCAATAAGACTGCCGCCGGCCACCGCAAATGCAAACATGGCAACCGGCATGGTTTGGGTTGCCCCCTTCAGGCCCTGGACTCTCTGCGTGCCCAATGTGCTCAGCATCTCCCCCGCCGCCAGGAACATGGCGACCTTGGCCAGGCCGTGCGCAACCACGAACAGCCACAGCGCTGCGTGCATGTTCGGCAGTTGCCAGTACAACAGCAAGCCCAGGGCAAGCAGGGCATAACCCAACTGTGCCACCGTGGAAAAGGCCACCAGTGATTTCAGCCGCGGGGCACGCAATGAAGACCAGCCCCCGGATACCAGCGCGCAGAGTCCTGCCGCGGCCAGCCAGGGGCCAATCTGCATGCCCAGCGCGGGCGGAGCCAATTGGCTCCAGATGACCCACAAGATGAACAGCGGCCCCTTGACCACCAGCGCCGACAGAAGCGCGCTGACCGCCGTGGGTGCCGAGGCGTGGGCGGCCGGCAGCCACAAGTGCAATGGCCAAAGTGCCGCCTTGAGCATCAGGCCCACCGTCATCAACAGCAAAGCGATCCAGGTGGCCCGGTCCGCGACCGCCACCTCGCCCAGCATGGGTATATCCAGCACACCATAGCGCCCGTACATCAGCGCCACGCCCAGCAGATAACAAAGTGACGCCACCAGAGACAACAGCAGATAATTCAGCGCCGGCGCGCGCGCTTTGGCGCCGGCCAGACTCACCAGGGCCACTGCGGTCAGTGTCAGCAACTCCAGGGTGACATAAAAGTTGAAGAGGTCGGCGGCAAGCCACACCGCAGCCAAAGCGCCGTGCAAAATGCACGATAAAGGCCAATACTCGGGGCTGAGCTTGGCCCGAGTACGCGCCGCATAAAGGCCCACCAACAAGTGAATAAGTGCGGTGAACACCAGCAGCAGAGCCCGCACCGGTGTCAGCTCAAGCCGTATTGCCAGCGGTGCCTGCCAGCCCCCGATGGCCAGTAACTCTCCCCCACCGTCAACCGTTTGCAGCAGTGCCGCAACGGCGGCCAGAAGGCTGGCGAATGCGGCCCCATTCGCCAGCAACCAGCTGCCTCTGCGCACCAACAGCAAAAACAGACCCGCCAAAAACGGGATGCTCAGACTTAATAGCGCCGCATTCATTGCCCGCGCCCACCTTCATCCGCGTTTTTCTGCGGCGCGCCGGGCGGCACCTGCGGAACCGTTGCCAGCCGCACCGCCATTGCAGTGGCACTGACGGCGACCACCAGGCCGGTTACCACCAGGGCATGCAAGACAGGATCGCGCGCGTCCGAACGGGTAGCCAGCGCCACCAGAATCAGGAAGACCCCGCTGCCCATCAAATTGATGGCAACAATTCGGCGCAGCACATGGCGCACCAGGAAGAATCCCTGCAGCCCGATCAACCACAGCGCCACCCCAACCAATAGATAAACATAGGTGCCAGTCATGGACGTAATTCTTCTTTTTCTCCAACCACCAACAGGGTCAAGGTAACCGCAATCGATAAAGTGGCCAGAATTTCGATCAAGGTGATCAAGAGCTTGTTATGTCCCAAGGGAAAGCTCAGCCATGCCGCCCCGAAAACAGCGGTGGCGCCCGCCACCAGCAGAAAGCACACCAGCCCGGCAAGCACGGACGCCCGCAGCGGCCAATAGGACCAGCGCAGCGGAGGCAAAACGTTGTTCATACGCAACAGGACCGCACCGGCAGCAAGCAGTGCACCCGCCTGAAAGGCGCCTCCGGGCCCACTGGCGCCGCGCCAAAGCAGGTAGCCGCTCACCACGACCAGCAAGGGCACCAGGCTTTTGCTCCAGGCCAGCAAGACAGTCCAGGGCTTGGGGGATGGCGTTGAGGTGACCACCGAGGTGCGGACACCCAGAAGCGCTACCAGCAGTACCGCCAGCTCCAGCAGCGTGTCCCAGGAGCGGAAATTGAGCAGAACGGCCGTTACCGGATGGGTCACACCGCTACGGGGCAGCTCTTGCGCCACCTGCTCGGGAAGCACGGGTAGCAGATCAGCTGCAGGCCAGGCTCCTTGAAGCACCAGGAGAAACACCAGGCCCGCGAAGACGGCGGCCACCGGCCAGGTCAGGCGGTTGCGCAGTGGCAGTGACTCCGGCGGCGCGCCCTGCAATGCATTGAACAACAGAGCGCCGGTCAGGCCAGCGCCTATCGCCGCTTCTGCCAGGGCCAGATCCGGTGCGCCCAGCCGCGCCCAGGCAAGGGTAAGCACTATGCCAAATGCCAGAAAAAGTGAAAGGCACGCCTGCAGGCTCCGAGCGTGCAGCGAACCGCCGGCCAGCACCAGCAACAAAACGCCAATTACTACATCCAGCAGCCACTCAGCGCTGGTCATTGCTACCCCGCTGTTCAAGCAGCGCGTTGGATGTGCCCCTGGTTGCATAGCGCGCCAACAACTGGCAGGCGATAGCGCCCGAGGCCATGACAAACAACCAGACGAGCAGAAGCACAAGCCGCGCCTGCATGCCCTCGGCATGGCACGCGAGCCCTGCCGTCAGCAGCCCCAAACCCACGGTGTCCGCTTTGGTGACGGCGTGCAAGCGGCTGAATAGATCCGGCAGGCGCAGCAGGCCAACCGCGCCGGCAAAAAGAAACAAAAGACCCAGGCTCATCAGCAACCAGCCAAGCACCATCACACCATTATTCATGAGTTACATTTCGCAAGCGTTGCACCAGAAATGCCACAAGTGCCGCCGCCAGCAGAGCCAGCACTATGGCTACATCGCGCAGGGCCGGCTCCTGCTGCCATTGTGCCAGCACCAGAATCAAGCCAATGATGGTGGTTCCAGTAAGTTGAATCCCCAACAGACGATCAGCCATGCTTGGTCCACGCAGAACCCGCAAGCAGCCCAGCAGTATCGGCACCAGTAAAAGAAGTGACAGAGCCGCCATTCACACGCTCCGCGGGGCCAGCAGACTCGCCAGGCGCCGCTCCAACTCGGCGGCGGTGTGCCGCCACTGCATATGGCAGTCAAGTACGTGAACCTCCAGCTCGTTACCAATGATTCTGGACGAAACGCTGCCCGGCAACAGACCAATGGTCAAAGAGAGCAAATACCGCACCCGCCGATCTTCTTCTGTCAGGGAAAACCTGACCCAGGCTGGAGCAACCGGACAGCTGGGGCTCAGCACCCGTCGCGCAACATCCCAGGCGCCGGAGCACATCTCCCGCAAAAAAAACCAAAGCAAAGCCGGGATTTGTATCAACCTGGGCGCCCAGGGCTGCAGTCCCATTCGTGTGGCCAAACACGCCGCCAGCAAAGCCGTCGGCAGGCCAAACCCCCACCCCCCGCCCCCGCTGAGGGCGGCCCATAGCAACGCGTAAATGACGCTCCAAGCGAGGAAGATGTGATAGCCGTTGAACGAACCGAATGCTCGCATGCAGGAAAACCCCAATTGGATCGGATGAGACTGAGCGCTCGGCGATGTTGCTCGCGACGGCTAGGCAAACCGCATTTTGCCGGAGCTTCAGGTGAAAAGCGGTGCCAGTATGTCCACATTTACCTTACGTGAAATACGCAGATTTGGTTGCCGCACTCAGCGGATCCCGGAACCAAAGCCGTTGCGGACATCAACCGCTTGTATGCCGACTGGTAGCCAAAAGCGGCGCCTGCGGGTTTATCAAACAAAGCTCCTCTCGCGCCTCTGCCAACACAGCGCCCATAACGCCCAAATCCGCCTCAGTTTTGCAAAAACTACAGGTGCAGCGGCGTTTCGCGACCAATAATTCCCGGCGATGCCCTGCTTCACCGGTCAAACCCATATGGCATCAAGATTGCTAACCTTGAAAGTTGCTGGAAAGCGACTGAAAACCAAAACAACCAACCATCAGGAGAACAACATGAAAAGTACCTTTACCTTGATACTGGCTTCGCTGCTGTCTGTGTTCATACTGAGCGCCTGCGAAACCACCCAGGGCGCGGGCCGTGATGTGCAAAGTGCGGGCGCCGCCATCGAGGACACCTCTCGCGACCTGCAAGACTAAATAAGCACTGCCCTGAGGCAAATAATGAGGATTGCGTGACCTGCCCACCGTCAAGCTGCCAGGAACCTATGTTTGCTTGGGCTCCGACAGCTGTTGGCAGGTCCTCACTATACGTCATACGTCGTTATAGGCGACCTACCCCGTCGTTTATCCTTCAAATCCACAACCCGCAATCTGACGTAGATCCTGCACAGGCTGCCGCCGTTTGAACCTTAGGCGTTGCAACAACTCTCACCAGGCACCCCCAAGCGTGTAAAGCTACAGCGGGGCGCCGCGAGACAATAAAAAAGTTGCGCTGACCATTACCGCATCGTTGAAGCACCCATTTGCAGGTTGATCTATCACCAGAGGGTGATCGGTGGCGCTTGATCAGAGAGGGTGCCGAATCAATAATGGCACCTCACGATGCCCAGCCCGTCGCTTGGTCCAGAAGCACAGGGCGCTAACCGGCCCCAACCCTAGAGCATGCCAAACCCATGACGCCCTCTTCTTCCCCAGGCTCCCCCACTGCCAACGCTTACGCTGCGGAATTTGACCCCAACACCTTGCTCGCGGCTTTGCAAGCCATGCGCGAAGGCGACTTCAGCGTGAGACTGCCTGGGAACTGGACTGGTATAGAAGGTAAGATTGCCGACACCTTCAACGATATCGTCGCCGCCAACAGTCAAGTTGCCAGCGAGCTACAACGCGTTGGCCAGGCGGTGGGCCAGGAGGGTAGAACGCGACAGCGCATGCAGTGCGACCGCCGCCAGGGCTGCTGGGGCACCATGGAGGCATCCGTCAATACCTTGATCCAAGACCTGCTGTGGCCCACCACGGAAGTGACGCGCAGTATTGCCGCCGTCGCCAAAGGCGACCTGTCTCAGACCGTGCCGCTGGAGGTGGAGGGCCGCGAACTGCAGGGCGAATTTTTGCATTCGGCCAAGATCGTCAACCGGATGATCGAGCAGATGAACGTGTTCACCTCCGAAGTCACCCGGGTTGCGCGCGAGGTGGGTGCCGAGGGCAACCTCGGCGGACAGGCCAAGGTGAAGGGTGTCTCGGGTGTGTGGAAGGATCTGACCGACAACGTCAACTCCATGGCCAATAACCTGACTGCCCAGGTACGCAACATTGCCGAAGTGACCATTGCGGTGGCCAACGGCGACCTCTCCCGCAAAATTACCGTGGATGTGCGCGGAGAAATTCTACAGCTGAAAGAAGCCATCAATACCATGGTGGACCAGCTGCGCTCATTCGCCTCCGAAGTGACCCGGGTGGCGCGCGAGGTGGGCACCGAGGGCAAGCTGGGCGGCCAGGCGG
>CAYNST010000040.1:0-27345 GCA_964399955.1 uncultured Cellvibrionaceae bacterium | reverse complement strand
GGCATCAAGCTGTGATAGCCAGGTGAGGAATTGGTCGGAGCGGCGGGATTTGAACCCACGACCACTACACCCCCAGTGTAGTGCGCTACCAGGCTGCGCTACGCTCCGAAACCCTTGCAGCACAGTGGCTGCGAGGAGGGCAAATCATACCGAATATCCGAAAGGAATCAAGTGTTTAATGTAAATAATTAGCTTCTGCACGGGCTGTTAGGCGTTGACCGCACTGCTTTTGCCTTGTGGCAGGCCCAATCCCCACGCCTTGTCCAGGCGCTTGAGGTAAATGTGGTAGCTCTGGTCGGGCACAGCGGGCGCCGACAGCCATTCCAGAATAACATCGGCCAGCGTATTGTCGTCGGGCAGCTCAGCCTGCCCCAAACCTTGTTGCAAGAGTGCAACCTGATATTCCATCCGCGCGGCCTTGTCCTGGTCGGGTGATTCCTGGCCCAGTACCACCTCCGAGCGAATGCAAAGCCTGCGCAGAGTGTTGATTGCCTCTTGCTGTTGGTCTTCGGAAAGTGTGGGCGCGGCGTTGACGCGCAGCTCCAGTTGGGAGTAAGCCCCGGCGGGCCACAGTGCGGCTTTTTCCAGAACGGCAGTGGCAAGCTCGGCTGGGGCGCTTGCCTCCTCACCTGCCAACACAGCCAATTCGTATTGGCGAATCAAGTCTGCAGCAGCAAGAACATCCAGCCAGCGCTGTCGCTGCAGGCCGGTTCTGGCCTTTGCCAACTTCTGCTCAAGCTGGTCCATCAAGGTGTCAAAGCGGCCGGCCATGGTCTTACTGCTGTCTCTGGGCAGCTCGCCAATGGCTTTAAACGCTTGTACATAGCCATCTATTTGCTCCCTGGCGTTGAGCAGGGCCTGGCCCTGCAGGGCCAGGCAACTGTTTATTTCCTCAAGCAGACGTTCGGCTTCCTGCTTGGCGGCCTCCCGTTCAGCTTTTAATTGCTCGTTTTCTGTTTGGCGCTTGGCAAATACCGCGTCGCAGTGTTTGCGGAAATTTTGCCAGAGCTTTTGATCGTCCTTGCGCTTGCAGCGGCCCACGGCCTGCCACTGCTGTTGCAGTTGTTTGGCTTGTTCAATCGCCATACGTGAATCAGACAGTGCGAGCAGCTGCTCGGCCTGGGCCAGCAGGGCCTGCTTTTTGGCGCGGTTGCGTTCGTATTCCGCATTCAGCTTGGCGTACAGCGCATCCAAAACCTGATCAAACTCGGCTTGCAGGTCTTTGACCAGCCGCCGAGGGATGGGCCAGTAGCTTTGCCAGGCTTGTCGGGACAGTTGCAGAGTGGATTCCACTTCCTTCCACTGAGCGTTTTCCCAGTCGTAGGCGTCGAGATATTCCCGCAGTTGCGCAAGAAGCGTGTGCCGGTTGCTGGCGTTTTCTTCTCGGATGCGGTTCTGCTCGGCGAAGTGCGCCTCACAGGGTTGATAGGCCTGCTGCGAAGCCTCTTGAAACTGCGCCCACAGGCTTTCATCCTGGTTTTGCCCGCCACGGCACAACTCCCGCCAAGCCTTTTGCAGTTGTTGTATGCGATCGGCCAGCTCCGTGGGTTCCAGATTGCTGCCAGCCAATGCCTGCATCTGCTCAATCAGCGCTTGCTTTTTAGGCGTCACGGCGAATTCGTGCCAGTCTCCCAACTTGCTGACCGACGCCTGTAAATCGGCAATTTTGGTCTCTGTGGCCGGGGGGATGCGGTCGAGCTTGGCTGCCAGTGCGGAAATATCTCGGAGGATGGCCCTGGAGCGGCCCACATGGCCGTTATCTATCGCCCAGCGAGCGCGCCGCAGCAGGTTGTCCATTTGCGCGAGTTGCTGTTTGCCGGCCTGTTGCCGCGCCTTGCGTTGATCAAGCCAGTTGTTCAAATGTTGCAGGGTAACAGCAACAACATTAGGTGGCGGCAGCTTCTTAAGGACCCGGGCGTGAGCGATGATGCTTTTGACGGCTGCGGGCACATTGGCTGCGTCATCGCCTGTTTCCTGCAGCAGTTGGGCATTGAGCTCTGCCAGGGTGCCATGCTGCTGCAAGTCCAATAATAAAGCACGAGCGGTCTGCAGCAGCGTTTCGGCCCGCTTGGATTCCTGTTGTGTGTCCAGGTTTTCGGCGCGCACTTCGGTCAGTGCACGCTCAACGCCTGCCTCCAGTTGTGGCACACGCTCTGCACATTCGGCGGTATTCTCGCTGGTGTACAAATCAATGATGAACTGCTCCAGACCAAGCAGTGCGTCCAGCAGCTGCTGCTTTGCGGCCAGATCCCGGGCTTCTTTCTCGGCTGCGGCGCGCTGCTCGGCTGCGGCTTCGTCCAGTTTGGCCTGGCAGCGGTCAGCCGCTTCCTGAAAGCGGTGTTTCAGGTCGGGCTCGGCTTCGGTTGCCATGGCTTGCCAGGCGTTGTGTATCTGAGACAGGCGGGCGGTGAAAATGTCATCCAGTTTGCGCTTGGCCAATTGCTCCATTTGACTGCAGAGCGATCGCAGCTCGTCGTCTCGTAGTGCCTTCTGTTGTTGCTGCAGTTTAAAGACGTCCAGCTTGGCTTTGACTATTTTATAGACTGCCTTGTCTTTGCCCCGCGCCGTCTTGGCCAGCGCGGACAGGCGGTCGAAGGAGCGTATCTTGGTTGCTGCCGCTTGCCGAAGCTGCGTAGTTGCGCCGTTTTCCGCAAGAGGAAGCAGCATTTCTTCGTCGTCCAGTTGCTCGACCAAACCCGTGCCCGCCTGGCTGGAGTAAGCGCAAAGCTGCACCAGCAGAGCAGGGTCACTTACTTTTTTTGCCAGGTTGTCGACGCTGATTGTGCCTTCGTCCAGCAGGTGTCCCAGTCTTCGCCTGGCCGCTGTAGCAACCGCCGAGTTGTCCGTCAGTGCCATATTGACCAAATCCTGGCTGTAGGGCAGGCCGCCAATTGCAGCGGCGCGAACGTCGGCTTCCGGTGCTTCTTTTGCCATGCGCAACCGCTCGGTCACGCCAGCGCTTTCAAGCGCAGCAATTTTTTGCTCCAATGTCTCTGGTTCTTTTCGTTTGAAAAAGCGTGAGAACAGTGCCATGGCGAAATTTGAATCCTGTAGGCGGTCTGGGAGGGCGTTGAACGGCAGGTTCCAGTCTATCACGACGTGCGTTGCCCGGGCTGGCGGATAGCCTTGAACAAAGGCCAGTTGCAGTTGCAAATTCACATAATGCAACGCGAGACGCCGGTGCTCTAATGACAACCGCTGCCGTGCTGGGAACTTGGATTTGCCTGGAACCCATGGTATCAGGATCTGGCAGAGAGGTTCCAGAATGAGGCGCCAACTGTTGGAGTGTCGAGCCAAAAAAATGCCCGGCGCTCAGGGGAGAGTGCCGGGCCAGGACCATTAGGAGTGAAACATGAAGGACTTTCATCCTCATCGAGTAGCCGAGACCACTCTACTGGTGCCCGTTTGTTTGGGGGAACAAACGCGCCTCAGCTATTAGAAGTATCGTTGAGACCGGGCAAAGATCCAGTTAAGGAGGGCGTTTGGTTAAACCGATTTCTCATAGTTTGACGTCAAAATGAGCAGACCGGGAATATTGCGCCCGGCGCAATGCCGACTGCGGGTTTTTCAACTTGCACGCAGTGGTTACACCGACCCCCCGGTTAGCGAGACTCTGCGCGGGTAAGTGCTATGCCCGGACGTTAACCTCTGCCCGAGCGCACCAGGCCCTCTTGAGTGCAGCTGGCCAGCTGACGCCCGCGCAAATCAAACACATGGCCGTAGCAGAGTGCTCGGGCGTGGCCCGCCCAGGGGCTTTCGGTGGTGCACATCAGCCATTGGTTTGCGTCCGGTTGCTCATGAAACCAGATCGCGTGGTCCATGCTCGCGGCAAAGGCGTTGCCGTTGAACAAATGCCCTTGCTGTTGCATAAACGCGGATGCCAGCAAACCGATGTCCGACGCAAAGGCGAGGGCGCAATAGTGCATCAGCGGGATGTCCGGCAGCGGCTTACCGCTCCTGGCCCAGATCCATGCCCGGCTCTGCTCAGTCGGCTGCTCCTCGAAGAGCGCCTGGTCTCCCAATCTCAGTTGCATCAGCTCCGGCTCCAACCATCCAATGGCCGGGTCGTCGTCCGGCGGCAGTGCATCTGTTGGTGGAGGGGCATGGGGTGGTTTGATCAACTGATGCGCGAAACCGGGTTCAGCATTGTGGAAGGACGCCATCATGTTCAGTATTACCTGATCATTCTGCAAAACCCGCACTGCACGGCTGGACACCCTGCCGCCGTCGCGAAGGCGGTCAACCTCAAAAGCCACGGGTTGGGTGCTGGTGCCTGCGCGCAGGAAGTAGGCGTGCAGAGAGTGGGGCGATCGGGAGTCCACCGTCATTCCAGCGGCCATCAGAGCCTGCGCCAGCACCTGCCCGCCAAAGAGCGTCTGACGAAAATTGGTTTGATGCACGTAAGAGCGAAAGCGGCAATCGGCAACTTGTTCTAGATTCAATAGTGCAGCCAACATTTTGGCAACTCCGGCTAAAGAAATATTGGGCGTGCCGCCCTTAGGTGGCATGTAGGTTCATATCACCTGCGTTGAACAGGTTGCTCAGAGACAAAATGATGCAACGAGCACATATGGTTAGCAGTATAGGCGCTCTGGCCCTGGGGCTGGCTCTGACTGCCTGCACGCCCGGTCACACCCGCAGCACAGCGCCCCCGGCAATGGGTGCTAGCGGCCTGGCTATGGGCGTTGAAGTTGCCCGTCGTCATGACTGGCGTCTGGCCGCCGGCAGCCGAGTGCTGTTTGCCTATCCGGAAATCAGCAAGGGCCATGTGCGTCTGCCGCGCACCGCAGAGCACATGGCTCAGTTGATAAGACAGCTTGCCCCCTTGCACTTTGCCGGCGCGGAATTCCTTCGCGCTCCCGCAGGGTTTCAAGACAGCCTTTCAGCGGCAGAAACCCGGGGATACGACTATTTGATTACGCTGCGCGCGGACCCGCCGATGGACCATCAGGGGCCCGCAAGGCCTGCCGGCCTTTGGGGCGCCTATGAAGCTGCCGAGTCTGACGGTGTGCGGCCGGTCAGTGAGCTGGAAGCCTGGATCTACGATGTGCGCTCTGGAAAGCTGCTGGACACGGTACGGGTTAAGGTTTCGCGGGGATTATTGGGTGGCGGAGGGCCAGACCACAGCCGCGCCACCGTGGATACCCTGCTGAAGTCCTTGAGCGGCAACTGAATTCATACGCAGTTGCCCAGCCTTAGCCGCGCTTACATCTCGGTATAATTCGGGCCTCCGCCTCCCTCCGGTGTCACCCAGGTTATATTCTGAGCTGGGTCCTTGATATCGCAGGTTTTGCAGTGCACGCAGTTTTGGGCGTTGATCTGCAGCTTCTTCTGGCCGTCGGCGGCTTCGACAATTTCGTACACCTGTGCCGGGCAGTAGCGCTGGGCGGGCTCGTCAAACACCGGCAGGTTCTTCTCGATGGGTATGCTGGCGGAGCCCAGTCGCAAATGGGACGGCTGGTCTTCTTCGTGATTGGTATTGGACAGGTAGACCGAAGACAGGCGGTCAAAGCTGAGCAGGTTGTCCGGCTTGGGGTAAGCGATAGGCTTCGCCTTATCTGCCGGCAACAGGCGGGCGTGATCGGGTACCCGGTCATTAAGCGTCCAGGGAAGCCGACCACCAAAGAGGTTGATGTCGACAAAAGCGTAGGCGCCTCCCAGCAGTGACCCCCATCGATGCTGAGCGGGAGCAAAGTTTTTGTGTGCTGCCAGCTCCTTCCAGGCCCAGCTCTGGCGATAGTAGACACCGAACGTCTCCAGGCTTGGTGTCGGTTGCTCATCCTGCAGTGCCTTTGCCACGGTTTCAGCCGCCACCATGCCCGATTTCATGGCGGTGTGAATGCCTTTGATTTTGGCGGGGTTGAGTGTTCCGGCGTCGTCGCCCAGCAAAAGCCCGCCGGGAAAGTACATGCGCGGTTGTGACTGCGCACCGCCCTTGGTGATGGCCCGCGCGCCGTAGGCAATCCGTTCTCCGCCATGCAGGTGCTTGGCGATCGTGGGGTGGTGCTTGTAGCGCTGGAACTCGAGAAAGGGGTCCAGGTGCGGGTTGCTGTAGGACAGGTCAGTGATCAGTCCGACCGATACCTGCCCGTCTTCGAGATGATAAACAAAACCGCCACCGGTGCTGCTGGACTCGGTCAGCGGCCAGCCCGCCGTATGCACCACCAGACCGGGTTGATGCTGCTTGGCCGGAACCTTCCACAACTCTTTTATTCCCAGCCCGTAGTGCTGGGGGTCTTGACCCTGGGCCAGATCGTAGCGTGCAATGACCTCCTTGCCCAGGTGGCCCCGGCAACCTTCCGCCAGCAGGGTGTATTTTGCCAGCAGCTCCATCCCCGGGGCAAAACCGGCTTTATGAGTGCCGTCTGCGCTGACCCCCATATCACCGATCAGAATCCCCTTAACGCTGCCGTCTTCGTTAAACAGCAGCTCTGACGCGGCAAAACCCGGGAAGACGTCCACACCCAAAGTCTCTGCCTGCTCGGCCAGCCAGCGGCACAGGCGTCCCAGACTGATGACATAATTGCCGTGGTTGCCCAGGGTTTTGGGTTGAAATACCGAGGGAATGGGGCGGCTGCTGTTAGCGGAGGAAAACCAGTGCAATTCATCCCCGGTCACCGCAACTGAGACCGGAGCGCCCAGCTCGCGCCAATCGGGGAAAAGCTCGTTCAACGCACTTGGCTCCAGCACCGCACCGGAAAGTATGTGCGCGCCGACCTCCGACCCCTTTTCCACTACGCAGACGGACAGCTCGGCGTTGATTTGCTTGAGTCGACAGGCCGCCGCAAGACCCGCAGGACCGGCGCCGACGATAACCAGGTCGTATGGCATGGATTCACGTTGCAATGGGTGCTCCTTATCCACTTGGGACGATGCTGTTGAATGGCCGTATAGAAGCTGAGTATACGAAGCCGAGACTGAGACTACCAACTTAACCTGTGGTTTGTAGGCGGTATTGGCGGATATACGGCCAATGCGCTGCGGACAGGGTCGGCATATATAGACTCGGACGCTATACTAGAGAGCCAAGATCCCGGAAAAGAGAGCAATATAGTTATGAAGATACTGGTGCCAATCAAACGGGTGGTGGATTACAACGTCAAGGTCCGACCCCTGGCCAATGGCGCGGATGTCGACATTGCCAACGCCAAAATGAGTATGAACCCCTTCTGCGAAATTGCTGTGGAGGAGGCCATCAGGCTCAAAGAGCGAGGCTTGGCGACCGAAGTGGTTGTGGTATCCATTGGGTCCAATAAAACCCATGAGCAGCTACGGGCGGCCATGGCATTGGGTGCGGACCGTGGCGTATGGGTTGATGCCGACAACAACCTGCAACCGCTTTTAGTGGCAAAGGCATTAAAAGCAGTGGTGGAAAAAGAACAGCCGGATTTGGTAATACTGGGTAAACAGTCCATTGACGGCGACAATAACCAGACAGGGCAAATGCTGTCCGCGCTGTTGGGTTGGCCGCAGGGGGCTTTTGCGTCTGCCTTGGAAGTCAATGACCGACGGGTCAAGGTAACCCGTGAGGTGGACGGAGGGCTGCAAACTCTGGGTTTCAACCTGCCGGCCGTCATTACTACGGATCTGCGTTTGAACGAGCCGCGCTACGCCACCTTGCCCAATATCATGAAAGCCAAAAAGAAGCCCCTGGAGTCTACCAGCCTGGCGGAGCTTGGCATCAACGACACCAATCGCCTGACTTTGCTTAAAGTTGAACTGCCCGCCGTACGCAAGGCGGGGGTGAAGGTGCGTGATGTGGACGAGCTGATCGACAAACTAACCAACGAGGCGAAGGTCATCCCATGAGTGTACTAGTGATCGCCGAACATGATAATCAGGTTCTAAAGAGCGCCACCGCGTGCGCAGTTACCGCCGCATTGGCGTTTGGTGAAGAAGTGCATCTGCTGGTGGCTGGTGTGCACTGCCAAAAAGTATCCCATGAGGCAGCTCACCTGGAAGGGGTATTCAAGGTTCTGGTGGCAGAAGGGGAGCAGTATGCGCACCATATTGCTGAAGAACTAACGGAAGTGATACTGCCCATCGCCAAGCACTACACGGCAATTGTTGCGCCTGCGTCAACCTTTGGCAAGAACCTGCTTCCGCGTGTTGCAGCCCTGCTTGACGTTCAGCCCATCGCCGATGTGGTTGCCATAGAATCGCCGGATACCTTCAAGCGTCCCATCTATGCGGGCAACGTGATTGCCACGGTCAAAAGCAGTGACCCCATCAAGGTGCTGACCGTGCGGCCCACCGCTTTTGTGCAGGTGCCCAAGGTTGACGTCATGACACTGCTGGAGCCCCTCACACCCATTCCGCCACGCAACGTGGTGCAGTTTGAGGGAGAGGAGCTGGCCAAGCTGGACCGTCCCGAACTGGCCGGGGCCAAAGTGGTGGTCTCGGGCGGGCGGGGCTTGGGTAGCAGCGACAACTTTGACATGGTGTTTGCGTTGGCCGACGTACTTGGCGCGGCGGTGGGAGCATCCCGCGCAGCGGTGGATGCCGGTTATGTTGCCAACGATCTCCAGGTTGGTCAGACCGGCAAGGTTGTTGCCCCGGATCTTTATCTGGCGGTGGGTATATCGGGGGCAATTCAGCATTTGGCGGGAATGAAAGAGTCGAAGGTGATTGTTGCCATCAATAAGGATGAAGACGCACCTATCTTCCAGGTGGCGGACTACGGTCTGGTTGCCGATCTCTTCACGGCGCTTCCCGAGCTGACCGATAAGCTCAAGGCCAGAGGTTGAGGCTGGTCGCACCCGGCCACTTTGGTTAGAATGCCCCGGCTTCGCGGCCCCTACCGGGCTGCGACGGCCCATTGGGACAGTGTTGAGCGGCGCGCTGCGCAGGGAGCTGTGGCGCGACTGTTGAAAACCCTGGTATGTCACGGTATTTACAGGCGTTTTAATGCTTAGACTGTTCGAGCCTCAAATCAAAGTGCAGAAAAACCGTCAGGTTGTACGCCAGACGGATACCCGCATGGCAAAGTACAGCCGCCGCGGGCTTATATCGCACCTGCTGATCTACCTGCTCTGCCTGTTGTTCAGCCAGGACTTCTATACCCAGCATCGCACTCTGGTGGTTGTCTTGACGATCGGCCTGCTGATCACCATCAGTGTGCGCGGCTATCTCCTGTTTCGTTTTTCTGCACTTTACCCGCGGGCACCTGCTGCTTGGCGCAGCAAGTATTTCGCAGCCACTTTGGTGGGCGCCGGATGGTGGGGCGTGGTGGTGGCCAGCTTCACCCTGTTTAACAATATGCAGGGGGTCGCACCGCTGTTGTGGCTCTACACGGTCGTGTTTTTTGCAACCACGGCTCATGCATTTGCGCCCTACCAACGGTTTTTATCGGTTTATCAGTTTTTGGGGCTGATCCCTGCTGCGCTTTGCACTTTTTTTACCGGCGAATTTTTAAGTGTGCTCTACGGCGGTATTTTGTTGATCTTTTATCGCATTTTGAACCACCACTGCGAGCTGATGGCCAGCAGTTATTGGGAGCGCATGGAGGCCGACCACACCCTGGCTCTGAAAACTGAGTCCATCGAGGAAGAAAAACGGGATACGCGAGCATCGGTTGCACTTTCCAAAGAGTTCATGACTTCGCTGCACTATGAAATGCAACTTTGGTCTCTGAAGCCCGAGGTCACCGGTCACCTGCCTATAGCGCAGCGCACGGAGCTTGTTCAACTGGAGCAGTGTGTAGAGGATTTTCGCAAAATTCTGTGTAAGGAGCTCAACGCGGAGCCGCGTACCTTCAACGTTCGCAGGTATCTGCAGTCCATCGCCGCTGAACTGGTGGAGGCTGCGGAGCGCAAGGGGCTGGAGCTGGAAACAGCACTGTCACTGACTCTGCCTGCGCGGGTAATTGGCGATGCGCCCATACTGGGCCAGATTGTACGCACGCTGATTGCCAGCTCAATCAAGCAAACCGATGAGGGCCTGCTTCTGGTGGAAGTTGAATTCACCCGGGAATACGAAGATGCCGGTCATTTGCAGATAACCCTGATCAGGCAGTACGGTGCCCTGAAACGGGGGGTATTGCAAAGCCGATCTATGCCGGCTCTGCAAATGAACATCGATTTGATTGTGGCTCGAGGTTTGGCAGAAAGCCTAAACGGCATGCTTGATATCGCTGAAATGGAAACCCGCGATGGCAAAACGCTGCGTCTTACCCTACCCATGGGGGTGGCTGCGGCCAACCCCAAGTTGGACTACAAGCGGCCGTCATTCCGAGGAAAGCCGCTGCTGCTGATTCATCCCTGGTCCCGCCGCTGGTTGGATGCCAAGCGGTTGGAGCTGGAGGTGCTGGGATTTGCCGTAACCACCACCAATGACTATAAAAAGGCGCAGCAGGTTTTGCAAAACGCAGTGGAGCAGGGCAGCCCGTTTGGCTGTGTAGTGTATTCTGCGCTTTGGGGAGATGACAGCGCCTGGCAGTTTGCCAATGATCTATTCGCCCATGGCCAGCTGAAATACACTCATCATTTTGTAATTTGCTCTGGCATAGGCAGGCGCTATTTTCGCGAAAAGCTATCAAAGGAAACGCCACTTCTGCATACGGTGCTAAGGCCGTCCGGCATGTTCGAATTTGAGCTGACTGCAGATGCAGTCTTTGATGAGCGGGAACAACTGGAGGCGGACGCGACTTCGGGCAACCGCTCGGTGAACAAAAGTGTGTTGTGGATCGCCTTGGGCAAGAATGCCGATAGCGTCAAGCGGGTTGATAGCGACGGTATGCCCGGCAATCGTGTCAGCGAGCTCAAACAGCTGGAAAAACGTTTGAGTGACTCTACTTTTGATCTGATTGTGGTGGAGCATACCGGCGAGGATGTGTTTGAGTGCATTCGCAGCATTCGTGCTTTTGAAGCCGGCAAGGGAGGGGACTATTACATCCCCGTGGTAGGCATCGGCCCGGCGGCGATCAAAAAGGACATGATGGAGTACGGTGTCGACCATTTTGTGGGAACGGAAGATTTAGTTGCTGGAGATACCAGCTACTTGCGTTACTGGCTGCACTGAAACCGGCCGGCGCCCCTTATGTGTCTCAAGGTCGCCTTGATTGTTACCAGTCAAACTCTGCCCAAACGGGGCAGTGGTCAGAAGGCTTGTCCATGGCGCGTATCTCATAGTCGATACCCGCTGTGATGCAACTGGCCGCCAATGCCCGAGACGCCAGAATCAGGTCTATCCTCAGCCCGCGCTTGGGCTCGCGTTCAAAGCCGCGGCTGCGGTAATCAAACCAGCTGAAGCGGTCGTCCACCTCTGGGTGGCAACTTCTGTAGGTATCCACCAGTCCCCAGTCATACAAGGACGCAAGCCACTCCCGCTCTTCCGGCAAAAAGCTGCATTTTCCGGCTTTCAGCCAACGCTTGCGGTTGTCCTCGCCAATGCCGATGTCTCTGTCAGTGGGCGAGACGTTTACGTCCCCCATTACTATCAGCGGTTCGTCCGCCGCCTGTTCAGTTTTCAGGTGATGGAGCAAATCTGCATAAAAGCGCTGTTTATTGGGGAACTTTACCGGATGGTCGCGGCTTTCGCCCTGTGGGAAGTAGCCATTCAGTACCGTCAATTTGCGCCCGCCGTCCAGCTGAAAGCGCCCGCCGATAAAGCGTTTTTGTGTCTCTGTCGTATCTGTGGCAAAACCTTTAACCTGCGACAGGAAAGGCCATCTCGACATCAGGGCTACCCCGTAGTGGGTTTTTTGCCCGGTGTAGGCGACGTGATAACCCAGGGCCTCAACGGCTTCTGTGGGGAAATCTTCATCACACGCTTTGGTTTCCTGCAGCCCAATGAAATCCGGTTGATACTTCTTAACAATGGCTTCCAGCTGGTGCAGACGAGAGCGAATACTGTTGATGTTGAAGGAGACACATTTCATGAGGTGCTGCGAACCTTTCCAAGAATAAAAAAAAGGCCCCTGACATGGGGCCTTTGCATTCTACAACCTTTTTTACCTGGTAAGGCTCTGGGCCTTCTTAGAAGTTGGCTACTTGTTGATTGGCCGGCTGGCTGCCTACATCCATAACGTCCAGCATTATGTAGCCAGCTTCCTGCAGCAGCGCATCACTCTCCACATCGATGGCGGGCTTCGGTGCAGTGGCCAGGGCATCCTTTTTCTTCTCTTCTTCGCCATGCTCCTGGAAAGCTTTCAGTGAGGCGAACACCTCAAGGCCCTTGGCTTTACGTCGTTTGTTCTCCAGCGCCATCTGCTCCAGCTCCATTTGCTCCTTCTCCAGAATGCGCTCCTGATGATTCAAGGACACCGTTTTGCGGTTGCGATTGCGCTGCACAAGTTCCAGTCGATCATTGATGTTGACCAGGTCCGGGTCGTTGGCAGCTCGCTCTGTATGCAGTTTCGCGAGCGTGGGCATCATGTCTTCGAAGTTGAAATACACCCCGTGTTTAGCTGGAGTAATTCTGTCCCATGGCAGTGCGTTCGGGTAAGCCGACTCGCCTACTGCTTCTTTGTCTATGAGCATGGGCATGGCAATGTCCGGTATCACTCCGCGGTGCTGCGTACTGTCACCGGAAACCCGGTAGAACTTGGACTCGGTCAACTTAAGTTGACCTTCCGGCAAATCACTCAGCAATTGGACAGTGCCTTTACCAAAAGACTGCGAGCCTACCACGACGCCGCGTCGGTAATCCTGGATGGCACCGGCAAAGATTTCTGACGCGGAGGCGCTCAGGCGATTAATCATGACCACCAGCGGGCCGCGATAAACCGCGCGCGACCGAGACCGATTGGTTTGGCTGATGTTGCCACTGGCTTCACGAATTTGCACCACAGGGCCCTGGTCAATGAACAGGTCGGTGAGCATGGTGGCTTCCTGCAGAGAGCCGCCGCCGTTATTTCTGAGGTCAAGAATTATGCCCTCAACATCTTGTTGCTGTAGCTCGCTGAGCAAGCGTGCCACATCGCGGGAGGTGCTGCGGTAGTTGGCATCGCCCCGGCGGAAAGCGGCAAAGTCATGGTAGAAGGCCGGTATGTTGATGACGCCCAGCTTCCGCATCCGCTCGCCGTCGCTGACCTCCAGTACCGCTTTTTGTGCGGCCTGATCTTCCAGCTGAACGGTTCCACGCTTGATCTCAACGACTTTGGGCTTGGCATCCAGGCTAACCACTTCAAGCTTGACTACAGAGTCTTTCTTGCCTCGAATGAGCTCCACAACCTCGTCCAGACGCCAGCCGACGACGTCGACAATCTCGCCTTTATCGCCCTGGCCAACGCCGACAATCTTGTCTGCCGGTTGCAGCTCACCCTGTCGAGCGGCAGGGCCGCCCGGAACCAGGCGAACCACTTTGGTATGCTCGTCTTCCGACTGCAGTACGGCACCAATACCTTCCAGTTGCAAAGACATATTGATGTTGAAGTTCTCCGAGGTCCGCGGTGAGAAGTAATTGGTGTGCGGATCGTAAAGCGTAGTGAAGGCATTGATCAATGTCTCAAAGACATCGTGGCTCTTCTGCTGAGAAGTACGCTTCAACTGGTTGGTGTAGCGCCGCTCCAGGGTCTCCCGGGCCTCTTCAACGGTTTTGTCTGCCAGCACCAGGTTGAGCACGCTGAGTTTCAGGCGTTGGCGCCAGAGTTCGTCTGCCTCGGCCGCAGTGGCAGGCCAAGGAGAGTCTTTGCGGTCTATCTCAACATAGTCCTTGGAGTCAAACTCGAACTTGACGTCCTCGTCGCGGAGCTGGGCCAGGACCCAATTGAGGCGCGCTTCAACCCTTTGCCGATAAACTGCGTAGATATCAAAGCCGGGTTGCAAATTGCCCGCCTTGAGAAAGTCGTCGTGATCCGCTTTGTGTTTGTAAAACGTATCAATATCGCTTTTCACGAAATACAGGCGGGCCGGGTCCAGGCTAACCAGGTAGTCATTCAGGAAGGACTCCGACAGGCTATCGTCAAGCTGTAGATTGCGGTAGTGCCGCTTTGACAGCTTCTCAATGATGTCTTTTGTCGTTTCTGACTGCGCCTTGGTGGGTGCAAGGGCCGTGCTTGCATGCGTAGTTGCATAAGACTGCACTGAGCCCGTGATTAGCGCCACAGCGATGCATACGCTGCCGAAGTATGACTTAATCAAATTTGTGGTCCCGCTCTGTAAGTTCAAGACAATGCCAAAACAATTTTGACGCGTCGTTCCCGGTCGGAGCCGGGATCTTGCTCATCAGTTGGACAGGCCCAGCATCGATCGGCCAAATACGGCCTTTCTCAAGCTACACCCCATCCTCACAAGGCTAGCCGCCGACAGGCAACCGCACTCGCTGTTTTGACTCCAGCTGCTGCTCTTCGCCGTGCTAGTTAGTGTGTTGCAACCTTCCGAGGTTCCCGCAGGCAGTAAGGATAAAGGAGATTTGTTCTGCTTTGTGACTGCTGGCAAATTCTTCCAATCCCGGTCAACCCCACTGCGCCTTCCTATATATAGCGATTGGTAATGACACTTTGACTTTAGCATCGGTCGCAGGTGTTTGCCAGAATTTGACCAAGATCTGAGCAAGAAATTTTACCAAACCAAAGCACTGCTATATTCATCCTAGCTCATCCGTCTCAATTCCTGGGTCTTTTCGCTGAATCTGGGCGTGCGGAAGGACAAATCTATGGCCTGGAGCAAACCTTATCTTGCGCGACCGGGCTTTGGTCTATCTTATTTGCTTCAGCTTGCGGTATCACTTATCCAAACTGGGCCGCGTATCACTGTTAACTGCGGCGCCTCGGGGCAAAATGGCGGAGGATTGGCGCGGGAGTGCACATAAGCGTATTTGAAGGGGCTTGCACCGGCGCCCCCAGTGGTCTTTGTACCGTTCGGAGTGATCAAACTCGTATGAGAATAACAATAATCAAACATTTGGAGATTGGGTTGCTGGCACTGCTGGCAAGCGCCGCCTTGCTGGGATGCGGAGGCGATCCGCCCCCCGTCATCCAGAAGCCCGTGCCCAATGAAGCGCCTGTCGCCCGGGCCACCGCAGCGCCTCTGACCGGTGAGGCGCCTCTGGATGTGCTTTTTGACGCGGGTGGATCCTTCGATCCGGACGGCGACCAGCTGGAGTTTTTTTGGGACTTTGGTGACGGGGAGACAGCCAGCCGCGCCTTGATCAGTTATACCTACGCTCAGCCGGGGCGATATATAGCCCAGCTGACCGTCACTGATGCCGGCGGCCTGAGCAATTCCCAGAGTCTGGTTATCGACGCGCTGGACGCGCCGCGCACGCCGCCCAAAGCGGTGGCATTGACCGACGTCACTCGCGGTGTTGCGCCCCTGACCGTTGAATTCACTGCCATGCAGTCGAGCGACGAAGACGGCGAACTGGTTGCCTATCGTTGGCTCATCGGCGAAGAGCCGGGCCCGACGACCTCCAACTTCAGTCATACCTTCACTGAGCCTGGCGTTTACCCCGTTACCTTGGAGGTAGTAGACAACCACGGCCTGACCGACTCGCAAACCATCGAGATCACCGCCCTGCCTGAAGATGTACGTTTCAAGGTGTCCGGGACCATCAGCTCTTTGCCTTACACCGATGTGGACGGTGATATCAACGACCCCTTGGCAGTTGTGTTCAACAACAATGGCTTCCCGCACGGCGAAACCCAGCAAATCAACAATCCGGTGCTGTTGAACGGCTTTGCCGCGCAAAACCCGACTGCGGGGCCCGGCGATGTTTTCCGCTTCAGCGTGGATATCAACGACATCTATGAAGTGGAAATGGAAGCGGGTCAGTTTGTGTCATTGAGGGTTATCGACCACGCCAGTGCCGATCTGGATCTGTATCTGCTCACTCCTCAATACGACCTGGTAGCGCAATCCATCACCACCGGCGAGTTCGAATCTGTGCGAATTCCTGCTGATGGCCGATACTTCATCATGGTCAATGCGGTGCGCGGTGCCTCTAAGTATCTGCTCAACGTCGGCCGCTCGTCGCTGGCGATGGGGCCAACCCGCTTTGGGCAAAGTGGCGAGTTTGAACCTGACGAAGCGATTGTCAAATTCAAGGCGCTTGCTCCGGATGCGGTTCAACCATTGGGAAGAACCTCGCTGCGCGCACAGCTGAAGGTCTCCCACCCGGACCAACGGCGCGAAGCGCGGGTCCGCTTCAACCCTCTCAATCCGCAGACGCAAACCGTATTGGGTATGAACAGGCCGGCCGACGCGATCGAGCAGACCATCGCTCAGGTCAACCCTGAGACCTTCCAGAAAATGCAGACCCTCAAAGCAATCAAAGAACTGGGCCTGCAGGATGACGTCGAGTTTGCCGAGCCCAATTATCGGCTACAGTCGTTGTTAACCCCCAACGACCCCTTCTACGGCTTGCAGTGGAACCTGGCTGCGCTCAATTTACCATCCGCCTGGGATGTCACGGTGGGCTCTGCCGATGTGATCGTCGCCGTAGTGGACTCGGGTGTATACGGCGAACACGTTGATCTGCAGGGGCAATTGGTGCCGGGGTACGACTTCATCTCCTCTCCCGATGCCGCTCGTGACGGCGACGGCATCGACCCTGACCCGACAGACCCCGGCGACAGTATCCACGTGGGCAACAGTTCCTGGCACGGGACACATGTGATTGGCACCGTGGTGGCTCGCATGAACAACGGCGAAGGCATCGCGGGCGTAGCCTCCGGCGCCAAGGTCATGCCCCTGCGTGCGTTGGGGCGGGGCGGCGGCTTGATGTACGACATTCTCCAGTCTGTTCGTTTTGCCGCCGGCATGGCCAATGACAGCGGCACGGTGCCGGCAGAAAGCGCCGATATCATCAATTTGAGCCTGGGAGGCGGCGGCTTCTCCCAGGCGTCGCAGAACCTGTTCAGGCAGGTTCGAGATAGGGGAATCATTGTGATTGCGGCCGCTGGAAATGATAACTCCAGTGAACCCATGTACCCGGCCTCCTACGAGGGGGTCTTCTCCATCGGGGCTACGGATATGCTGGGGCGTAGGGCCCCGTATTCCAACACCGGCGAATTTCTGGATCTGGTGGCACCGGGCGGCAACCTGGCGGTTGATCGCAACCAAGATAACCGCCCCGATGGCGTCCTGGGCCTGTCGGTCAATGAAACCTCCGAGGGCTTGTCCTCGGCGTACGTGATTTACCAAGGGACATCCGTGTCTGCTCCGCATGTATCCGGTGTTGTGGCCCTGATGAAAGCGGTTTACCCGGGGTTGACACCTGAGGAATTTCGCAGCCTTTTGGTTAGCGGCAGGCTGACGGTAGATCTTGGAGAACCGGGCCGCGACGACGAATACGGCTACGGACTGATTGATGCCAACCTGGCGGTGAACGCGGCTCGCGACCTGGCCGGCGGGGGTACAACGGCTGCCATTGTTGCTTCGCCCGGAGCCATCTTCTTTGACAACGCGGTCAGTGAATCCACTATCCGAGTGTCCGCTATTGGTAACCGAAGCATCAGCGTGACCAGCGTGCGCAGCTCGGAAGCGTGGCTGAGAATCAGTGCCTTGGAGGTAGGTGAACGAGGGGCCGGCACTTATCTTGTGAGCGTCGATCGCACCGGGTTGGAGGATGGAGGCTACCGCGCGGAGCTGGAGTTTCAGACCGATATCGGCTCGCGCCTGCAGGTGCCGGTCACCATGCAGGTGGGAGAAAGCCGGGTATCCGGCAATGCCGGGTCGCTTTATGTCATCCTTTCGCGGGCGGATGAAGTGCAGCCTTTTGCGGTACTGCACTCCAACGGAGTCGACGGCACCTACGAATACGTTTTTGAGGATGTGCCCGCAGGCGACTACACCATTTCTGCCGGCTCCGATATCAATAATGACGAGTACATTTGTGAGGACGGTGAAACCTGTGGTTTCTACCCAACTTTTGGCGAGACATCAGTGATCGTGGTTAACCAGGACAGGGGGCAGATCGATTTTGCCGTGGGGCTTTACTCAACGCTTGGGTTGAGCGCTTTGAATCTGGATCGCCTTGAAAGCCTGGACAGAGGGATCTCCCGGCGGGTGCAACCGCAGAAATAGCCTTTGCCCAGCCTTATCGGAGCCGGCGTTGGTGGGGATCAGTGTGATTGCACCTGAACCTGCCAATCCGGCCGGGAGGCAATTTTTACCTTGTCATAAGCGCCTTTCTCAACTGCAATCACCAAGCAGGGAGAGGTTAACTGCATGGTTTGCATACTTCCCTCTGCCGGCGACGCGATATCTATCTCAATCATCAGGGTAGTGTCCACTCGTCTCGCGTGGGTTTGACTCAGCACCAGCTCGTGGCCTCCAGAGCTTTTCTGCCCCAGACTCAGCAGCAACAGGTGCTCGCGCTCCGTAAACCCGGGTGTTTGCGGTGCTTCGCCGTTTGCGGTCATTACGCGGGACGCGCTTTGCATCAGCTGGGCCAGCGCCTGCTCATCAGCTATTGTGACAAGCCCTTCAGCTTGGCTGCAGTATTGGCTTTGAAAAACTACCCTGACAGGCACTTCCACGGCAGGCGAGCTACAGCCTGCCAGGCCTATGGTTCCCAGCAATGGTGCCAACCAGTTTACGCGTCTCATATAAAAGGCCTTATCTAGGTTGATCGAAGGATCACGCAGCGGACAACTTGCGACTGAAAGAACGCAGGCAGGCTCCATGGGGGCAGCTCAGGCGCAAAGCCTTCCCTGTACGTGCTGCTTGTGCTCCAATAGTCCCATCATGACGGAGACTGTTGATGCGTTTGATTCTACTGACTTTGATAATTCTGTTCACCGCTTCCGATGCAATCTCAGAGCCCGAACGGCTTTACACAATCAACTACGAAATTGCTTTCAAACCGGACAAGGGTTACGCCGAGGTAAGCTTGCGCATACCCAATAGTCGCTGGTTGACCATGGTTGACTTCAATGTTGAAAAAGGGCAGTACTTCGACGCTGAAGCCAACGGAGAATTCAGTGAGGTGGACGACCGCTGGCACTGGCGTCCTCCGGCCAAGAACGCGCGTCTGACTTACCGCGTCCGCGTCAACAAAAACAGAGGTGATGAACACTTTGACGCCTACATGACAGCTGATTGGGTGCTTATGCGCGGGGACAATCTGGTGCCCCCGGCGCGCGTGCGCCAAAGCGGCGGCGCTCGATCCGACGCCCTGATAAGCTTCGTAATGCCGCCAAGCTGGACCTCCGTCAATGGGGGCTGGCAAAGGCTTGAAGCCAGCCGGTTCAAGTTCGATGAGTCCAAACACAGTTTTGCCAGGCCTGTGGGCTGGTTGGTAGCTGGCAAGCTGTCCACTCGTCGAGAGACCATGGCAGGCACCCAACTCAGTGTCAGCGGCCCCCGTGGCCATCGAGTACGACCGATGGAGCTGACCGTGTTCATGGGCTTTGTCTGGCCGGAGTTGGCCCGCCTGTTTGACCCGCTGCCGACCGATCTGCTGATCGTCAGTGCGGCTGAACCCATGTGGCGAGGCGGGCTGTCAGGCCCCAATTCGCTGTATCTGCATAGTGACCGTCCACTTGTGGACGAAGACGGCACCAGTACCTTGATACATGAACTGGTGCACGTGTTGAGTGGGATCAGTGGCGCGCGCTACGCCGACTGGATTGCAGAAGGAATCGCCGAATACTACTCGGTGGAGCTGCTGTACCGATCAGGGGGGCTGACTGCAGAGCGCAGGCAGACCATCTACAGCCGAATGCAGAAGCGTTCCAAGCAGGTCAAAAGTCTTCATGTCCGCGCGTCCAAAGGAGACATCACAGCAAAGGCGGTACTGATGTTCCGCGATCTGGACCAGGAGATACAAGCAGCAACTGAAGGCCGCTCTACCTTGGACGATGTCGTCAGGCAGCTTAGGGGCGATCAGGACGTCAGTTGGGAAGGGCTTGTTGATGCCGTCAAAAAGGTTACTGGGGCCGAGCCTCAGACTCTTCAGGGGCCGCTGTTTCAGCCGCCTCAATAACGGGCGCCCCCAAAGCGTTGCTGTCTACCAGACCTTGGACCAGCGGTTGGGCAAATGCCAGCAACTGGTCAAGCCGGCCGTGACCCAGCTGCTGTTGGATCTCTGCAGTGGCGTCCTGCAGGCTGCGAGGCCGTTGTTGAAACAGGGCGACCAGCGCGGCGGTCACGGCGTTCACCTCGACAAAACTGACCGCCAGTTCTTGGTCTCGGTACACTAAAAGGTTGGTGGTTTCCGCCGCTTGAGCCAGATTGCCCGGTCCTATCCTATGAACCGGCCACTGATACTGCAGATTGTGCAGGGTAGCGTTGCAGGTCAGCAGAGTGTCGGCTGCAACCCTCACCGCTTTGCAGTTGGCTGTCAAGGCGCTTGACTGCACGGCCAGTTCCACCCATTCGTAATGAAGAAGCTCGCCAAACCAACCCGCAAACCGCTCACGCGGCCCACTTTGCTGGACATAGGAGACAAATTCCAAGGGTATTTGCTTGAAATAAGGCGTTTTACACGACCACTCGGCAAAAAATTGGCGGCACAACTGGCGCCAACTCTCGGGCTTGCTCAAGGATTTTGCTACGGGAAAGCACCGGTCAACAAATCCGCAAACGTTGTTGAACAACAGGTTTTGATAAAGATTTGCCTGCCTCTCTGGAACCGAGAGCGGCATGGCTGCTGCGGGTTGACGCAGGTAGGTGGCAAAGTCGGTTTGAAAGGCATGGAGGCCTTTGGGGGGAGGGAGATTGTCGCTGCTCATGATGTGACGACACCGCCGTCATTACCGGCCCCACATTGCATTGATTTTATGGTGTCCAACTCTTTGGACAGCTCAGACCAGGCTGGGAAATTGAAATCCCGTTCAAGGCAGGTGGGCAAGTGCTCAGCCGGGTGGGGCGACTGTTGGTAGACCTGGTTCAGCAGTGACCAAACTGGGTCAATAACCGCCGCACCGTGGGTGTCAACCCGCCAACCGTCTGCTTCAACCAGGTGACCCGCCACGTGCAAGTAGTTCACTTTGTCCATGTTCAGTTCCGCCAGAAAGGCGTGGCTGTCATAGGCCAGGTTTTCACTGTTGACGTAAAGGTTGTTGACGTCCAAATGCAACAGGCAATCCGCTTCACGCACGACCGCATTGATGAATTCAACCTCGCTCATGTCACTACCGGGCGGAACAAAATAATAGGAGGCGTTTTCAATGGCGATGCGCCGCTGCAGGATGGACTGAGCGGTGCGTATCCGGTCTGCCACCCATCGAACGGCTTCTTCATTGAAAGGGATGGGCAGCAGGTCGTAAAGGTGCCCTTTGTGACTGCACCAGGAGAGGTGCTCGGTGTACAGCGCTATACCGTGGTCATCCATAAAGCGTTTGATCCGTGCAAGCAGATCAAGATCCAGCGGGTCGGTGCTGCCCAGCGACAAAGAAAGACCGTGGCAGACAAATGGGAAGCGTTCTGTAAAGCGACGCAGGTCGCGCTCAAATTTGCCGCCCAGGCCAATCCAGTTTTCCGGTGCCAGCTCAAAAAAATCTATGTTGGACAGATCGTTCTGCCCCAGCGTCTTGAGCAAGTCCCGGCGAAAGCCGAGCCCTGCTCCTGTGACCGCTTGAGCCATTGGCAGGCTTCTGCTTGCTGCGGGTTCCAAGTGGCTCAGTGTGCCCCGCCGCATGCGCCTTCGCCACACTTGCCTTCCATGTCCTTGCTGTTCTCGTCGGTATCCGAGTCGGTGTCTGCGCCACATGCACCTTCACCGCACTTTCCTTCACCGCACTTGCCTTCCTTGTCTTTGGCATTTTGGTCGGCGTCAGATCCGCATGCACCTTCACCGCATTTTCCTTCGCCGCATTTGCCCTCCATGGTCTTGTCCGCTGCTGCGGCAAGTTGATACCCACCTTGAAGCTGCTTGGCCTGGAATGGATTGTCGCCAGCAAGGGTGCCGGTGGATGTCAGTGCCATTGCAGATCCGATTGTGAGAAGGGTGACTAGCTTGTTGTTCATGAACATCTTGTCCTGTGTGATTGGATGATGCGCAATGCAGGCGCGGGCAGCCGTTCTAACCGACATATCCCGCAAGGGGAAGGGACTCAGCCGGGGCGGCAGGGTTATTATCAGCTACGGCTGCAAAATAAGTAAATGGCCGTACGCTCACCAGCAGCAAAGTGTCGGCGAAGCCTTTGAGGCAGGATGCAGAAAGAAGTTTCGTAGCGCGGGAGCTTGCCCGCTTTGACTCTCAAATTTGAGACCTAAGCGACTATGCATTGCTTGTCGTTTGCCGTTGATCCGCCGGTAGGCCCACCGCGCCGCGGGTCACGCTATTGTTTGACGGAAGCAGGTGAATGCGCAGTCTGATTCGTCCGCTTATGGGTTTGAAAGGGTAAAATCGTGGCGGCTCTCCGTAACCCTGCCACTCTCATTGGCAGACGCGTGCCGCGCCCACAGGCCAATCCCCGAATATCAACTTATAAAACAAACTACTATACCAGACCAGGCGAGACCCAACTATATTATCGTCATCAACTAACAAATAGCGGTAGGTGGCGGGCAGCCCTGTTGGCAGCGCGCTTGCGACCAGGTGCAGGATACCCAGGTAAATGCAACTTGATATTTAGTATTTTATACCAGACCAGTATTTGGTAACGTTTTACTATCCGCATCACGCCTACAACCAGACGTAGTTAGTGGGGGAAGTACGAGCTAAAGACGCAGGCGGGCAGGCGTTAAGCGGTTAAGGGCCAGCCGATCAGCAAGGTAGTAAGGGTCGCGCAGCCGATAAATAAATTCATTGGCACACCAACCCGCAGAAAATCGCTAAAGCGGTACCCTCCGGGGCCGTACACCATCAGGTTGGTCTGGTAGCCGAGCGGGGTAGCAAAACTGGCGGAAGCCGCCATCATGATGGCAAATACGAAAGGCTCCGCATTGAGACCGGCCTTTGTCGTCACCTCAAGTACTATGGGCAACATCAACACGGCAGCGGCATTGTTGGTGATAATTTCGGTCAATAAAGACACGGCAATATAGGTCAGTATCAACATCAGCCAGGCATGGCCAAAGCTAAGAGAAATGATTGACTCTGCCAAATAGGCGGCAACGCCAGTTTTATGCAGTGCGGCGCCCAATGCAAAAGAGGCGGCAATGGTGATGAGCACGGTCAGATCCAGGCTCTTCTCTGCCTGGCTCACAGAGCAGCAGCCGGTGGCAATCATCAGACCTGCGCCAATCAGCGCGGCATCCAGCATGGACACCAGCTCAAAGCTCGCCGCCGCAACCAGTACAAACAGAATGGCCCAGGACAGGTAAGCGCGCTCATGACGCGGTGTTTCCGTGTCCAGATCATTGATGAGCAAAAAGTCTTTGTTGTAGCGCTGGCGGCTCACGAATGCCGGCCGCGCTTCCAGTAACAGTGTGTCTCCCGCTTCCAGCTTGATGTTGCCTAGGTTGCCTTTGACCCGCTCACCGTTGCGGGCTACCGCCAGCACCACGGCACCATAGCGGTCGCGAAAGCGTGCATCCCGAATGGCGTAGCCCACGGCGTCACAATGCGGGGAGACCACAGCTTCAACCAGCCGCCGTTCTGCCCGGTCGGTGCTCAGTGGCTGCACATGGCCATTTTCCGGGGAGGGAACAATGCCGTGAATACGCAGAAGGTCGGAAACCGCCTCGGTATCACCGGCAAAGACCAGCCTGTCGCCGCCTTTGAGCTTTTCTTCCGAGGGCACTGCGGTGACGATAGTGTTGTCGCGTTCAATTTCTACCAGGTACACCCGCTTCTGATTGCGAAGACCCGCCTCTTCAACGGTCTTGCCAACCAAAGGACCGTCTACCGCAACGGACACTTCCAAGGTGAACTCGCGCAGGTTCGCAAAGGCTTTTTTATCGCTGCGGTCCGGCAGCCATTTTGGAAACAGCAGCCACATGAAGAGCACGCCCGCGGCGGCCACCGGCAAGCCCACTGCGGCTATGGAAAACAGCGAAAACCCGGGTTGCCCGGTCAGGGCTTGATATTGCCCATTGACTACCAGGTTGGTACTGGTACCGATCAGCGTGAGCGTCCCTCCCAGAATGGCACTGTAGCTAAGCGGGATCATCAGTTTGGATGGAGGAATGTTGATCTTGCGCGACCAGGCGTGAATGGCCGGGATCATGGTGGCTACGACCGGCGTGTTATTGAGAAAGCCGCTCAGCAGAACTACCGGCGCAAAAATGCGCGTCAAAGCCGATCTGACGGTGGTGGGTTGCCCCAGCACTTTGTTAACCAGCAGATCCACTCCACCGGAGGAATGAATCCCCGCTGCTACGACGAACATGGCCGCCACAGTGATCAGCCCCGAATTACTAAACCCGGATAGTGCCTCCCCGGGCGAGAGGATTCCAAGCACACTCAGCAGCGTAAGGACCGCCATCATCACCAAATGGGGGCCAATGCGGGTCAAAATCAGTACAAGAAGCGCCCCAAACGTTAATAATAGCGATAGCCAACCCTGCCACTCCACAAACACGACCCATCAAAACGAATGAAAGGTACGTAGAATAGTGGCTTCTTCTGCGGCAGAGAAGAACCGTCTATGAATAGGCTCCTGCTTTTTGGTTATAAGTGCCGGTATCCTCAACGCTCAGGCATCTCTGGGCTCGGATACGTCGTAGCCGGCTTCGGTGATAGCTTCAGCCAGTTGCAACGCCGGAACATCCGTCAGGTGGATGGCCACGGTCTTGTCCGGGATGTTCACATCCACACGAGCGGTGGGGTCCAACCTCTGAATGGCCTCTGTTATGGCGGTTACGCAATGGTCACAACTGACGCCCTCAACTTCAAAAGTAATCATGGCTAGGTCTCCGTTCGGTTGCCCTTAGTGGCGGAACATACCTTTGCTACGGGCAATACACGGGCATCCGGTCTATCCGTCCGGCATTTCTGTGAATATATCTGCCCAGGGGCTTGACCTTTCAATCATGGCTGGGCTGATACTGATGTGAACTTGGCGCAAGCATGCCCTGGCCGGAGTTGACAAGGACAGGAGGCTCTTGGACTCTTGGCGGCACGGGTAGGTACGTCGGGCCAAGCAGGCTAATTTGCAAGGAGGAAGGGCCGTTGCTTAAAGATTGGCTCTGCATCTGATGTGACCAGAAATAAAAACTGGAGCCTGGCCCTGCGTGAGCTATAAAAAGGATGTGTTTAAAATTTGGCTCTTGCGCAATCTGCTGTTCGACAAGCCAGAAGAGTCCCGCCATCGATGATCATTCCATGAACATGTTTACCGGCCGCGCTTTGCCACCCGGACCCAAGCCTTCGGAAGGACTTGGGAGACGCCATAGGCAGGGGCAGTGGCTGCGCAAGACTCTTCGCTGCTCACAGGCTGAAGCCGTCGCGTCATCAACCATGACTGCAACAGGTGACAACTTCATCAACGCTTTTGCGCTGCATTTGCAAGCCGGAATAGTGCAGATGGGGTGGTTAACAGCCTTCCCCCAGTTTTTTGGGGCCTGCTTTCAACTGCTGTCCGTTTGGGCGGGGGCCCATATCGCGCGCCGCCCCCTGGTAGTCGCATGCGCTGCAATACAGGCGCTGATTGTGGTGCTGATGGCCCTGCTGGCGGCCTTGCACCCACACTGGGCCATACCCGCGCTGATCGTACTTGCCGTTTTATATCATGGCACGGCCAATTTGATTCAGCCGCAGTGGCGGGCGTGGATGGGCAGCATTGTGCCACGGCGCAGACGAGGCGTCTTTTTTGCCGCGCGCACCAAGCTCACCATGGCCACCTCACTGGCCGTGTTTTTAGGCGGCGGCCTGTTGCTGTCCTACAGCAACAGCTTTGGCGTGACCTGGCTGGGGTTTAGCCTGCTGTTTGGAGTGGCGGCCTTTGGCCGGCTGGTTTCCAGCGTGTTGCTTTGGAAGATGCACGACCCGGATCCTCATCCACCACTGCCAGAACACCGGGTTTTCAAAGATACCCTGCGCCAGATCGCGCATTCGTTTCGCGACAAGACCTTTTTGCACTACAGCTTGTTTGTTGCCGGTATGCAGGGAATGGTAGCAATTTCTGCCCCTTTCTTTGCTGTTTACATGCTCAGCGAACTCAAGTTCACCTATTTGGAGTACAGCCTGAATAGCGTTGCCTCCATTGCCACTCAATTTATAATGCTTGGGTACTGGGGCAGACTCAGTGACAGGTTTGGCAACCGGGTGGTCATGCTGTCCACCAGTTGCATGATCCCGGTGCTTCCAGCGCTTTGGACTTTCTCGCCCAATTTTTATTATCTTCTTGGTGTGCAAGTAGTTTCCGGCCTTGCCTGGAGCGGCTTTACCCTGAGCACCGCCAACTACCTCTACGACATTCGCCCGCATCGAACCAACTTTGCGACTTACGCTGCGGTACAGTCCGGCATTGGAGCAACCCTGGTGTGCGTGGGAGCATTGTTTGGGGGTTATTTGGCCAGTTTTGCGCCAGCACTTGCCGAGCAGCTACCGTTTGCAGTAGGTAGCCCCCTGTTCCTCGTGTTCTGGTGCAGCACGTTACTTAGAGCCTGCGTAACGCTTTGGTTCCTACCCCGTGCAGTGGAGCCCCGAGTCAGAACCAGACCGGGGCCGTTACAGGTGGTGTTTCGGGTAGCCCGTTTCAGCGCTATTTCCGGGATGGTACTGGACTGGCTGACCGTGACCAACAAGAAACCCCGTGACCATGACAAGAACCGCTAGTTTTTTCGTCTGCGGCAGGCTTAGCCGCTGACGCGGGCGTATTACCTGATAATCCTTTGCCCGGCGCGTTCACCTCACCCGCCATTCGTCAATCCGAAGAGACTTCATGCAGATTATGCTCGAGTGGATACAAAACAATGAATCGGTGTTTGCCTGGTTGGCTGGGTTTTCTTTGTTCACCTTCGTCGCGACGCTGATCCTGGTGCCGGTTTTTGTTGTCAAGGTTCCTCCGGACTACTTTGTCAATCATGATCGCCAAAAACGCGCCTGGAGTGGGTTTTCGCCAACTGGCCGAATTGTGGTGGGCGTACTCAAGAGTACCGTGGGGCTAGTACTTGTTGCGGTGGGCATACTCATGTTGGTTCTGCCGGGGCAGGGGGTACTGACCATCCTGGTGGGTTTAATTCTACTGGATGTTCCAGGAACCCATAAATTGGGCTGCTGGATTGTACGGCAGCCGCCCGTCTGGCGTTCCATTAACTGGCTGAGGCGTAAACGCGGGCGAGAGCCTTTGCAGGAGGATCCCGGTGCCTGCCGCTAACCGCGTGTTGAAACCGTCTGCCCACTTCTAAAGGCGCAGCCCCCCTTCAAGTCCTTCCCGCCATTTCAGCTTTGCGCCAATCTTCTTTTTTGTCCGTATGAAAACCATATGGCAGCTCGTTCATTATAGGGGCGGGCGCGTTAACATCTGCAAATGCGGATTTGCCGGCAGTAGGTCGGCACTTATTGATTCAGGCCCCCATAAAGGTACTGCTCAATTCTTTGGGTAAACTCCCTTGGTTCCTGGCGCAC
>CAYNST010000039.1:18683-27362 GCA_964399955.1 uncultured Cellvibrionaceae bacterium | reverse complement strand
GCAAACATACAAGCAGAAATACTTGACGCAAGTAGCTTTTTCTTGAATGAACTAGGTCTAGCTCCCATAGGTTTATCCTCAGCACTTTTTGGCTTTTTATAGTTAAAAAACGTGAACTGCATGTTGGCACACGCACCGCACGGAACTTCAAGCGTTTCTGTAGTCAAATCTCACGGGGTAGATAAGGCATTCGTGAAGGAGGCTATCTGTTTAGAGTAACTCCAGGGTAGGCGCACCTGCTTATGCATGTTTTTGCACCAGCCCTTACTACACTCCACTGCCTTGGTCATGCTGCGTTTTATTTGCAAACCTTGTCTCGGCTGTCGCGTTTATACGGTGTTATCAACTGACACTCTGATTATCAAAAATGACTTTCCTGCAACAGTTGCCCAACAATAACTCATTAGCGGTGGTTGGGACAATATCACGGCTGCTCATCTGGAATGACCAAATTGTTACCGGTGGAAATCAACGCCAACCCGCTGTTGAAGCATTCTGATTTTTGGCAACACTAGTACATTCGAGATAAAAGCTCAACAGTCTTATAGGCGAAAGCCAATAAAAAAACCAAGTCTTTAGGCTGAAAACGCGCAATTCGCCTGTTTTTTGTACAGCTTATTCGCATTTATGGCTGTTGGGCGCCGCCGGTGGCCTGTGCTGGCCGCTGTTGGCGGTATTAAACACGCTGCACTCTTGCGAATTCATGCAAAAGCAACCAAACTCGGCTGATTGCCGCCTGCCTCAGTCCAAGAAGGTGACTTGAGCAGGGGCGGGTCAGATCACTGGTAAGGGTTGAGCATGCAATCATTGTTTCCTGACATTCGCACCAACTACGAGCATCAGCTGCAGGTGGATGACATCCATTCACTTTATATAGAAGAATGCGGTTCTAGCGATGGGATTCCAGTGCTATTTGTGCACGGAGGACCGGGAGCGGGTTGCACCAAGTCGGACAGGCGCTTTTTTGACCCGAGCAAATACCGCATTATCCTGTTTGACCAGCGCGGTGCGGGCCGATCTACCCCTCACGCGGAGCTTCAGCGCAATACCACTGCCCACCTGCTTGACGACATGGAAGCCATACGCAAATATTTGAATATTGAGCAGTGGATGTTGTTTGGCGGCTCCTGGGGCTCCACGCTGAGCCTGGCCTATGCGCAGACCTATCCGGATCGGGTCTCTGCCCTGGTGCTTAGAGGTATATTTTTGTGCCGTGAGCAGGACCTGCAATGGTTTTATCAGTCGGGTGCTGACCGTATTTTCCCGGATTATTGGCAGGAGTATGCCCAGCAGATACCAGAGGCAGAGAAGAACGACTATATTGGAGCCTATTACCGGCGTCTGACCGGCTCCAACGAGTTGGCAAAGATGTCCGCCGCCAAAAGTTGGTCCGTGTGGGAGGGCCGTTGTGCAACCCTTCGCCCCAACCCGGATATTGTGCAGCGCTTTGCCGACCCACATATGGCGCTGGCCCTGGCCTGTATCGAGGCGCACTACTTTGTCAACGGCGCGTTTTTGCAGCCCGGTCAACTATTGGCCAATGCTGGAGCCCTGGCAGGCATACCCGGCGTGATCATTCACGGTAGGTACGACATTGTCTGCCCGCTGGACAACGCATTGGCCCTGCACAAAGCCTGGCCCGACGCGGACCTGCAGATAATCCGCGACGCCGGCCACTCGGCGCATGAGCCGGGGATAATCGACGCGCTGGTGAAAGCCACCAACGACATGGCAGCGCGGCTGACGGCCACTGACCCGGCCTAATTACCTGGCTCAGACCGATACGCCCTAGGGTCTGGCCCGCGCACGGCAGACGCCGGGCGGGGCCAGCTCAAGCACATCCTGGCCCCGCCCAAGGGTGACGGCCCGGCGCTTGCACTGCCGTTGTGCCATTCCAGAATGCGCTTGACTATGGCAAGTCCCAACCCAAAGCCGTGGTTTTCCGCGTTCTGGTGATTGCTCAGGCGCACAAAGGCGCTGAATATGCGCGCGCGGTCTTCATCGGGAATTCCCGGGCCGTCGTCGTCCACGCACAACCTGTAAACCCCATCGCCCTGCTCCAGACTTACCCTCACCTGCTTGCGGGCAAACCGGCCTGCGTTCTGCATCAAATTGATGACAGCGCGCTCCATCAAATACCACTCGCAGATTACGCGGGTATTCTCTTGCGCTGCATCAAAATGATAAGTGATGGAGGCCGCCTCATCGGCTGAGCCCATGCGGGCGATCAGTTGCGCAATCAGGCTGCCCATGTCTCCGGATTGCAAATCAAGCGACTCATCACTCTGCTCAAAACCGGCGTAGGTCAGCAGCTCATTGATGAGGCTGTCCATCTCGTTCACATCCTGCCGCACCCCCGCCAGCTGCTTGCGTATTTTTCCCAGATCTTCACACTCGGCGGCCATTTCCAGGCCAAATTTCATGCGTGCCAAAGGCGTGCGCAGCTCGTGGGAAACCGCGTAGGTCATCTCCCGATGAGACGCCAGCAGGCTCTTGATGCGTCGCGCCATGCGGTTGAAGGCAGCCGCCAGGTCGTGCACAGGCGAGGCGATGCTGAAACTCAGATCGCCGGGCAGCTGGTCTTTGCCGAGTCTGCGGGTTTGGCGTTCCAGCTTGCGCAAATCGCGCGACAGCGGCCAAACCCAAAAAAACACAACCAGGGCAATGGCGCCGTAAAACAGCACCACAAATAAATCATTGATCAGCCGCCCGTCACCGTCCGCCCTGGCGCTGGTGAGGGCAACCACCCGCGTAGAGTCCGCAAGCTGCTGGTAGATGATTTTGTCCCCAGCCGCATTGTTTATGGCTACCGGCCGGCCCGCCCTCACCGCCTGCGCAAACTGTGAATTGGCCAAGTCGTCCAGTGGAAACACATCAACCTGAGTCTGCAGTTGTTGCGCAAAAGCTCGCACACTGTCTTCATCCCCCTGACGCAGGGTGAACTCCAGCAGGCGCAACAGATCCCCCTCGGCCGCAGTCACCTCCGGCTCCTGGTGATAGTGCTGCCAGAGCTTGTCCAGGCCCCACCCCAGGCTTATCACCGAGGTTACAATCAGAAAATACAGGGACAGGAAGGTGCGATACATAGAGACTGCCGCGCCTACCAGGCGTCCGGCACAAAAACGTAGCCCCGGCCCCAGACGGTTTTGATGCGGAACGGCTGTTCGGCACTGTCACCCAGCTTTTTGCGCAACTGAGAGACCCGCACATCGATGGAGCGGTCAAGACCGTCGTAGGGCCTGGCATAAACGCTATTGAACAGATACTCGCGGCTCAACGGTTGCCCGGCGTGCCGCGCCAGCGCCAGCACCAGGTCAAACTCGTGGCTGGATAAACTCACAGCGCTACCGTCCTGCACAACGCTGCGCGCCAGAGCATGCAGCGTCAAACCACCAAAGGTAAGGCATTCTTCCGCCAGCGACTCATCCTGACAACGGCGCAGCAGCGCGCGGATGCGCGCCAGCAACACCCGCGGCTCTGCAGGTTTGATGACATAATCGTCGGCACCGCATTCCAGCCCCAATATTTGGTCTGCGTCGGTATTGCGTGCGGTCAGCATGAGGATGGGGCCTTTGTAGCTGGCGCGCACCTCGCGACAGACGGCAAAACCGTCACGTTGCGGCAGGCCCACATCCAGGACCAAGAGGTCCGGGCACCACTGCCTGAGCTGACGCGCCACTTTGTTGCCACTGGCCTCCACCAACACCTCGAACTTGCCAACCGTTTCCAGGTACTCCTTGACCAAATGGGCCAGACGGGGGTCGTCCTCAGCCAGTAGAATTCGTTGATGCATTAGAAAAAGCTCCAGGGATTGCGGCGTGCACGGCGGTGGCGCTTGTCGTCGTGAATCACTTCAAAGGCTTCACTGACCAGCCATTTTTCACCCGGCTGACGCAAGTGGAAGGTGACGTTGCTGGAAGCGGACAAGACATAACGAAAGGTGCCTGAACTGGTGTCAGTCCAGCATTTTAGGGGCTCTGACTGTTGATTCTGGTAAAGGCAAAGGTTTAGCGTATTGGCGGCACTCCAGCGCATTTCCAGCTCGTCGTAGCAGGCTTCTTCGCCGTTTGTGAGTACGCACAGCCGCGGCTTGATGGAGAACTCCAAAGCGGGAATATCCCCCGCGTGCGCCTGTTCAGCGTGCAGGCAGACCAGGGTCAGCAGCGCGGCACCGACACAGGGCAAACACCCTCGCCTGCGAACACGCTCCTGTGGGCACTGATTGGTGTCTGCAGGTGCGCAGGGAGCCGGCGGAAGCCCCGCTGCGGCAATGCTGGAAAGCCGCTCAGAAATGGTACACCCCTCCCACAAACACAGCCGCGCTGTAGTCCTTGGCAGCCAGGGGGCTTAAGGAGACCTCTTGCGCCAGCTGTTTGTATTGCACCAGGGCGCGCAGCGACCAGCGCTGACTGACCGGTTTTTGCCAGTCAAGCCGCACCATTCTTGTCAACCCGGCGGCATCCGGCGCGTAGACCACTGCCTGCGGCACCTCGCCGGCCGCAAGCCCATAGTAATAATTCACCACGCGCCGGCTCTGGTGGTTCAAGCCTGCGGTCAGGGCCCATCTCTGCTCGCCCCACTGCCATGGGAATATGGCCGCCGCGCGCAGCTCGTAGCCGCCGTGCACGCCCGTAACATCCGACAGCGCCTGCAGGTGCAGATTAAAGCCGGACACAGCATAAAGATATTCAAGCCCCGCCAGTCCAGCCACCCTGCGGCGACGCACATCCCGGCTGCTGACCGGCAACTGGCCTGTGGTAGATTCTGCGTTGATCACCAGCTGCGGGTCTGAGGAAAAGTTGACCGGCGCGTCCTCGCCGCTGCGGATCCGCGCCTCAGTACCGGTCACCTCCAGCTGATCCATACCGACCAGCCCCTCCAGGGTGACGATGCCCTCGTTCACTTGCACCAGAATGTTGTTACCCATACGACCCTCAAGGGCGTAACTTCCGGTGGACAGACTGATGGGGCGCCCATTGACAGTCACGCCACTCACGCCGTCAAACTGCAGCAGCCGGTCGGAGGCGGGAGCGGACGACGGTTGACCGCTGACGACTGAGTCGGACGATTCTGCAGGCGTAAGACGCACATCCACCCGATAAGCGCCAATTGGCGCGGAGGAAGTAATGCCGCCAACGCTTGCCGCACCGCTGCCAAACTCCATGAAGTTCAACGGGTCCCAGCGGTTGAAATACATTTGATCATGGCTGGGGCTGACCAGCGCGTGCAACTGGTGCCTGCGGGTCTCAACCAGGGTGAAGCCAAATTCAAAATTGCGCAAAAAAAATCGCTCACCGTAATAGGCTATTTCCGGCAGCACCAACAGCGGCGTATCCTGGCCGTCGTGCAACGGGTTTTGGCGCAGCCCCAAACCCAGGCCCAGGTTGAATTGCCATTCGCCCACCGCGACGCAATCGGGCGCACAACTGCTCCCGGCGCCGCTCTGCGCCTCTGCTTGGCTATTCATGCAGCCGATCAGCAGGGCAATAAGCCCAAAACTGCGCACCTTGGTTGAACTCACACGCTTCACCTCAAACATGCCAATACTGCTGGTCAGCTGATTGTAGGAAGATTGGGGGTGGTCCGATAGCGCTGATTTTGCGCAATTACAATTTTTAACACCCCGGACAACTTACCCAGAGCGTCAATTGCTGGGCAAGGCTTGGGCAGGCACGTTATTCTAACCGCCTTAACAACAGCCACGGAGCGCCTGATGCGAGTTCTGATTCAAAGGGTCACCGAAGCTCAGGTCACGGTGGCCGGATCAACCGTTGGCGCCATAAATCACGGGCTTTTGCTGCTGGTTGGCATTGAGCAGGACGACGACCTGCAGCGTGTAACGCGCATGGCAGAGCGCGTCCTGTCTTACCGGCTGTTTGCCGACGACGACGGCAAGATGAACCTGAGTGTAGGTGCGGTGAACGGGGGCGTGCTGGCAGTTTCGCAATTTACCCTGGTGGCCGACACCAACAAGGGGCTGCGGCCCAGTTTTTCTCGCGCTGCGGCACCGGATCGGGCGCGCGAGCTTTACCTGCAGTTTGTCGAGCAGCTAGGGGCCCGTCATCAGCCAGTGGCCAGCGGTATATTTGCCGCCGACATGCAGGTTCAGCTGGTGAACGACGGCCCTGTCACCTTTCTACTGGAGTTGTAGCTCAACCAGCGGGCGGCCCGATTGTGGCATACTGCCCGCCCGTTTTTATTGCGGCTGCCCTTGTCATGTTCTCATTCTTCGAAAAGCGCCTGTCCCCTTTCAGTCGAGCCGAGCCCGCCCAACCGCCTACCACCCTGTGGGCCTTCTGCCGCTATTTTACCCGCGGCAGCGAAGGGTGGCTGGTCGGCATGGCGCTGCTCACCGCCTGCATCGCCACCATAGAGATAATCCTGTTCCGCTTTTTGGGTGGGCTGGTGGACTGGCTGGGCGCACACACGCCGGAAACGCTGATGGCCAATACGTCTGGCCAGCTCTGGCTGATGGCAGTGCTGATCCTGATTGGTCTGCCTGTGGTGGTGCTGTTTCATTCCACCATTGTGCATCAAACCTTGCTGGGCAACTTTCCCATGATTGTCCGCTGGCAGGCGCATCGTTACCTGCTGGGTCAGAGCCTGGGCTTTTATCAGAATGAATTTGCCGGGCGCATCGCCACCAAGGTGATGCAAACTGCGCTGGCGGTGCGCGAAACGGTGATGAAACTGCTGGATGTATTCCTCTACAGCCTGGTGTTTTTTATTGGCGTTCTGGTGATGTCCGGCAGCATGGACTGGCGCCTGACGCTGCCGTTTCTGGGCTGGCTTACGCTTTACGTCGTTGTGCTGCGCTATTTCATTCCCCGGCTGCGGCAGGTGGCCAACCGCCAGGCCGATGCCCGCTCGGAGATGACCGGCCGGGTGGTGGATACCTACACCAACATCGCCACGGTCAAGCTGTTCTCCCACTCGCAGCGGGAGGAAGCCTACGTCAGGGAGAGCATGCAGGAGTTTCTGGGCACCGTGCACCCGCAGATGCGGCTGGTTACGCTGTTCAACACCTCGGTGTGGATCATCAACGTACTGCTGATTTTTACCGTGTGCGCACTGTCCGTTTACCTGTGGCTGCAAAGCGCCATCAGTACCGGAGCCATTGCCGCAGCTACGGGCGTGGTCATGCGACTGTACGGCATGTCGCAATGGATCATGTGGGAGGTCTCCGGCCTGTTTGAGAGTATCGGCACCGTGCAAGACGGTATCAATACCCTGTCGCGCCCGCAGACGGTCACCGACAAACCCGCAGCCAAGCCACTGCAGGTGACGCAGGGAGACATTCGCTTTGAGCAAGTGCAGTTCGGTTACGGCAAGAGCGGAGATGTGATCAACAATTTTAACCTGCACATTCGTCCGGGCGAAAAAGTAGGCCTGGTCGGGCGCTCGGGTGCTGGCAAATCTACCTTGGTCAATCTCTTGCTGCGTTTTTACGATCTGAAACAGGGCTGTATCTGTATCGACGGGCAGGACATTGCCGGGGTCACCCAGGAAAGCCTGCGCGGGCAGATTGGCATGGTCAGCCAGGACACATCCTTGCTGCACCGGTCCGTGAGAGACAACCTGCTTTACGGGCGCCCGGCGGCGACGGAGGTGGACATGCTGGAGGCTGCTCGTCAGGCCAAGGCCGACCAGTTCATTCCACTGCTGGAAGACGCCAAAGGCCGCCGCGGCTACGACGCTCACGTGGGCGAGCGCGGGGCAAAGCTGTCCGGCGGGCAGCGGCAAAGGGTCGCGATTGCCCGTGTTCTACTGAAGGACGCACCCATTTTGATACTGGACGAGGCCACCTCCGCGCTGGATTCCGAAGTGGAGGCCGCCATTCAGGACAGCCTCAACGCGCTGATGACCAACAAAACTGTCATTGCCATAGCCCACCGGCTGTCAACCATTGCCGCCATGGACCGGCTGATTGTTATGGATCAGGGCCGCATCATAGAAGAAGGTACTCACGCACAGCTGCTGGCTCAGCAGGGCCTCTATGCTCAGCTTTGGGCGCACCAATCCGGTGGCTTCCTATTGGACGAAGAAGACGACGCGAAAGAGCAACCACTCAAGGGCTGAGAATGCAGCCTGGTCAGAAGATGAACTGGATTGTTAATAGAAGTGATACAAGGAAACTTGCCAAGCCGGTGGTGCAAGGCTTGGCAATAGCAGACGTTGCGTGTTGGAGATGGGGTTATTGATAGGGGTAGCGATTGGCCCGGCCTTGACGCCGCTCCGTCTCTACCTTGATGCGTACTGGCTTGGGTGCGCTGGCCTTTGCCAGGACTGCACACGCAGCAGCCGTTGCTGCAGCCATACAAACCATCACTAAGATCGTAACCATAAACACCTCTAGTTGTGAGCAATCCTATTGTTATAGTGCTGCAACTTCGTCCGCCTGAGTAAATGGCGTCGTTAACTGCTTAGACCCGGGATTGGAAGAAGGTTCACCAGGGGTTCCAAACAATCAACCGACTTACAGCTAACAATGGGACCTTGCCACCGAGTTTGCAAGTATTTCCGACGAATGCCCGGCCGGGCAGCTGAGTACGGTCTCAGTTGTACGGCCGGGGGGTGCCATTAGCCGTTGAACTTGGTGTTTTTTGCGCGCTTGCGCTCGTTTTCGGTCAACAACTTCTTGCGCAGCCGGATACTGACCGGTGTAACTTCCACCAGCTC
>CAYNST010000039.1:0-18583 GCA_964399955.1 uncultured Cellvibrionaceae bacterium | reverse complement strand
TCTTGACCGGACCGTAGTGGTCAAAAATGCTGGTCATGATGCCGGAGCCGGACGTCAGCGTCAGAAACTGCCCGCGAAAGCCGATCAGCCCGCGCGAAGGAATGGTGAACTCCAAACGAACGCGACCTTTGCCGTCCGGCACCATGTTGGTCAGCTCGGCCTTGCGCAGACCCAGCTCTTCCATGATGGCGCCCTGATGAATGTCTTCAACATCAATCACCAGTTGCTCAAATGGCTCGTGAACCTCGCCGTCAACCATTTTTTGAATAACTTCCGGGCGCGATACACCCAGCTCAAACCCTTCGCGGCGCATGGTCTCGATCAAAACCGACAGGTGCAGCTCGCCGCGCCCGGAAACCTTGAATTTGTCTGCGGTTTCACCCGGCGCAACGCGCAGCGCAACGTTGTGAATCAGCTCCTGCTCCAGGCGCTCCTTGATGTTGCGCGAAGTAACGTACTTGCCATCCAGGCCCGCGAAAGGCGAGTCATTGACCTGAAAGGTCATGCTCACGGTGGGCTCGTCAACGGTCAAGGGCACCATGGCTTCGACTTTGTCGGGGTCACACAGGGTGTCGGAGATGCCGAGTTTGTCGATGCCGGTGATGCAGACGATGTCACCCGCGTTGGCTTTTTGCGTATCTATGCGCTCCAGGCCGTGATAGCCCATTACCTGCAGCACCTTGCCCTTGCGCTTGTTGCCCTTGTGGTCAATGACCACAACCTGCTGGTTGGGCGAAAGGCTGCCGCGGTTGATACGGCCTACGCCGATGACGCCCACATAACTGCTGTAGTCCAGTGCAGATATTTGCATCTGAAACGGCCCACTCGGATCCACATCCGGTGGCTGTACGTGGCTGATGATGGTTTCAAACAGCGGCGTCATGTCTTCGGCCAGCTCATCCGGGCGCGGCCCGGCAACGCCGTTCAAGGCTGAGGCGTAGATCACCGGAAAATCCAGTTGCTCGTCTGTGGCACCGAGGCGGTCAAAGAGGTCAAATACCTGATCCACGACCCAATCCGGTCGGGCGCCCGGGCGATCAACCTTGTTGACCACCACAATTGGCTTCAGGCCGCGCTCAAAGGCCTTACTGGTCACAAAGCGGGTTTGCGGCATCGGGCCGTCCACCGCATCCACCAGCAGGCAAACGCTGTCCACCATGGAAAGAACGCGCTCTACCTCACCGCCAAAGTCGGCGTGTCCGGGGGTATCGACGATATTGATGCGATAGTCCTGCCACTTGATGGCGGTATTCTTGGCGAGAATGGTAATACCCCGCTCTTTTTCCTGGTCGTTAGAGTCCATTATGCGCTCAGAGGCCAAGTCTTTGCGGTCAAGGGTGCCGGACTGCCGCAGGAGCTTGTCGACCAGTGTGGTTTTACCGTGATCGACGTGGGCGATGATGGCAATGTTGCGCAGTTTCTCTATCACAAAAACGAACCTCAGGAGTGGGCAGCGGTGATACCGCTGTGGGGAGACTGTATAAAAGGCGCGCATTATAGCGGTACCTGCAGCCAAGCGATAGCCGGGTTGGTGGGCTGAGGCCAATTTAAGAAGGCGCAGGCACGCCGGTGCTTCACCAAACCCCAATCCCAATTGTTCAAGGGTTCAACCAGGTGCTACAGTTGGTTCAACCGGTTTGACTTTGCACACACTTCGCAGAATACTTTTGCAAGCGCTAGGACATACCGTGTTATAAAGGGCACCTTCATAAAATTGGATGTGGCCTCTGCGCAATCTGGTGAGTGCTCTGAAGGCTTGATCGGCTTCCGCAGGGTTTTTTGCGACATTGCCGTTATCGATTTTCGCATCCAGCGTCTACAATAATGAAGCGCTTGCCAATAAAACGCCCTGGAGACATCTTGGTATGAAAAAGCTCTTGCTCATTGCTTTGGCCTCATCGGCGATGTCGGCCCATGCATGGGACCCGAACTTCTACGCCGGCAGCAATTTTTCCACTTGGCAGCTCACTGCTGCGGCTCCCGATATCGACTCCAACTTCAACCTCTGGACGCTGGAAGCCGTCGGCGGGTTCAAGCTGTTCCCTTACGTGGGCCTGGAGGGCCGAGCGGGCTTTGGCATCAACAGCGATACCGGCCGGCGCGGCGCGGGTGTAGACGCTGAAGACATGCCCATCGAGGGCCAACCGATAGAAATTGGCGGCAACTATTTTGGCAGCCTCTACTTTAGGCCGGTCATTGAGAACGAGCGCGCCAGCCTTTACGGCCTGTTGGGCTATACCACCATGGAAGCGGACATCACAGAAGACGACATCACCTCCGCCGGCAGCTTTGACGGATTGTCGCTGGGCATGGGCGTGAGTTTTGTGATGACACCCAATGTTAACTTCCACGCCGAGTGGAAGCAGTTGGTGAATTCTGACGACATCCGCATACGCGGCGCCTCTGCCGGTTTTACTTATAAATTCTGACCGCCCGGGGCCCAAACCGGGCCCCTTCCCGTTTCCTCCGCCAGGCCCCGCGTCAGCTTCCGGCCTAGCACTCCAAACTTAGCAAAAGCAGCTACAATGAGTGTTTGACCGCCATCCGGAAGCCGTGCATGTCCCATGATTTGTTTGAACTCCTCGACATATTGAAGCTCCTGATCCGCCACCCCAGTGTGGTCAGCGCCGAGCACTCGTTTTTCCGCGTGCTGCAGCGTGAACTGGAGGAAATTGGCGTGCGTGTCACCTGGTACGAAGGCTTGCTGGTGGCTCAGGGCAATAAGCCGCACGCCCGCTACCTTTCTGCGCACATCGACCGGCACGGCCTGATCTGCACCGGCCCCAACGAGTTCCAGTACGCGGCCTTCATCGCCGGCAATCGCGGCGACCTGCAGGGCAATTCGGTTTCCGAACGCTCATTTGCCACCATATCCAGCCGCTTCAATGGCGCCTCGGTCAGCGCTTATGAGCCCTGGTCCGGAATCTACCGCGGTCAGGGAGTTATTGACCGTGCCTACCTTTGCCCTCAGCGCGGCAATATGGTGTTTGAGATACGCGGGCTGGAGCACGTGGTAGCGGGCACACCGGTGGCTTTTCAGGACAAGCTCAAAAGCGACGGGCAGCGCATCAGTGCGCAACTGGACAACGTGCTCTCTGCGGCAGTCATCATTTATTTGTTCCGCCGCGGCTATCAGGGCACGGCGTTTTTCAGCGCGCAGGAAGAGGCTGGGCGCAGCTGGCGCTTTATGCTGGAGTGGTTTGAACGTTTTGCCCACAGCACCAGACAACTGATTGTGCTGGACACCAGCCCCTACGCCAGCCGCGAGGAGGCCGAAGCACAGCACCTGGTATTGCGCCATCGCGACAGCAACGGAGAATTTGATCCGGACATGGTGCACCAGCTGGAAGAGCTGTGTCAGGTACTGGGTATTAGTTACGGCTTCAAGGACGAATACATCATGCGCAAAAACGAGGAGCGCAAACTGGAGGGCAAGGAGCCCTATACCCTGGGCAGTACCGAACTGGGCAGACTGGTCAATGCGTCGCAAAACCGCATTCAAGGCGCCACCTTGCAAGTGCCCACCACCGGCTACCACACCACCGAAGAAACTTGCTCCATGGCGTCGCTAGCCGCACTTATCCAATTGCTGGACTACTACAGCATCCAGCAAATTGCAGAGGCCGGCTGATCAGCGCGGGGGGTCGAGGCAGGTGGCGGTATTGTTGTTGACGCGAAACCAGCCCGCAACACTGAAGCGCGGCTTGCGAGTGGGCAGGACTTCGTGCGGAAAGTCCTCGCTCAGAAACACCACCATGGTGCCAAACCGGGGCGGCACCTGCGCCACCAGCTCGCCGGTTTGCGGGTGGTAAAGGTTAAGTTCGCCGCCATCACCCGGCTGCCAGCCGGTATTGAGGTAGAGCACGGTGGACAGTCGGCGGTTACTGCTGCCGGCAAACGCGTCCAGGTGACGCTCGTAGAAGGCTCCCGGCGGGTAATACGCCCATAAACACTCATAATCAAACAGCCCCAGATACAGGGCGCGGTTCAACGCCAGCCGAAACGCGGTCATGGCACAAAGATAAAGGTCAACGCTGTCTTCCCCCGCCTCCAGCCACAAAATCCAGTCGGTACGTATCTCATTGTTGATGTGAGCGTCCTCTCCCCGACCAATGGCCGCGCGCTTGAAGGCGGCAGTGTTCACGCGCTGCAGTTCCGCCAACAGACCCTGGCTGATATCCTCGGGTAGCAGGTTGTCAATCACAGCAAAACCTTGCACCCTGATTTGCGCCACCAGATAGTCGAGTTTGTTATCGTCCACCGCAAAAGTTTGATGATGCATGGGCTATCTCAAAAGGCGAAGGTCTGGGCGTCACAGCCCGGCAACCCATCGTTAGACGAAACCAGGAGTACACATGATACGATCATTTCTGACGCTGGTTGGCGCTTTGGCGCTTTCTGCATCAGCCACGGCGCAAGCTGCGCAAAGCTGCCCCAGTCATTTGGATGTGGAGGTACGGCGACTGCACAGCGACAAAACCGAAAACCTATGCCAGCACTACCAGGCCGGGCGGCCACTATTGGTCGTTAACACAGCCAGCCATTGTGGTTTTACCCGCCAGTTTTCAGGGCTGGAAGCTCTCCACCAAAAGTATCGGCAGGCAGGCTTGATTATTCTGGGCTTCCCGTCCAACAGCTTCAAGCAGGAAGAAAAAAGTGAGGAGAGAACGGCCAGCGTCTGTTACGAGAATTACGGCGTAACCTTCCCCATGTATGAACACGTGGCGGTAACGGGCAATTCAGCGCACCCTTTGTTTGCCTTCCTGGCAGAGCAGACGCAGGCACCGCAGTGGAACTTCAACAAATATTTACTGCTGGACGGCGAAGTGGTGCACTTTGGCAGTGCAGTAGAGCCGCTTGAGTCTGAGCTGGAAAAAAAGATTGCCGCATCCGTCAAAGTGCCGCAATAACCGCCGCCCGTATCGGCCCGGGTTGCAGCTCAGCGCGGCCAGCCAAACAGGCCCCGACCGCCGCCGTCTTTGGGGACCGGCTCCCTGGGTGCGTCCCGGTCCCTCAACCGCTCAAAATGCACAACCTTCCCGCGAAAGGCATTGAAATAACAGGAAATAAAAAACGACTGCGTCTCGCCTTTGCGGTCGCGCTCCAGTAGTTGCACGCGGATGAAAACCCGGTATTGACTGGAAGCGACATCAAATCGGCTGGACAGGTCATCTACGGTGATCACGGCGCCGCTGTCGCGGAAGGCCTGCTGTGCCCTGCCCTGACAGGCAAGCACGGCATCGGCAAAAGTATGGTTCTGGTGTGGGTCGTGGGTTTCGGTAAAACCCAGCACGCCCGTCAGGTACAAGGTGACTGTCACTGAAACGGCAACCACACCCATGGCCGCAGCAACCAAAGCTGCGACTCGCCATTTCTGCCTGTTACCTTGCCGATTGCCCATGCCACCCCGCTGGATTTATCCTGCGGGCCGATAGACACCCACGTTGGTGAAGCCTTTGTCCCGCAAATGATTGGCGTGCAGTTGGCTCATAACACCCCTGTCACAGTACAGCAAATAGGTTTTGCTGGTGTCGAGGCTTCCGAACCGACTGTCTAAACTATAGAAGGGAATGCTTAGCACTGCCGAATGAGATGTTACGAAGGGCTTCAGCGCGCACTCATCGGGATGACGAATATCTACCAGCACCTGCTCCAGGCCGGCGTAATCCTGCGGCTGCACCGCCTCTACCGAATCCTCCAGATCCGCCACAACTGCCTCGATTGACTGCATCTTCGCCGCCGCTAGGGCGCGGTCCAGCGTCTGGAGATCCATCTTCGCCTCTTCCTCTTCAACCTTGCCCAGTGGCAGATGCGCAGACGGTCGCACCGAGATGACGCCGCAGTACTCCGGCACCTTGGCCGCCAGCGCCTCTGCGCCTATCTTGCGGCAAAGATTGATGATATCGCCCTTGTCCATTAGTGCCAGAGGCCGCAACACGGGTTTGTCCGCCACCCGATCAATAACGGCAAGGTTGGTAAGGGTTTGGCTGGACACCTGCGCCACCGCCTCACCTGTGACCAGCGCGTGCGCGCCTGCACGTTCGGCCACCTGGTTGGCGGCACGCAGCATGCAGCGCTTCAACACTACGCCCATGCAGGAGGCGTCCACCTTGGTCAGAATCTCGTTGACCACTTCGTCAAAGGGCGCGCTGATAAACTTCACCCGATGAGACGAGCCATACCGATTCCAGATATAAAACGCGATTTCCTTGACCGCCAGCTCGTGCGCCCGACCGCCCAGATTGAAAAACAGGAAGTGGGTACGCAGACCGCGGCGAATACTCAGGTAGCTGGCGACCGTAGAGTCAAACCCCCCGGACATCAAAGACACCACCGCCTCCTGCGAACCCAGCGGAAAGCCGCCCAGGCCAGGGTACTGCTGCTCAACCAGATACAGCCATTCATGGCGAATCTCCAGCTGCACGGTAACATCCGGTGTGCGCAGATCCACGCCTTTGGCACCGGTTTCATGCAAAAGCTCCCCTCCTACCCACCGCTCTATGTCGGTAGAGGAGAAGTCGTGATCGCCATTGCGTTTGCAGCGCACCCTGAAGGTTTTGCCGTGCAGAGAATCTTTCCAGGCGGCCAGCACATGCGCCAAAATGGACTGCCGGTCGCCCAGGGGCAGCAGCCGGACGCGGGCGAAGTTAGCGATTCCCGGCACCGTGCCGATCAAGCTCGCCAACGCTTCGGCCTTTTCCTGGTCTTCACCCTCGGCGGAAATTTCCAGTTTGTCCCAATCCTGGCGCACCCGGATGGACGCATCAAAGCGCTTGAGCACAGCGATCAGGTTGTCGCGCAGCTGCCGGCTCATGCGCCTGCGCACCGGCGTGCTCTTGACCATCACTTCCGGAAAAATCTTAACTATAAAATTCATACTCATTGCTCGTTATTGCTCTATGCCCACTTTCAGGGCATAAAAAACGTCAGCGCACCAAAATAAATCACCATAATGGTGCGCATTCTGCGGGTAAGTGTGCCCGAAAGGCAGTAAAACCGGGAGGCTACCCTAGCCTCGCGTTCTGGCACACAATTTGCCCTGTCATCGTGCACCGGTTGTACTTGCGCAAAGACTGAGAACCTTTTAGATTGTCGCGCCGAAGGCGCTGATCGCCAACCTTCTCAAAAACGAACCCCTAAACAAACCGAACAAACCGCTTAGCCACAGTTGGAGGCATTCCTCATGTCAGAGAAGACTCTGAAATTGATCAAAGATAACGAAGCGCGCTGGGTGGATTTGCGCTTCACCGATACCAAGGGTAAAGAGCAGCATGTCACCATGCCTGCAACCGAGGTAACCGACGACTTCTTCTCCGACGGGAAAATGTTTGACGGCTCATCCATTTCCGGCTGGAAGGGCATCAATGAGTCCGACATGATTCTTATGCCAGACGACGAAGCTTCCGTGATGGACCCCTTCACTGAAGAGCCCACCGTCATTATACGCTGTGACATTTTTGAGCCCACCACAGGCATGGGCTACGAGCGCGATCCTCGCTCCATTGCGCGCCGCGCGGAAGAATACCTGAAAACCACCGGCCTGGGCGACACCGCTTTTTTTGGCCCCGAGCCAGAGTTCTTCATTTTTGACGAAGTGAAGTGGGGCGCCACCATGAGCGGTGCCTTCTACAAGATCAACTCCGAAGAAGCGGCATGGACCAGCGGTGAAAAAGTTGAAGGCGGCAACCTGGGTCATCGCCCGGGTGTAAAAGGCGGCTATTTCCCCGTTCCTCCGGTTGACTCCCTGCACGATATTCGCGGCGCAATGTGTAATGCCATGAGCGAAATGGGCCTGGTCATTGAGGTTCACCACCACGAAGTGGCCACTGCCGGTCAGTGTGAGATTGGTGTTGGTGCCAATACCCTGGTGAAGAAAGCTGACGAAGTTCAGATCCTCAAATATTGCGTACACAACGTGGCTCATGCCTACGGCAAGACGGCTACCTTCATGCCCAAGCCACTGGTTGGAGATAACGGCAGCGGTATGCACGTACACCAGTCCTTCACCAAAGATGGCGTTAACCAGTTTGCCGGCGACGCCTACGCTGGCCTGAGCGAAACCGCTCTGTACTACGTTGGCGGCATCATCAAGCATGCCAAGGCACTGAATGCCTTTTGCAATGCCTCCACCAACTCCTACAAGCGTTTGGTTCCAGGCTTTGAAGCGCCGGTTATTCTGGCCTACTCTGCCCGCAACCGCTCTGCGTCCATTCGCATTCCTTACGTGACCAGTGCCAAGGCCAAGCGCATTGAGACCCGCTTCCCCGATTCTACCGCCAACCCCTACCTGTGCTTTGCAGCCTTGTTGATGGCGGGCCTGGACGGCGTGAAGAACAAAATTCACCCCGGTGACAGCGCCGACAAGGATCTCTACGATCTGGAGCCGGAAGAGCTGGCGGAATACCCCACCGTGTGCGCGTCTCTGGAAGAGGCACTGGCCGCCCTGGATGCTGACCGCGACTTCCTCAAAGAAGGCGGTGTATTCACTGATGACTCCATTGATGCCTACATCAAGGTGAAGAAGCAGGACATCGAAGCCGTTGCCATGACCACCCACCCCAAAGAGTTTGAACTTTACTACAGCGTTTAATTTTGCTGTTTGAGCCGCAAGAGCCCGCCAATTGGCGGGCTTTTTTTTTCCGAATGCACCCCGTCGCCAACATGCTTTGCGCCAATGCACTAATATGGGGCGCAGACCTGCGCCAAGTCAGGGCGAACGGCCCCGCTTTGGCGCCTGCCAAATCCCATCCTGCCGCTTTTGCCTGGCGTGCCTGCCGCGCGGGCCGGCTCCGCTGCGCAATAAAGCGGCCTACTCCCTTGATTAGGCACCTTAAATGTTTGAATTTGCGACAATTATCTGCCAGCAGCCAAGAGTTTAGCGCTGTGAATTCCACGGCGGTTACAACAAATTGACTTGGTTTACTTATTGCTAGATTGAGGCAAGAATCACAGGAACCGCCCCATGGTTGACCCCTTTTACTGCAAACAGATACTGGATAGCCTGCTAACCGCGGTGCTGGTGCTGGATGAAGATCTAAAAATATACTGCGTCAACAGTTCGGCCGAGATGCTGCTGGGCCTCAGCAGTGACCACGTAGTTGGCAAGTCCTTGGACCATTGTTTCACTGATCTGGACAGCTCGGCCGACAACTTCTACGAGGCGCTGCAAGCGCAGCGCAACCTGACGCTCAGGCGGACGCGCTGGCGCCTGCATAATCAGACTGAAATCTTAGTCGACTATTCCATTACCCCCAGCGTCGAGCTGGACTCCGTCATCATTGAGGTGCAGCCACTGGACCGCCTGCTGCGCATCAGTCGCGAAGAGTCCATGCTTTCCACCCAGGAAACCTCCCGCAACCTGGTGCGCTCGCTGGCTCACGAAATCAAGAACCCGCTGGGAGGCATACGCGGTGCCGCACAGCTTCTGGCCCGGGAACTGACCTCCGGCGGGCAAAACGAGTTTGAGGAATACACCCGCATCATCATTGACGAGACGGACCGCCTGAGAAATTTGGTGGACCGCATGCTGGGGCCTCATCGCACCGCCGACCGCAAACCCACCAATGTGCATGAAGTGCTGGAGCATGTTATCAGCGTGCTGAAAGCAGAAACCGCCAGTCGGCTGGAGTTTGTGCGCGACTATGACCCGAGCATTCCGCTGATTCCCGGCGACCGCGAGCTGCTGATACAGGCCGCTCTCAACATCGCCCGCAACGCCGCCCAGGCGCTACTGGAAAACGGCTTTGAAGACTCTGGCTGCATCACCTTTCAAACTCGCATACAGAGGCGGTACACCATAGGCCGCAAGCAATACGCGCTGGTGGCACGCCTGGCCATCATAGATAACGGCCCCGGTATACCGCCTGAGCTGATTGAAGACGTCTTTTTCCCCATGATTACAGGCCGGCCCGAGGGCACAGGACTGGGGCTGGCCATTGCGCAAAACCTGATTGGTCAGCACGAAGGACTGATTGAATGCGACAGCGTGCCAGGCAATACCGAGTTCTCCATTTATTTACCTTTGGACAATAACTATGCAGAAGCCTAATTTAGTCTGGATTATTGACGATGATCGTTCCATTCGGTGGGTTTTGGAAAAGGCTTTGCAACAGTCCGGCATAGAGACTGACAGCTTCGAAACCGGCGATAAGGCGCTGTCCCGACTGCAGAACCACAAACCGGATGCCATCATCAGCGATATTCGCATGCCCGGTATTGACGGCCTCTCGCTGCTGGCCAATTTGCACAAAAACCACCCCTTGCTGCCATGCATCATCATGACGGCTCACTCAGACCTGGAAAGTGCCGTTGCGGCTTACCAGGGAGGGGCATTTGAATATCTGCCCAAGCCGTTCGATGTGGACGAAGCAGTGGCGGTCACTCAGCGTGCCCTGGCTCACGCCAAAGAGCAAAACGAAGACAGCATTGTGGTGGCAGCGCCGGAAATGAACGCCGAAATCATCGGTGAGGCGCCGGCCATGCAGGAGGTTTTCCGGGCCATTGGCCGGCTGTCCCAGTCGAATATCACCGTGCTGATCAATGGCGAATCAGGCACCGGGAAGGAGCTTGTTGCGCGTGCCCTGCACCGTCACAGCCCCAGGCGTGAAGGGCCCTTCATTGCGCTCAATATGGCCGCCATTCCCAAAGATTTAATAGAGTCCGAGCTGTTTGGCCATGAAAAAGGCGCCTTCACCGGGGCCGCTGCCATGCGCCAGGGACGCTTTCAGCAGGCCGATACCGGCACGCTGTTTCTAGACGAAATTGGCGACATGCCGGCCGATACTCAAACCCGGCTGCTGCGGGTATTGGCCGACGGCGAGTTCTACCGCGTAGGCGGCCACACGCCCATCAAGGTGGATGTGCGCATCATTGCCGCCACCCACCAGAATTTGGAACATCTGGTGGAGGAAAACCGCTTCCGCGAGGATTTGTTTCACCGCCTGAACGTGATTCGCATTCATCTTCCCAAGCTTGCAGATCGCCGGGAGGATATCGCCAAGCTTGCCCAACACTTTTTTCACAAGGCGGCCGCTGAGCTGGATGTTGAACCCAAGGTGCTGTCACCGGAGGCAGAGGCCTATCTGGCGGGCCTGGCGTGGCCTGGCAACGTTCGTCAACTGGAAAACACCTGCCGCTGGATTACCGTGATGGCCTCCAGCCGCGAGGTACATGTGCAGGACTTGCCGCCGGAGCTGATGACGCGCAAGGATGCCCAGGCGCCGTCCGGTGACTGGGAGAAGGCCCTGCGCCATTGGGCCGACCAGTCCTTGGCAAGTGGGCAGCATGACATTCTGTCCCAGGCTGTACCTACCTTTGAACGGGCTCTGATCGAGACTGCCCTCAAGCACACCGCCGGGCGCAAACGCGATGCGGCCAATCTGCTGGGCTGGGGGCGCAATACCTTGACGCGCAAACTGAAAGAGTTGGGAATGGCAGAAGGCGACGAGCCGGAATAAAAAAAAGGGGCTCTAGGCCCCTCCAAATCCCGGTGAGACGGGTTGTATCAAGAGGTACAGACGCTTGACCTGACCTCAGTCGCAGAGACTAAGGCTGGCTGCATGAACCACAGCTGAACGTCATACAGCAGCCAAAACAACAAAGGGCCGGTCGGAAGGTGTTGTCCGGCCCCCTTTGAGGGCCAGCCGCTAGTTGATGGACGCGTCAGCGGTTTGCTTGTCCGCCTGCGCTTTTCTGGATTCCTGCAGCGCGCGGGCAAACAGCACATCAAAATTGATGGGCGGCAGGGCCAAGGCCGGAAAGCCGCCACGGGTAGCGCAGCTGTCAATCACTTCCCGGGCGTAGGGGTAGAGTATCTGCGGGCACATGGTGTTGAGTACCTGCGCCAACTGCGGACCTTCCACACCCTTGATGACGAACAGCCCCGCCTGCTGCACTTCCACCAAAAAGGCGGTGGCGCCTTCGGCTTCCACATTGATGGTCATTTTCAGAATCACTTCATAGACATCGCCGTCGAGCTTGTTGACGGAGGTGTTCAAGTCCTGGTTGACCTTGGGCTGCCACTGCGGCCGGATGGCGCTGATCATCATGGGCGACTCGAAGGACAGGTCCTTGAGATAAATTCGCTGCAATTGAAATTGTGCACCTGAGGGGCTTTCGGCCGCACCTGCGGAGTTGGGTTTTTCGTCGCTCATGGTTTGCCTTTATATTGGTTGTTGTAATATTCAGTGGGAAAGTCCACAGCGGACCTTATTGCTCTTGCTGCAGCAGATCCGTCAGCCGTCCTGCGCGGTGCAAGGCAAGCAACTCGTCGCAACCCCCAACATGGGTGTGACCTATCCAGATTTGCGGCACAGTGTTGCGGCCGCTGTCCTTGCGCATGGTTGCCAGCGCGTCCGGGTCGCGGTCTACCGGAATTTCGTTGTACTGCACGTGAAGCTCATCCAGCAACTCTTTGGCGCGGACGCAATAGTAGCAGTACTGGCGCGTGTAAATGGTTACAGCCATCAATTCATACCTTAACCAGTGGAAGGTTTTGGTGAGTCCACTCGGCGATACCACCCTGCATGCGAACCACATTATAACCCTGTTCGCGCAGAATCTTGCCGGTGGACCCCGCATGCTGGCCCAGCTTGTCCACAACAATGATTTGCTTGTTTTTGTACTTCGACAGTTCGTCAACCCGCTTAGCCAGGCTTGCATAAGGGATATTTACGGCATCAACTATGTGTCCGGCCTTGAACTCACTGCTGTCACGCACATCCAGAATTATGGCTTGACCACTGTTGAGCAGTCGAGTGGCCTGATGATGTGAAACGGTCTGCCCACCTTTGCGGCTTTCAAATATTAAAAACGCTGCCACCAGCGCCACCAGCAAGCTCACCAGCAGCCACTGCTCTATCACAAAGTCGAGCCAAGTCACTTGCATTACTCCCATAATTGATAAACCGGTCTTCTCATCCCGCCGGGCGCAGAAGCGTCACCTCGCGTATGGACCGCAGCGAACGCCGCCTGTCAGCCACATACGGACAGGATTGAAAGGGCGCCAAGTATACATGAATGGCTTTGCCGGCCAACAGCCCGGCTCGGCAAGCGGCGGCAAAAGGGTTATCATACTGCGCATGCCTTTACAAGAAATCCCGCCTCCGCCCCGTTACACACTTACCGCGCAAAAGGTTAGATCATGACAGAAGCACAGAAAAAACCCGTTGTACTGCTCATTCTGGACGGCTTTGGCTACTCGGAAACAGACAAACACAATGCCATAGCCAATGCCAATACCCCGGTGTGGGACGATTTGTGGAAAAACGCGGCCAAAACGCTGATCCAAACCTCTGGCCTTGCAGTGGGCCTGCCAGAGGGGCAGATGGGCAATTCGGAAGTGGGCCATATGACCATTGGCGCCGGGCGCGTGGTTTATCAAAGTTTCACCCGCATCAACAAAGCCATCAGCGACGGTGACTTCTTTACCAACCCGGTCTACCTGGCGGCCATAGATAAAGCCGTCAGCGCCGACAAGGCCGTGCATGTGTTTGGTCTGCTCTCATCCGGCGGCGTGCACAGCCATGAAGACCACATACTGGCCATGCTTAAACTGGCTGCAGACCGCGGCGCCCAAAAGCTATACCTGCACGCCATTCTCGACGGCCGCGACACCCCGCCGCGCAGCGCCCTGCCGTCACTGCAAAAGGCAGCCGCCACGCTTCAACAGCTGGGCAAGGGCCGCATTGCCAGCGTCATTGGCCGCTTCTACGCGCTTGATCGCGACAACCGCTGGGAGCGAGTGCGCACCGCTTACGACCTGATGGCCGACGGCAAGGCAGGCTTCAGTGCAACAAATGCCGAAGACGCTCTACGCGCTGCCTATGAACGGGGCGAGGACGACGAATTTGTCAAGGCGACGGTCATCTGTGAACAAGGTCAGGCGCCGGTGCGCATGGAAGATGGCGACAGTGTCATCTTTATGAACTTCCGCCCCGACCGTGCACGCGAGATCACCCGCGCCTTGATTGATCCGCAATTTGACGGTTTTGAACGCTCTCGGCCGCTTGCGTTGGCGGATTTTGTCATGACCACCGAATACGCCGCCGATATTCACACCAGCTGCGCCTTCCCACCGGAGGAGTTGTTCAACACCTTTGGCGAAGTGCTGGCCAAACACAGCAAAACCCAGTTGCGCATCGCCGAGACAGAAAAGTACGCGCATGTCACTTTTTTCTTCAACGGCGGCCAGGAAGCGCTGTTTGAGGGCGAAGACCGTATCCTGGTGCCCTCGCCCCAGGTAGCCACCTACGACTTGCAGCCAGAGATGAGCGCGCCGGAGGTGACCGACAAACTGGTTGCCGCCATAGAGAGCGGCAAATACGACGCGATCATCTGCAACTACGCCAACTGCGATCAGGTTGGGCACTCCGGCGTTTACGAGGCGGCCATCAAAGCCGTGGAAGCCGTGGACGGCTGTGTGGGTGAGGTCTTGGAGGCCGTCAAGCGTGTTGGCGGCGCTGCATTGATCACCGCCGACCACGGCAACGTAGAATTGATGTTCGACGAAAACAGCGGGCAGGCGCATACCCAGCACACCACCCTGCCGGTACCCCTGGTGTATGTAGGCGCCGACAACTTGTCGCTGAAGAGCAACGGCAGCCTGGCGGATCTGGCTCCCACGATGTTGGCCATGTTGAAAATTGACCAACCGCGTGAGATGAACGGGCGGAGCCTGCTTGATCTACACTGATTTGGAGAGCCCCGATTCTGCTTCCACTGCGCAGGGGGTAATCTGTCGACGGCGCACCAGCCCTCCGGGCCGGACAGTCGTCGATCAACCCTTATTTCCACACTCGGTTTCAAGCAGTTGACTAGAAGAGGATCGGTCTATGATTCGCAAACAATCCTGGCGCAGTGTGTTGACGGCGGTGCTGGCAGTAGCCATCAGCGTCTGTGCACCTGCCATGGCGCAGACAACCAAAGAAGATGAAGCCCGCCTTGAAGCGCTCAGAGCCAATATTCAGGCGCTGAAAAAAGAGCTGGACAAGGTCAAGACCGACCGCAGCGGCTTGATGTCCGAGCTGGAAAGCACAGAAACCACGATGGGGGAACTCAATCAGAAGGTTGAAACTCTGAAGAAGGAGCTGCAAAACAATCAGAGCCAGCTTAACGATTTGCGTTCGGAGCAGGAGGGCCTTACCCAAATAAAAAAGCAGCAACAGGGTTCGGTGGCGCAGCATCTTGATGCTGCCTACCGGCTTGGGCGGCAAAGCCGCTTCAAGCTACTGCTGAACCAGCAGGACCCTGCCGAATTTTCTCGTAACCTGAAGTACTTTGACCATATCATTGCCGCGCGCGCCGAGCAGATACAATCACTGAGCCAGACGGCCGCACGCCTCGATGAGATGGAACCCATTCTGGCCGCTACGGCGTCCAGGCTGGAGGCCAACCGCACCAGCCTGCTTCAGCAGCGCGAAGACCTGGATAAGCACAAGCAGGAACGCCTGCGCACCTTGAAGCTGCTTGAGCAGTCGATAGCCAGCAAAGACAGCCAGCTCCAGGCCGCTGAGGCCGATCGCCAGCAGTTGCAAACCCTAATCAAGCAAGTGGCCGCCGCCGCCAAGGCCGCCGGTTCTGCGTCACTGGATCAGCCCTTTGCCAAGCTGAAGGGTAAGCTGCCCTGGCCGGCCAAGGGCAAGTTGCTGCATGGCTACGGAAGCTCCCGCGTGCAGGGCAAACTGCAGTGGCAGGGTATGCTGATCGGTGCAGCCGAAGGTGAGCCGGTGCGCGCGGTGCACAGAGGCCAGGTGGTATTTGCCGATTATCTGCGCGGCCACGGCCTGTTGGTTATTGTTGATCACGGCGGTGGTTACATGAGTTTGTACGCGCACAACCAGACCCTGCATAAACACGTGGGTGACAAGGTAGAGTCCGGAGAAAGGATTGCCGATGTGGGCCAAAGCGGCGGGCGCGACGCGGCCGCATTGTACTTTGAGCTGCGGGCCAAGGGTGAACCCATTGACCCTCGCCAGTGGCTTGCTAAAGCTTGAATCGTCCGACTCCCGGTGATTGTCCACAAAGTGAACTCCGCCCTTGTGATTCACACCTGACTGGCCGGTCGGCCAAAATTTTTCTTCAATGATTAGGAGTTGATATGGCGTTTCGCCGCTCGTTGCCCTTGTGGTTCATCGCCCTGCTTTGGGCCAACCCTGCCGCAGCCGAAGCCGCGCCGCCCAGGTTGGCCGATAAAACCCCGCCCCCCGGCGTACTGCCGCTGGAGGATCTGCGGGTTTTCACCAAGGCATATGAGCACATCCGCAGCCTTTACATCACTGAAATAGACGATAAAACGCTACTTGAATATGCCATTCGCGGCATGCTTGAGCAGCTTGATCCCCACTCGGCCTACCTGGATGTGTCCTCCTTCGAGGATTTGCAAATCAATACCATGGGTGAGTTTGGCGGCCTGGGCATTGAAGTGGGCATGGAGGACGGCTTCGTCAAGGTGATCAGCCCCATTGACGACACACCCGCCGCCAAAGCCGGTATCGAAGCCGGCGACCTGATTGTCAAGATTGGCGATACCGCCATCAAAGGCTTGAGCCTGGGCGAAGCCGTGCAGCAGATGCGCGGCCCCAAAGGTAGCAAAGTGGTGCTAACCATCATCCGTCGCGGCGTAGAACAACCGATTGAGCTGACCCTGGTGCGCGATATCATCAAGGTCAACAGTGTGCGCACCGAAGTCATCGACGATCATTTTGCTTATCTGCGGGTAGCCCAGTTTCAGGTCAACACGGGCCGCGACCTGATCAAATCGTTCAAGGAACTGCAGAAGAAACACAGCCTTAAAGGAATAGTTCTGGACCTGCGCAACAACCCGGGCGGCTTGCTGCAGGCGTCGGTTGAAGTGGCAGACGCATTCCTGGATGGCGGCCTGGTGGTGTATACCGACGGCCGCATGCCGCAATCGGACTTTGAGTATCGCGCAGAAAGTGGCGACATTGGCCAGGATCTGCCGATGGTGATACTGATAAATGAAGGTTCGGCTTCCGCATCAGAGATTGTTGCCGGCGCCCTGCAGGATCACGGGCGCGCTGTGGTCATGGGAACCCAGAGCTTTGGCAAAGGGTCGGTACAGACGGTCATACCCATCACTGAAGATAAAGCCCTGAAGCTCACCACCGCACTCTATTACACCCCCAATGGCCGCTCCATCCAGGCTGAGGGCATAGTGCCGGATATTATCGCCGAGCGGGTCAAAATTACCGCGCTGGAGTCCCAGGCCAGTATGCGCGAGGCTCAACTCGCGGGGCACCTGGACAACGTCCAGCGGGGGGCGGCCACCACGGTAGACCGAGCCATTGAAAAACAGACAGAGCCGTCGGACAGTAAGCCCCGGCCTCAAGAAGAAGACAGCCAGCTGATGCAGGCTTTGAATCTCTTGAAGGGCCTGGCCATTTTGCAGCAGAAGCCAGGCAAGGACGCGGACGGAAAACCGGAGAACCAGGCTCCCAGCCGCCCGACGAATGACTAAAAAACGGCAACCCAAGCCGGCGCTGGGCCTGTATCTGCTACTGGGCAGCGCGCTGCTGCTGATTGCCGGGCTATGGCTGGTAACACTTGTGCGTTTGGCGCCGCCGCCCGGTGGCGCCAAACCCGGGTTGCCTGCGGCCGAACGCGCCGCGAACCAGCCTGCCTCTCAACCGGCAATTGCGCCGGCACACCCGGCGCCTGCGGAAGTGCCGGCTGCCGCGCATAGTTCACCCGCCACCACTCAGCCTTCTTCCATTCTGCAGAATGAGCAGAAGCAGCCCTTGGTGGCACTTATCATTGATGACATCGGCTATCAGCTGGCCAGCGGGCGACGCAGCATTGCCTTGCCGGGCGCGGTGACGCTTGCCGTTCTGCCCTTCAGCCCGCACGCCCGCGCCCTTGCCAATCTGGCGCTGAAAGAGGGTAAGGAGCTTATGCTGCACGCCCCCATGGAGCCCGGCAATGCAGTGCGCTGGGAAGGTGGGCTCAGCAATGACATGGACCGCGCGGCCCTGCGCCGGTCACTGGCGGGCATGCTGCAAGCGCTGCCACAGGTACGTGGGGTCAACAATCATATGGGCAGCGCCTTGACCGCCAACCGCCAAGCCATGGACTGGATTATGGAGGAGCTAAAGCAAAAAGGCCTGTACTTCGTTGACAGTCGCACCAGTGCGCAGAGCCAGGCCTATCCCGCCGCCCTGTCGCGCGCGGTGCCTACTGCCAAGCGGGACGTATTTCTGGATCATGACCGTTCGCGAGACGCCATAGCGCGACAGTTTGCACTCTTGATTGGCAAGGCTAAGCAGAACGGCTTTGCCGTGGGTATTGGCCACCCCTACCCCGAAACTCTGGATTTCCTGGAACAGGCCCTGCCAGAGCTTGCGCCGCTTGGGGTAGAGCTGGTTTCGGTATCCCAACTGCTGACTCTGATTGAAGACACCACTCAAGCAAACCCGTCCCGAATTTCTCCCCTGCCTTAGGGTCTGTTGACGTTTCCTCATCACCACTGCTGGAGGCTTTTTTTGTCCGGCTAGCTGAGCGCAGCCCGGGCACAAGGAGTGCCGTTTGGTCATTCCAAATAAGCGACTGATAACGACGCCAGGCGGAA
>CAYNST010000038.1:0-27457 GCA_964399955.1 uncultured Cellvibrionaceae bacterium | reverse complement strand
ACACCGCGCACCGAGAGTGCGGGGTCATCTTGACCCGCCGCTGAGCGGGGGCTAGAAGGTGCGTCCCGATAGCCGCCGGGCCGCATCGTCGAGGAAATCGCCAAGCTCCCGCTCCTTGGCGTCAATTTGCTGCCGGTAGCGTTGCCGCTCTTCTTTGGGCAGAGCATTCCAGGCGCCAAGCATAGGCACGTGTTTGATCGCGGCCGCCATTTTGTCGAAGGCCACAAAGTCTTCCCGCTCCTGCTCGGAAACGCCCAGAGTGTCCAGCAACCCGGAAATGCGAACACTTGCCTCGGCGTATTCCACCTGTCGGGCCAAGAGTGCTCGACAAAGAATTTGCACGCTTTCGTTGATTTGCTGCCGCTTGATCCGCGCCGCTTCCGCCACCTGCAGGTCTCGTGCTTTGGTGATTTGCCTTTGCTGATGCAGGCGGAAATGCAAAAACCCGGCGATCGCCAGCAAGCACGCTATAACGATAAGCGCCGCAATCCATAATTCTGAAGTCATGAGTCTTCCTCTTCGGGGTTTGGAGTGATGGGTGTAAACGCCGCGGCTTGCTGTGCTCGCTCCGTCAGAGCTGCAGGTAATGTCTTTGAGGTACGAGCGCCCAGCTGTCTGAGGTCCTCTACCCGTCTGAGCAGATTACCACGACCTTCACACAGCCGCCGGATAGCCGATTCATAGGCCTCCGTGGCACGCCCGAGCCCTGTGCCAACATCCTGCAGGCTCTCTGCAAACCGTACGAACTGGTCGTAGAGCCTGCCCGCGCTGGACACTATTTCGGCGACGTTCTGCTCCTGCTTTTTTCTCTGCCAGAGGGCCTCGACTGTTTTCAACGCGATCATCAGACTGGACGGTCCGGTAATGACGATGTTCTTCTTGTACGCCTCATCCAGCACCTCGGGATGATGTTGCGCGACTATGAGGAAGGCAGATTCCACCGGCACAAACATGAACACAAAATCCAGACTGCGCGCACCGAGGAGATCATCGTAACCTTTGCCGGCCAAAGACCTGACATGAGCACGGATGGACTCCACGTGACCTCGCAATGCGGCCTTGCGTACTTCTTTTTCATCGTTGCTGGTATAGCGTTCAAAGCTCAGCAAAGATACTTTGGAGTCGATGATAATGTCGCGCTCACCCGGCAAGTGCACAACGACATCAGGCTGCAGCCTTCGCCCCTCGCTGTTGGTGCCACTGTACTGCAGCCGGTACTCCCGGCCTTCCGAGAGGCCCGACTGCTCAAGCAATCGGGCCAGCACCACCTCGCCCCAACTACCGACAAGCTTGTTGTTGCCTTTCAGTGCCTGGGCAAGGTTTGCAGCGTCCGCACCTATCTGCCGAGATTGTTCCTGCAAAGCGGATATCTGGCCTATGAGTTGATTTCGCTGCACGGAATCCGATTGTTGCGCGTCGTCCACCCGCCGGTAGAAGTCTTTCAACTGGTCCTGAAACGGCCCGATGACCTGTTCCAGATTGCTCTTCGCCGAACGGTGGAACTGCTCTTGTTTGGACTCAAAAACCCGGTTGGCCAGTAACTCAAACTCCCGAGCTATAAACTCCCGCTGTTTCACAATCTGCTCGCGCTCGGCTGTGAGCAGATTGCCCTGCTCTTCAGAACGAATCTGTTGGGCTTGAAGCGCCAGCTCAAGCTCGTGCACACGGCTTTCTTTGCTTTTCAGCTGAGTTTGAGTCGCGTATATCGCGTCGGTAAGCCGGTCGCGTTCTTCCTCCAGGCGGATGATTGCCTGCTGATACTGCACCTCCTGCAACTGCCTCAGGCCTTGCTGTCGATGCGCTTCAGCTTTGCGTGCTCGGCTAATAAGAAGACCATGCAGCAGTATAAGGGCCGCCACCATGACCAGCAGGCAGAAAGCTACCCAGGGGTTCTGCAAGTGTTTTAGGAGTGTTTGCAGCTGAAGATCCGAACCGTCCAACATAGAAGATGTGCCTGCACAAAGGTAACTGTTTCGCACATTCCGACAGCAGAACTGTCTTCTGCTACAGAAAACCGACAACGAGCAGCCGCGAAGGCGCCACGAGCCCCGGTGGCATGAAGAAAAACAAAGCCGATAAAGACTATAATGCCCCTATCTACAGCTGCACCTGAGCCTAGACCCTGCGGCTCACACTTCACGTTTAAGAACTGGCGTGCCCGAGAGGCGCCCGAACTTCATGCAAAACATTCACCTACTGATCATGGATTCCGGTGCCGGCGGTTTGAGCGTGGCGGCAGAGATACGTAAGCGCCTGCCACACGCTACGCTCAGCTACCTGGCGGACCATGAGTTTTTCCCCTACGGTATCCGCTCCGAAACCGAGATAGTCGAGCGAGTTACGCAGTTGTTTGGTCATATTCACAGAGAAACCCCCGTCGACATCGCGGTAGTGGCCTGCAACACCGCCAGTACCGTTGTGCTGGACAAGCTAAGGAGCTGCTTTCCCGTGCGCTTTGTTGGTGTGGTGCCCGCTGTGAAGCCCGCTGCCGCTCTGACCCGATCAGGAGTGATTGGCATTTTGGCAACTGAAGGCACGATCAACCGGAAATACACTCAGCAACTGATAATAGATTACGCCAGTCACTGCCAGGTACTGCTGCAGGGCAGTCAAGCTCTGGTGCAGTTGGCGGAAAACAAGCTGCGGGGAATTGACGTCAGCATGACGGCCATTGAGGCAGAGCTCGCTTGCTTCAGAACAGGTGCAACAGTGCCCGACACGGTGGTTTTGGCCTGCACCCATTTCCCCCTGTTAAAGCAGGAGATGATGGCCGCCCTACCCGAGGTTCTACACTGGGTGGACTCGGGGGAAGCCATTGCCCGCCGGGTTGTTCACCTGGCCCAGGAGCAAAGGCTGGCAAACACCTGCTCCGAAGGCGGTTTGAATCGGCTTATCGTCACCGGTGGAGGGTCCTGTTTCTACCAGGAGGCACTGGTGCAGAGCTACCTGGGGCGCCATTCCCTGTACGCCCTTTCGTTGTAACCGAACTAGCGAGTGCGAATATCGGCAGCTTCAACGACACTGCGTTCAAATGCGGCCAGCTCAACCTGCCCCATCTGACGGGCAACCTGGCTGCGGATGGAGCTGATCTGTTGCTCGGTGAGCGTTTCAACCGAGCCGTCGGTCACTGCGGTCACGCCTACTACGGCGTAGCCACCGGCGGGCAGGGGCAGACTGTCGGTGACTGCTGCACCTACGCTTCCCGGCCTTGGCAGGCTGAATGCATGCTGCAAAACGCTTGGGTCAGCATCTGTGTTGGTGCGGTCAACGCCTTGATGTTCGCGGTACTCCAGTTCAAGCTCTGCGGCCAAGGCTTCCGGATCCTGACCTGCGTTCAACTGATTGAGCAGTTCGCTCGCCCTCTCAGCTAACATCGCCTGGGCTTTTTCAGCTCGGAGGTCGGCTTCTATCTGGCCGCGAACTTCTGCCAAGGGCTGCACAGCCTCCGGCTGATGCTCCTTGACGCTCAACACCACCGCTCGCTGCTCGGACAACTCAAGAACCGGGCTGTTGTAGCCTTGCTGCAATACTTCGTTACTGAAAGCCGCCTGAGTTACTGCGTCGAATGCGGCTATACCGGTGCCACCCCGGCGGTCAAAGCGCGAAGATTCCTGCAAAGTCAGGTTCATCCGATCCGCCACCAAGCTCAAGTCGACCTGACCAAACGTCAACTCATCCAACTCAGCAACCTTCAGAATGAATTTCTCCCTCGCCATGGCCTGACTTAGCTGACGGGTAATTACATCACGCCGATCGGCCAATGACGGTGGTGAAACATTGGTGCGCTCAAGCAACTTGATAAAGTGCGTACCGGCTTCGGTTGCTACCGGGGGTGACACCTCATCCACATCCAGAGCCCGTGCGGCACTGACGAACTCCTTCGGATAAGCTTCTTCAACAACCAGCCCCAGCGTGCCACCCATGGTTTTAGATCCAAGGTCGTCAGAGAATTCCGCTGCCAGATCTTCAAACTCGGCACCCTGCTGCAGCCGGGCCTGCACCTCAGCGATACGCGCTTGGGCATCGTCGCCGTCTTCAATGAGGATGTGAGCTACCGTCTCGCGCGGCGCGGCGCGAAAGGTGCGGAGTTCTTCGTCGTAGGCCGCTTTGACTTCGGCATCTGAGGGTTGTTCGTCTGCGGCAAGAGCATCCAGGGTCAGCTCAAGGTATTCCACGCTCACTGACTCGGGCAGCGTAAAACGCGGCTGGTTTTGCTCATAGAACTGTTGTATTTCAGCTTCGGCCAAATCTATTGAATCCTGCTCAACAGCAGGCAATATGATGGAGAACAGGTCTCGCTGCTGCTGTGTGATTGCGGCAATCACAGCAAGCTCGGATTGAGTAACAAATGAAGAGTCTGCTATACCCGTGGTGAGATGGCTGACCACAAAATCCTTACCCAATGCTTCAAGATAAGTGGCGGGTGTGTACATACCTGAGATCCGATCTCGAAACAGCTCAAAGTCAAACCGGCCGTCCACTCTGAACGCGTCCACCTGTGCAATTTGCCGCCACAACTCGTCTGTGGACGCACCCATACCTGCATTTTGGGCGGTCTGCACCAGCGCCAACCGTTGTACCAGGCGATTCAAAACCGGTTCGCGAAGCCGCTCATCTTCTAGCTCCGGTGAATTCGGAGGCAGATCAAACTGTTGCGCCAAGCGCTGTTTTTCCAACTGGAGTTCCCGCTGAAGCGCGATTGCGCTGACGCCTTCGCCGTTCACCTCCGCCGCATCGTTGCCGCCGACGGAGCCGACGAACATCTGCTCAACACCAAATAAAACCAAAGGCACCACAAATATCGCAACTACAACGACAGCTACGGATCCTTTCAAGTTTTCGCGCAAGCTTTGCAGCATCGACTACCTCTACCAGTCTGAATAAATGGCTATACATAAAAAAAAGGCGCATCGCCATGCGCCTTTTGCGATCTTTACTGCCTCTTAGTCAACTGCCCGTCTGTTCACGAATCGTTGATGGAGTTCAGCTAAGTCGGTGATAGGGCAGAATACTTATGCAGGATTAACCGCGTCCTTCAACGCCTTACCTGGCTTGAAGGTTGGGATTTTTGCTGCAGCGATCTCAATGGGATTGCCCGTTTGTGGATTTCGACCGGTGCGAGCAGCTCTTTCTTTGACCAAAAAAGTCCCAAAACCTACCAATGAAACCTGATCATCACTTTTTAGCGCCGTAGTGATGGAATCAGTCACAGCGTCCAGTGCACGTCCTGCCGCTGCTTTGGAGATATCAGCGGAAGCGGCAATAGCGTCGATCAGCTCAGATTTATTCACGTTTGAACCCCTCTTATTATGCAATGCAAAATTTGTTTTTTTTGTAACTTGATGAAAACAGCCTACCACGAAACCGCCAATGACGCAGGCTTCGGTTAAGCAGTTTTATTCAACTCTGGACGGACTGCGATTTATACCAACTGCATCGATACCGGTCAAGGCAAGACAGTTGCTTTTAACCAACTACTTGCCCGGAAACCGGCCTGAAGATTGCCAAAGCTCTGTTGCCGCTCAAACAACCACCAAACAACGTCTTAATGCGTGCTCATTCGACTTTCTTGCTTGGTTTTCCCAAAGGCTTCCGCCTCAAGAGCCTGATACTCTTCATCGGAGTAAGCTTTTGGCATGTGTTGCAATGCAACTTCCAACACTTCTTCTATCCACTTGACGGGCTTGATAGTCAAGTCGCGCTTGATATTATCCGGTATCTCACGGAGATCGGCGGCATTATCACGGGGGATGATAACCGTTTTGATACCACCGCGATGAGCCGCGAGCAATTTTTCTTTCAAGCCGCCAATCTTCAGAACCTCACCCCGGAGGGTGATCTCACCCGTCATGGCCACATCGGCTCTGACCGGGATATGGCAGAAGGAGGACACCAGTGCCGTACACATGGCAACCCCGGCACTGGGGCCATCTTTAGGCGTGGCGCCTTCGGGCACATGAATGTGCAGGTCATGGCTTTCGTTGAAGTCCGGCGCAATACCCAACACCTGAGCCCGCGACTTTACCACAGTGATGGCGGCCTGGATGGATTCCTGCATTACATCGCCCAAAGAGCCGGTTTTGACCAGGCGGCCCTTGCCCTTCACCACAGACGACTCTATCGTCAATAATTCGCCGCCAACCTGCGTCCAGGCAAGACCTGTAACCTGGCCAATACGGTTTTGCTCTTCTGCCCGGCCGTAGTCTGTCTTGCGAACCCCCAGGTATTCATCCAAATTGCTTGCGGTGATGGCGATTTTTTTGGTCTTTCCGCCACTTTTGATCAGCTGAGTCACCACTTTACGACAGATCTTGGCAACCTCCCGGTCCAGATTACGCACGCCTGCCTCGCGGGTATAATAGCGGATAACATCGCGAATGGCCTGTTCATCAACGCTAAGCTCTTTTTCCTGCAGGCCGTTGTTGAGAATTTGACGGGGCAGCAGGTATCTTTGCGCTATATTGACTTTTTCATCCTCGGTGTAGCCTGGGATGCGGATGACTTCCATGCGATCCAACAGGGGTCCCGGGATGTTCATTGTGTTTGAAGTGCAAATGAACATTACGTCTGAAAGGTCGTAATCTACTTCAAGATAATGATCATTGAAGTGGGCATTTTGCTCTGGATCAAGGACTTCCAGCAATGCAGAGGCCGGATCACCACGGTGGTCCATGCCCATTTTGTCTATTTCATCAAAGAGGAACAGCGGATTTTTCACCCCCACCTTGGCCAGTTTCTGTACTAACTTACCCGGCAGAGAGCCGATATAGGTGCGACGATGGCCGCGGATTTCCGCTTCATCTCTTACCCCGCCCAACGCCATGCGGACAAACTTGCGGTTGGTTGCGCGGGCAATGGATTCGCCCAGAGAGGTCTTGCCCACACCCGGTGGCCCCACCAGGCACAGCACCGGGCCCTTGAGCTTTTTAACTCGTTTTTGTACGGCCAGATACTCCAGAATGCGAGTCTTGACTTCTTCCAGCCCATAGTGGTCTGCTTCCAGTATCTCTTCGGCGCGCTTCAGGTCATGACGAACCTTGCTGCGCTTGGTCCAGGGCACATTGACCATCCAGTCAATGTAGGAACGCACCACAGAGGCCTCGGCGGACATGGGCGACATTGACTTCAACTTGTTCAGCTCTGCCTGGGCCTTCTTTTCAGCTTCTTTGGGCATGCCCGCTTCAGCAATCTTTCGCTCCAGCTCTTCTATCTCCGAAGGCTCATCGCCCAGCTCTCCCAGCTCACGTTGGATGGCTTTCATCTGCTCGTTCAGATAGTACTCACGCTGGCTCTTTTCCATCTGCTTTTTCACGCGCCCGCGGATGCGCTTTTCCACTTGAAACAGGTCGGCTTCGGCTTCCATCAGCCCAACCAGTTGCTCTGCGCGATCCACCACATCAAAAACTTCCAGAATGGACTGTTTTTGCGGCAAATCCAGAGACATGTGCGCAGCTACGGTATCCGCCAACCGCCCGGCATCTTCAATGCCGGTCAGAGATGTCAATACTTCGGCCGGTACTTTTTTACTGAGGTTGACATAATTCTCAAAGCCGCTGATCAGTGTCTTCACCAGGGCTTCCGACTCTCGATGCTCGGGCGAAACCAGCTCCACAGGTGTTGCAACCGCCTGGAAATAACCGTCGGCTTCCTCAATGTCTCCAACCCGGGCCCGCTGCTTACCCTCCACCAGTACTTTGACGGTGCCGTCGGGCAGTTTGAGTATCTGCAGGATCTGCGCTATGGATCCTACCTGGTAAAGGTCCTCGGTGCCCGGTTCATCAACCGAGGGCTGCTTCTGCGCCACAAGGAATACCTGCTTGTCATCGGCCATTGCGCGTTCAAGCGCGGCGATGGATTTTTCTCGTCCTACAAACAGGGGAATGACCATGTGGGGGTATACCACCACATCGCGGAGGGGAAGCAATGGAAGGGTGATCGAACCGGTGGTTTTTGTGTCCATCATGAACCCTCTTGATAAAGCGCCTTGTGGCGCTGTTTGTAACACATCCAACCTTGGGGCGTCCGCAGGAAATGCAAGTTTCAGACGCGAAAAAGGGCTCTGCTGAGCCCTTTTCAAGTCCAGGGTCTCTGGCTGTTTTAGTCCTTAGGCATGGCTTTCTGGGGTTCCTGCTTCTCATATACCAGCAGAGGTGCGGTCTCACCCCGAATGACAGATGAATCCACCACAACCTTGACCACGCCTTTTTCTGAGGGCAGGCGGAACATAGTGTCCAGAAGCACGGATTCCATGATAGAACGTAGACCCCTGGCGCCGGTCTTGCGTTCCATGGCCTTGGTTGCCACCGCTTCCAGAGCGTCGTCGCGGAAGTCTACCTCTACCCCTTCCAGCTCAAGCAACTTGCGATACTGTTTGACCAAAGAATTCTTTGGTTCCTTGAGGATAGCCACCAGGGCCGGTTTGTCGAGTTCCTCCAGCGTGGCAACCACCGGCAGACGGCCGACAAACTCAGGGATCAGCCCGTACTTGACCAGATCTTCGGTCTCCAGATCTTTGAGTGTCTGCCCAACGTTCTTGGCGTTCTTACTCTTGACCTCGGCACCAAAACCGATACCGCCTTTCTCGGAGCGGTCGCGGATTATCCGGTCCAGCCCGGCAAACGCACCGCCGCAGACGAACAGAATGTTGGATGTATCAACCTGCAAGAACTCCTGCTGCGGATGCTTGCGGCCGCCCTGAGGCGGCACTGAGGCTACGGTACCTTCGATGAGCTTGAGCAGGGCTTGCTGTACACCCTCGCCGGAAACATCGCGGGTGATGGAGGGGTTGTCTGACTTGCGTGATATCTTGTCGATCTCATCGATATAGACAATGCCTTGCTGGGCCTTCTCCACATCGTAGTCGCACTTTTGCAACAACTTTTGAATGATGTTCTCTACGTCCTCACCAACATAGCCCGCCTCGGTGAGGGTTGTGGCGTCGGCGATGGTGAAGGGGACATTCAGAAGGCGAGCAAGGGTCTCGGCAAGCAGAGTCTTACCGCTACCGGTGGGCCCCACCAGTAGAATGTTGCTCTTGCCCAGCTCAACCTCTTCCTTGCCCTTCTTTTTGCTGCCAAAACGCAAACGCTTGTAGTGATTGTAAACCGCCACTGCCAGTACCTTCTTGGCGTCCCGCTGGCCAATCACGTACTCGTCCAGTGTGGCTGCAATTTCGTGTGGCGTCGGCAGCTTGTCTCCGGCCGTCTCACTGGTGCTTTCCTGAATCTCTTCCCGAATTATGTCATTGCACAGATCAACGCACTCATCGCAGATGAAAACGGACGGACCAGCTATCAGTTTCCGTACCTCGTGCTGACTCTTGCCACAGAAAGAGCAATAAAGCAGCTTGCCATTGTCGTCGCTGTCGTTCGTGTGGTCGGTCATCAAACCTCTCCGCCATTCGTCTAAAACTTGATACTGGAATAACCATAGTGTTTTTTCGACTACGCCGGGAACACCTGCTTAGACCAATTAAATATAGTTGCCCGCGCTTTGCATCTCGGCGTGTGAATCATAGGAAACAGACACAGGACCGCCAGCTACGTCAAATCTTGTTATATGACAGCTACGCGGACCGCAAAGTGCCCGCGACCGCCGTTGATATCAACTATCCGACGATACACGACTCGCCAAAACATCGTCAATAAGCCCGTACGCCTTGGATTCCGCTGCCCCCATGAAGCGGTCGCGCTCGGTGTCGCGGGCAATTTCTTCACTGCTGCGGCCGGTGTGCATTGCCATCAGATCATTCAGGCGTTGACGGATGTTGAGAATTTCCTGAGCTTGGATATGGATGTCACTGGCCTGCCCCTGTGCGCCACCGGACGGCTGGTGAATCATGGTTCGGGCATTGGGCAGCATGAAACGTTTGCCCTTGGTGCCGGCCGTCAACAGAAACGCCCCCATGCTGGCCGCCTGGCCAATGCACATGGTGCTGACATCCGGCTTGATGAACTGCATGGTGTCATAGATGGACAAACCAGCCGTGACTGAGCCGCCGGGAGAATTGATATAGAGATGAATGTCTTTATCGGGGTTCTCGGCCTCCAGAAACAGAAGCTGCGCCACCACCAGGTTGGCCATGTGGTCTTCAACCTGCCCCACCAGAAAGATGACGCGCTCTTTGAGCAGCCTGGAGTAGATGTCAAAGGAGCGCTCGCCCCGAGCGGTCTGCTCGATGACCATAGGCACCAGCGCACTGTGAGTCGCAAGCGCCGAAGAACCTACACGATGAATATCTGACATAGTCGCCTGTTCCTTAAACAATAGAGGGGACAATTAACCTGTTGCCAAGCAACGGTTCGTTATTATTTAAAGGCTATAGAACAATTGTTGACCGGATCGTTGCGTTTTGGCGCGCACGAGCCTGCTGTTCAATGTTGAGTCGCCCGAAGGAGTTGATGTATACGGCTGTGACCGGTTCGTTGATGCGTCACCAGAAGATTCGCCGCGGCAGCTGAAGGCGTTCAAAGCGTTCCCCTGGATTTACTAAAAGAAAGCTTAACCTGAGCGGAGCAGATATGCCAGTTTGGAAGGTATAACGCGACCGAGATCCGGCCGCGTTAGCTGGTATGCGTACAATGCGGACAATTATTGCTCAGACGGCGCCATTGCAGCGTCGGCTTCTTCAGCGGTTTCAGTTGCGTCCGCAGGTGGCTTGACCAGCTCTTGATAGCTTACATCCTTTTCTACCACATTGGCCTTGGCCACCAGGTGATCAACAACCTGGTCTTCCAGCACGGCGGCCTGCGCACTGCTCATCAACTGCTCATTGCTGTAGTAGTAGCTGATAACGCTCTGCGGGTCTTCGTAGGTGGCAGCGATGCTCTCAATGGTTTCTCTTACCCGCTCTTTATCCGCGGTGATCTTTTCTCTGGACACCAACTCGGCTATCAACAAACCCAGCGCAGTGCGCTTGTGGGCGCGCTCCTGAAACAGGTGGTCCGGCAGCAGGGACTGCAGATCCATTTGCGAACTCAGCTGGCCATACTGCTGAATGGCCTGCTGTCGCAGTACGTCTATTTCGCTGTCAACCAAAGCTTTGGGAACGTCGAACTGGTTGGCTTTCAGCAGCTCATCCAAAACCTGAGTCTTCAGCCGGTTTTTGGCTAGATTGTCCTTCTCGCGCTCCATGTTTTCTCTGACGTCCCGGCGGAAAGCGTCCAAACCGCCCTCCTGAACGCCGAAACTGGCGAAGAAGTCATCACCCAGTTCGGGCATCTGTTGTTCGTTGATGCTATTGAGCTTCACCTTGAACTCTACCTGGGCACCTTTCAGATGATCCACCTGATAATCGTCCGGAAAAGTCAAAGGCAGGGTTCTTTCTTCGCCTATCTGCATGCCGACGATACCGGCCTCGAAGCCCGGAATCATGGTGTTGGAGCCGAGAACCAAATTATGGTCAGTGGCGCTGCCGCCATCAAAAGCTTCGCCATCTTTGGTGCCGGAGAAGTCAATGTTGACCCGGTCGCCGTCACGCGCTTCACGCTCAACCTGCTGCCAGCTGGCCTGGTTTTTGCGAAGAGTCTGGATCATCTCCTCGACGTCTGCGTCGGTGACTTCTGCACGGTAACGAGTAATCTCGGTGCCATCAATATATTGCAGGTCAATCTGGGGATAGACTTCGAAAGTGGCTACATATTCAAAGGTTTCACCCTCAGCCGCTTGCTTGGGCTCAATTTTGGGTTGGCCGGCGGGCCGAACGTCCTGCTGGCGCAATGCCTGCTGAAAGGAGCGGTTGATAACATCACCCAGCACTTCCTGACGGACGCCGGCGCCGAAGCGCTTCTGCACGACAGAGAGGGGCACTTTTCCTTTGCGGAAGCCATTGATGCGCACGGTTTTCGCCGCCTGCTGCAAGCGCTTGGTTACTTCTGCGTCGATTTCCTGGGCCGGTACACCCACTGTCAGTCGACGCTCTAAGCCGGAAGTCGTTTCAATTGAAACTTGCATGCTTTCCTCGTGAATTTGCTGGGGTATCTGAAATGCTGCGACAAAAGTGCTGTATGTGGTGCGGTCGGAGAGACTCGAACTCTCACGCCAAAGACACTGGAACCTAAATCCAGCGCGTCTACCAATTCCGCCACGACCGCGTATCTACTTAGCAGAGGAGCCTAAAAATCAACCTAAGCGGTTGATTCGGCTTGAAAAACCCGCACAGCGCAAGCCACTCCAGTAAGGGCTGCGCATTTTGCCACAGCTACCGGTCAGGTTCAACACGTAAAAGGCGCCAAAAATCAGCCATTGAGGCCAAAAAACAGGCAGTCGAGGCAGGCAACTGGAGCAGGAGCGCCCAGTCGATGAGATGAAAAACTGATGCCCGCGCAGGCACCTCCGTCAGGCTTGCAGAGGCTTGCCTGGCTCGCGACGCCAAGGTTCAGGCCCGAATTGGCCGATAGCGGCAATGAAGGGGCATTGATGGGTGTAAGTGGGCAGGGGCCCAAGCCATCCCGGGCTTATGAGTCCCCGGGCTTGCACAGATCAACTATCGGAGGCGGCGCACTTCAAACTGCTCACGCTCCAGCAGCTTTATTATGCCGTCCTCCCCAACCATATGGCCGGCGCCAACCACAAAAAATACCGTTTGGTTTTGCTTCAGATAGGCCTTAACCGCCTCCGCCATCAGCAGATTGCGCTGCAGAATGACCCTGTTGTAGAGCGCGCGGGTGTCCGGCGTTTTGCGGAATGACTCGACCAGGAAGGCCTCCAGCGCCCGAGTATCTCCGCTGCGCCAAGCCGACGCCATGCCAGCCAGATAGCTGTTGCTGTGTTGCAGATCATCCATGGTCTGCTGCAGGAACACCGCCTGCTCTTCCAGCGGCGATGAAGAAAATAAACTGAGCTGACTGTCAATGGATTCAAGTTCGTCGATGCGCCGACTGCCGGCACGCTTGAGGAAATGCAGATCAATGCCCAGGTTTTGCTGTAGCGCACTGCTGCGTATCTCCTGTTCAACCAGTTGCATCGCCACAAACCAGGGTTGGAACTGATCAAATGCCGCCAGCGGCAGGTTCATACGTTCGCAAAGCTTGCCCAACTGCAAATAGACACTCTGCGGCAGAACAGTGGCCAGCGTTTTGCCAGCGGGCAGCTGGGCGTGTTTGATTAGGGCGCGGGTTGCCAGGGCGGGATCCAGATGGGCGATATCCACTTCTACCACCAGCACCAGGGCGCGCTCGAACGCCTGCTCTACCGCCTCGGGAAGGGGGTAGAAGTCTGGCTGACCAAAATGCATCGAACCCAGCAGGTATACCGACACCCCTTTGCCCTGCACCTGCCAGAAGGCAGGCTGCGCCTCGCCCCAAACAAAGGCGGACAAAAGCAGCGCTGGCACCAGCACCAGCCGGCGCCACCAATATCCAGGCCTGAACCGCATCAGTTTCACTTGATCAACCTGTCAACGCCGTAAGGCAAGATTGAAAACCTTTATCAACAAGGCGTGCCCGGTCAATTGAGCCGCTCCACCACCGTGGTGATACCCTGGCCCAAACCTATGCACATGGTCGCAACGCCAAGCGTGCCGCCGTTATTGCGCATAACGCTCAGCAGGGTCCCGGTGATGCGGGTGCCGGAGCAGCCAAATGGGTGCCCCAACGCAATGGCACCTCCGTACTGATTGACCTTGTCTTCCATGTGATCCAGCAGTTTCAGATCCTTGAGCACAGGAATGGCCTGTGCGGCGAAAGCTTCGTTCAGCTCCAGGTGGTCGATGTCGGTCATGGCCAGCTTGGCCTGGGCCAAAGCCTGCTTGGTCGATGGCACCGGGCCATAGCCCATCACCGAGGGGTCCACCCCCACTACCGCCATGGATACAATGCGCGCGATCGGCGTCAGGCCCAACGCCTGAGCCCGCTCCGCCGACATGACCAGCATGCACGATGCGCCGTCGGTCACCTGAGACGAACTGCCTGCGGTGATCAATCCGCCCTTCGGGTTGAACACCGGCGGCAAGGCTGCCAGAGCCTCCAGAGTGGTATCTGCGCGAATTGTCTCGTCGTGCTCGATAAGCTCCGGTGCGCCGGAGGGGTCGTGCCCCATGGTGGGCACTATCTCCCGGGCAAAATGCCCGGCATCCCGCGCCTGAGCCGCCCGCTGATGGGAGCGCAAGGCGAAGGCATCCATTTTCTCACGGCTGACACCGTGCAGCATTGCCAGATACTCGGCGGTAAGGCCCATGGATCCGGCAGCCTTGGCCACACTTAACCCCAGCAGAGGGTTGGGGTTGATGGACTCATTCATGGATACGTGACCCATGTGCTCTACCCCACCCACCAGATAGACATCGCCCAGCCCCGCCATGATATTGGCAGCTGCAGTATGCAAAGCCGACATGGAGGAGCCACACAGGCGGTTGACCGTCTGCGCGGGTACACTGTGCGGCAGACCCGCCCGCAGCAAAATGTTGCGGGCCACGTTGAAGCCCTGCTCGTCGCGCTGCATGACGCAACCCCAGATCACATCGTCAATGCTCTCCGGCTGCAACGAGGGGTTGCGCGCCAGGAGTGCATTGATCAGCTCCGCGCTCAAGTCGTCGGCCCGGCGAAAGCGGAAACAGCCATTTTTGGCGCGTCCCATGGGTGTGCGACCGTAATCAACAATAACAGCGTCTCTGGCTTGCATGCTCACGCGTCAGCTCCTTGAGTTGCATAGTAGGTCTTACCTGCGGCTGCCATCTGCTGCAGGCCATCGGTAACCTGGTAAAGGGGCCCCAAGTGGCTGTGATTCTGGGCCAGGGTAACAAACGCCTGGAGCCCCAGCTCTTCCAGCCAGCGGAACACACCTCCGCGAAATGGCGGAAATCCCAACCCGTACACCAGCGCCATATCTGCCTCGGCGGGCGATGCCACTATGCCCTCCTCCAGACAGCGAACCAGCTCATTGGCCATGGGTATCATCATTCGGGTCACGATTTCTTCGTCACTGAACGGGCGCTCGGGCTCAACATGCCCGGCCAGCAGTGCAGCAATCTGGTCACTGGCTTGCTTTTGCTGCTTGCCGCGTCGATCCAGCTGATAGTCGTAAAAGCCCTGGCCGTTCTTCTGCCCCAGACGGCCGGCTTCAAGCAGCAGATCGGTTGCCGTGCGATAGTCTCTGCCCATGCGATCAGGATAGGCCGCAGCCAGCACGGCCTCCGCGTGGGTGGCCACATCCAGCCCCACCACATCCAGCAGGTATGCAGGGCCCATCGGCCAGCCAAAACGCTCCATGGTTTTATCGACAGCCGTGAAATCTGCGCCGTCGCGAATCAAACTGGTAAAACCGGCCAGGTAGGGGAAGAGCACCCGGTTGACCAAAAAACCGGCGCAGTTGTTGACCACCACCGGCTTTTTGCCCAACGCCAGGGCGTAGGCAACCGCGCGGCCTATGGTGGCGTCAGAGGTCTTGCCACCGCGCACCACTTCCACCAGCGGCATGGCGTGAACTGGATTAAAAAAGTGAAGTCCGCAAAAATTTTCTGGCCTCTGCAGGCCTTCGGAGAGGGTGTCGATGGATATGGTGGATGTGTTGGAGCAAAGCACGGTCTCAGCAGACACACGCTGCTCAACTTCCGCCAAGACTGCGGCTTTGACCTCTGCCTTCTCCACCACCGCTTCAATCACAATGTCGACCGCAGAGAAACCGTCGTACTCCAGCGTTGGCTCTATGCGCACCAGGGTTTCCGCCATGGTCTCAACAGTAATTCTGCCCTTGGCCACACGCCGGCTCAACAGGCGGGCGGCCTCACCCTGCCCCAGGTCCAGACCGCGCTGCTGTACGTCCTTCAGTTTGACCGGAATGCCCCTGGATGCGCTCTGATAAGCAATGCCGCCGCCCATGATGCCCGCACCCAACACTGCCGCCCGCTTTACGGGTTGCTGAACCTGCTTTGCCCAGCCCTTGGCTTTTTTGCCAATGTACTGATCATTCAGAAACAGGCCTACCAGATTTTTTGCAACCGGCGTTTGCGCCAACTTGACAAAACTTCGTGCTTCGGCCTTTAAGGCGTCGGACCGTGAACTCATGGCCGCTTTTTGCATGGTCTCCACCGCAGTGACCGGGGCGGGATAATGCTTGCCGGCCTGTGCCTTGACGAACAATTTGGAGCTTTCAAATGCCAGCATGCCCTCAACCTGATTGTGACGCAGCGGCGACTTCTTCTGCTGACGGCGTGCCTGATAATCAAGTTTGCCGGCAGCCGCACGCTGCAGCACGGCAAGGGCTGCGGCCTCCAGCTGCTCAGGTTCAACCACGCCGTCCAGCACCCCTGCAGACATGGCACTGGCGGCGGGATGCTCCGTACCTGCGGCAATCCATTCAATGGCCGTATCCAGCCCAACCAGGCGCGGCAGTCGCACGGTGCCGCCCCAGCCAGGCAAAATGCCCAGCTTGGTCTCCGGCAGGCCCACTTTGGCGGAAGCACTGGCCACCCTGAAATCACACGCCAGGCACAACTCAAAGCCGCCACCCAGGGCGTAGCCGTTGATGGCAACCACGGTCGGAAAAGGCAGGTCTTCCAGTCGGTTAAAATGGTCGGTGGTGGTCTTCAGCAACTGAGTGATGGCTGCCGCACCCTGCTTGAATGCCGGCCCAAATTCAAGCACATCGGCGCCCACTATGAAGGCTTCTTTGCCGCTGGAAATCAGCAGGCCGCGCAGGTTTTCTTGCTGCTCAATGGCCGCAAGCGCCTGCCCGAATTCTGAACTCATCAACGCATTGAACTTGTTAACCGACTCACCTTGCAAATCAATAAGCAGATGAGCGAGATTGTCCTCGATCAGACGAACCGTGATAGCCGTGCCTTGGTAGATCATTGTTTTCATCCCGTAAAGCCGCAAATGATTGGTCATTCATCTTCTGCTGCGGATTCAACTTCCCAGAACCCGTACTGCATCTAACCCAGCCTGGCCGCTGGCGGGCAATAACTTCAAGTATGGAACAACTGAGCGCCGAAAAACAGTTTACCGCTGAAAGCAACGTCAATCTGCAGCGGTTTATACGGCTGGAATGGACGATACTCCCAGATTCGGAGCCGCGAGGCGGACCGCACCCGCCCGACTGCCCAGGTGATAAGACCGCTCCCGAAGGAAAAGATTGTACCGCTGTTGCCTGCTGCTACTCTGAGCCGCCAGCTCCGGCTGTTAGCTGTCGGCGTTCTGCCTGCGCGTGGACGCCGGTTTGGCATTGATAAACCATTCCGCAGGTCCGGCAGAGCGGTTGAAAAAGCGGTGTGGGCGAGCGCAACTGAAATGAAACCCATCGCCCGCAGTCAAGCAATAGCTGGCCTCACCCAAGGTTAATTCAATTTCGCCCACAATAATCAACCCCCAGACCACCGGGGTGCCTGCCAGCCAGTCCACACTGCAGTCCGCCCCCGGCGCCAGCACCTGCCGCGCCGTGAAGACCTGACCCGCGCCAAAACGCGTCAGGTCGTAAAGCTCAAGCGTGTAGGCCTGCCTGGTTATCCGCAGCGCCTGCTCGCGTTTTAGGATCGGAGAGCTTTCATCAAATACAGCTTGGAAAAATTCGGCCAGGCTCAAGGGAATGGCGCGGAGGATTCGCTCCAGCGAGTGCACCGAGGGGCTCACCTTGCCTTGCTCGATCATCGATAGACTGCCATTGGTCATGTCGGCCCGCCGCGCCAATTCCCTTTGGCTCAGGCCATGCGCCTCGCGAATCCTGCGCAGCCTGCAGCCCACTTCAAATGCGTGATGCTCGGGTAAGGACGGGTCGATCATGGGCGGGCCTCACTAAATCAGATCGCTGTAACCTTCATCGCCCTCAAGCAGAATCGAGTGGTCATAACCCGGCAGGCTGATTGATTTGGTATGAATCTGGATGTCGTGCTCATCAATCATATCATCACCAAAACGGTAAATTGCCGCCAGGTGCCCCTTGGCCGCTCGAGCCTGATACGCATCGGCGGCAGCGCTTGAGCTTTCTCGTCGGAAACAATAATCGGACCAGGCGTCTGCGCCGTAGCGTTTCCGCAGTTGCCGCTCAACCACCGCCGGCGATAACACCGTGGCGGTGGCATTGTTACCGCCAAATCCTTTGGAGTTGAGAAACGCGAGTTCGCAGCCGCTCACCCCCAGCTCCTGATCTTCATTGGAAATTGACAGTCGCTCCGCATAAACATCGTCTGCAACCGTGTCGATGGTCTTGATGCCCGGCAGTACGCCGTGGGCAAAAACCCCCAGTGTTGCCATCAACTGATCGCCACTGGCCGGACCCAGCGAGTGCCCGAGATACGCCTTGACCGCCGCGACCGGCCAGTTTTTGATATCGAATGCTGCGGCTACCCGGTCAAAGATTCGCGACTCTGTGACCCGGTTATGAGGCGTGCTGGACCCATGAGCCTGCACAAAGCTGCGGTTGCGCACCGCGTCCTCGCCCAGCAGCGACGCGCCCAGAGCAACTGCTTTGGCAAGGGTAATGTAGTTGCCCGGTCCCGGCGCGGATATGGACTTTTTGAAGCCGTCAGCGTTGATGAATACTCCGGGTACTGCGCCGTAAACCTGCGCGCCCAACTGCATTGCAAGTTCATCATCCATCAACACCACGTACTGGGCCGACTCCGCCAGTGTAAAGCCGCAATTGTTGCCGAAAGGCCGGCTTGCGCGGCGGTGATCTGCGGTTTGTGTCCCGTCCAGACGGCGCAGGTCGGCATCGGTCGCCAGCGCACTCATGGCGGCGTAGCCATCTATGACTTCGGGCAGAATAGGTGCTTCGCTGGAGCCCACCAGCACCGCCCGCCGCCGGCCCGAACGGATATCATTGACCGCTGCGGCCAAATTGTAGAGAAAGGTGGCACAGGCGCCGGTAACACCTCCGGTCGCGCCAACGCTTCCTAACACATAGGCGTTGATGAAGTCCGCAGGCATGGTATTCAGGCCCAGCGCAAGTTGCTTCGAGCTGACCCGCTGACCCCGACTGCGCCCCTGCATCATGCCGCCAAACCCGTTGCCGTCCAGCTGGCTCATGACACTGCTGCTGTATACGCCCACCTCATCCGGGCGAAGGTGGCGCATGATTTCTTCCCAGGCTATACCCACAGACTGAACTGCGTCAGAGGCCCCCATGATGGCCATCTGCAAACCGCGCGGGTGATGCGTGGATCGGTAATAGGAACCGGGATCAAACCCACTGGGCAACTGCCCCGCAGACTGAACCGGCAGCACCTGGGGTATCTCGATACTCAACGGCTGGCTGATGCGTATCTCCACCGTGCAGCGGCCGTCCACATCACTCAGGACCCGCCACCCCTCCGGCAGTGGTTTGGGAATCTCCCGTGCACCCAACTGCAAGACCAGCGGCTGCTCGGCAGAGGCCTCCGCTGTGAAGGTTCGGGCGGTCATTATTCGCTCAACCGGAAACATGCTGTCTTCAATGCGGCGCACCAGTGTGCCGGCCAGCACCCTGGCGGTCAGTGCTTCCTGCCCGACACCATCGGCAGACGGGCCCATCATGGCCGCCAGCGCCTGCACAACGGCCAGTTTCTGAGGTGCCGGTAAGCTTTCAAAGATCATGCGCTGGTAGGCGATATGGCCGGAGCTTCTGCCGGCAGCGTTGTAGCCACCAAAACCTACAATCAAGGGTAAGCGAGTCTGTATAGCCACTTAGGGTTTCCTAATCAATGTGTCTGAATGCACTTTACAGTTTAGGGTTGTACCGCACCGGGAGCCGGGGGATACTGGCCACAGACCAAGCCAAATTGGCCATCGGAGCCCGTGTGATGACAACTGTCGTGTTTTTCCTCTGTGACAAGATGCTGGCCACCAGCCTGACTCTGCCATTGGAACAATTAAGGGCAGCTGAACAGATGGCTCAGGCCCGGGCCGGCTCCACGGCCAGCAGCCTGACAATTGTCACCGCGTCACTGGACGGCGGGGCTGTGCGCACGCAAACCGGTCTTACCCTTACGCCAGACTGCGCGATAGACTCGCTGCAGCAGCCAGACCTGGTTTACCTGCCGGCCTTGTGGCGCAACCCCCTTCCCGCGTTGCGGCAGAACCAAACCCTGACGCCATGGCTGATCCGGCAGCACGCGCGGGGCACGGCACTGGTCGGGGTGGGCACAGGCTGCTGCTTGCTGGCAGAAGCCGGCCTGCTGAATCAACGGCCCGCAACTACCCACTGGTATTATTTTGACGCCTTTGCCCGCCGGTATCCGCAGGTCCAGCTCAAACGGCAACACTTCATTACCCGCTCGGACAACCTGTTCTGCGCCGCCAGTGTCAACTCCCTGGCCGATTTAACTGTTTTTTTCATTCAACAACTGTTCAGTGCCCCCATTGCCCGCAGTGTTGAACGACACTTCTTTCATGAGATTCGCCAGGCATATACCGAGTCGCTGCGGGAGGCGGGAAGCGTGCAACTGCACCCGGATGAGTCCATCGCGGAAGCGCAGGCCTGGATGCGCGACAACGCTCACTCAAGCCTGACGGTTGGGCGTATCGCCGAACACTGCCAAATGAGCGTGCGCACGCTCAATCGCCGCTTTAAAAACGCCAGCGGACAGACTCCTTTGGAGTATCTTCAAGGCATTCGTATGCGCAACGCGCGCGACCTGCTGCAGACCACCAATCTCTCCATCACTGAAACAGCCTACAAAACCGGTTATCAAGACATGGCGCACTTCAATGAGCTGTTCAAAAAGCATTTTGGCTCCACCCCCAGCCAGTACCGGACAACGGTACGGGCAAAGCTTTTCAGCGCGCTTTGATAGCGTAAAAAAGCAAGCTGTTTCATTGGTATGGCGGCTGCCAATCGGCCCCGGTTGTCACCAGCTGTTGGCGCCTGACGAACGCAGCAAGCAAAAATGCACGCACAGGATCACCTGGGTAATGACGTCAGCAACCGCACAGGTTTTATGAAAATGCCAATATTTATAACTTTTCGGTATAAAAAGTGGCTTGTATTCCTCTGCAGAAAGTTCATGATTGCTTTGTAGGCCTACAGAAATATCATGTCCAAATAACTCTGGCATTGATGGAGATTGCCTATGAATGCAAGTGCGAATGTTGTCTTTCGTGATATCAGCCATTCACCTGCGCTGAATGATACGATTGTAAAAAAACTGCAAAAGCTGCACCGCTTCTCCGACTCAATCATTCATTCGCGCGTGGTGCTTGACAGCCCGCACAAGCACAAGCACAAAGGTAAACGCTACCGAGCCTCCATAGAGCTGGGATTGAAGGGCGCGCCGGTGATCATCACTCAGGACGCCGACTCGGTCCACATAGCGGTGCGCGACGCCTTCAATTCGGCTGAGCGCAGGCTTAAACAGGCCAACCAGAAGCTGCGCCTCGCGCGCTGAGTGCTCTACGCCACCACATCATCCTGATCGGGGGTGCGCAGGCCCCCGCCTTTGCAGCCGCTCACGCGGGCGGTCTACCCAAGGTCTTCTCGGGTTTCGGCGCTGCATGAGCCAAAACGGGTAAGTCCTGCCTCAATCTACCTCGGGCGGCGCCAAGCCGCTCTCGCATTGGTCTCTCGCCCGGCAGAGCTGCTCTCTCCACTTCGCTTGCAAGACTCGCCTGACACATTCAATTGCGCACGCCACGCCCGGCCCACACACCATTCCAGCAGCAGAGCGCTGCGGCCAAGGGCCGCCTGGCCCAAGCGATACCCCACACAGACCGGTCAATTTCTGCTCCTTCATTGACCAGGGAAGGGATCTTGTCCGCGGTAGAAATGTCCTTACAAATCTGCCATAGTTCGCGCTTTCTTTTGTGCGGCCCGTGCTCCCTTGCCGGGCAACGCCTGCGCGCTTCACCCGTCACCTTTATTTCAGAGAGATTCCTACATTGAACAAAATCGTTCACCATGCCTGGACACCGTCGCACTCTGCCGAGCTTTACGGCATCAATGATTGGGGCGTCGGCTATTTTGGGGTGTCCGACAAGGGCGAAGTCTCCGTCAGCGTCGACGGGCCAAAGGGCCGTATCAACGTGTCACTGCTGGACATAGTCAAAGAAATCAAAGACCGCGGCATGGACATGCCGGTGCTGGTCCGGCTGGAGAACCTGCTGGCAGAGCAAATTGCCCGCCTGAACAACGCATTCAATAACGTCATCGCCCAAAGCGGCTACAAGGGTCGCTACCGCGGCGTGTTTCCTATCAAGGTCAACCAGCAGTGCCATGTCATAGAAGAGATTGCCCAGGTTGGTGCCAAATACGGTCATGGCCTGGAGGCCGGCTCCAAGCCAGAGCTGATCATTGCCCTGGCAAACCTGCAATCACCTGAGGCCTGTATTGTCTGTAATGGCTACAAAGATGCCGAGTTCATTGATTTGGGGCTGCAGGCCTGCAAGATGGGCTACCGCGTGTTCTTTGTTATCGAGACACTGACCGAACTGCCCATCATTTTGGAGCGCAGCAAAACACTGGGGGTACGGCCTCTGATTGGTGTGCGGGTCAAGCTGGCTTCCATTGTTGGCGGGCACTGGAACGCCACCAGTGGTGATCGCAGCATCTTTGGTTTGTCCATTGCGCAGCTGATCAACCTGGTGGACAGCCTCAAAGAAGAAGGCATGCTGGACTGCCTGCAGTTATTGCACTATCACCTGGGCTCGCAGATTCCCAATATTCGCGATATACGCACCGGCGTGCTGGAAGCCTGTCAGGTTTATCGGGATCTGGTCAGCGAAGGTGCCCAGATGGGCTACCTGGACCTGGGCGGTGGTTTGGCGGTGGATTACGATGGTTCCAAGACCAACTACGTCCACTCGCGCAACTACACTCTGGACGAGTATTGCGCGGATATCGTCGACGTCATCATGACCACTCTGGATCCCAGCAATATTCCTCACCCGACCATCATTACCGAATCCGGCCGCGCCACCGTGGCCTACTCCTCGGTGCTGCTGTTCAATGTTCTGGATGTCACTACCTTCGAACCCGGCCCGCTGCCGGACGTCATCAGCAAAGACGAAAACCAGATGATTCGCAATCTGAACGAGCTCATAAGCTCTGCCACGGTGCGCAATCTGCAGGAGTGTTACAACGACGCGGTCTTCTACCGCGACGAGATCCGCGAGCTGTTCAAACGTGGCCACGTGAATTTGCGGTCGCGTTCGCTGGCCGAGAACCTGTTTCTAAAAGTCATGCATCATCTATTGCACTTGGCAGATGACGCGCCGCGCGACCTGCGGGAGTTGCAAAAGCTAAAAGAGCAGTTGTCGGACATCTACTACTGCAACTTCAGCCTGTTTCAGTCGCTGCCGGATATCTGGGCCATAGACCAGATCTTTCCCATAATGCCGATTCACCGGCTGGACGAACAGCCCACCCGACAGGCCATTATTGCCGACATCACCTGTGACTGTGACGGCAAGATTGACCGCTTTGCAGACCAACACAACACCCGACGCACCCTGCCCTTGCACACACTGAAGGACAACGAAGAGTATTACATTGGCACCTTCCTGGTGGGCGCTTATCAGGAGACGCTTGGCGATCTGCACAATCTGTTTGGCGACACCAACGTGGTTAGCGTGCGTATTGCTGAAGACGGCCATTGCGAGTTTGTTGAAGAAATCGAAGGCGACAGCGTGGCCGATGTGCTGAGTTACGTCGAGTACAACCCGCAGGTGATGCAGGACCGCTTTCGGCGCATTGCCGAGCAAGCCGTGCGTGAGGGCAAGATATCCGCCAGTGAGCGACTGAACATCATGAACGCCTTTTCCGCCAGCATGCGCGGTTACACCTACTACGAAAAATAGCCAGCACCCCAACAGGAGAATTCAGATGAGCAAAGTCATGATCATTGGTGCCGGAGGCGTTGGCGGCGTGGTAACCCACAAGTGCGCGCAGTTGCCGGAAATATTCACCGACATCATTCTGGCCAGCCGAACCGAAGCAAAATGCAAAAAAATTGCCAGCCAACTGTCAGTGCCCATCCGCACCGCTCAGGTTGACGCCGACAATGTCGAAGAGCTGACCGCTCTGCTGAAAGCAGAAAAGCCCAGCCTGGTCATCAACGTGGCACTTCCCTACCAGGACCTGTCCATTATGGACGCCTGCCTGGCCGCCGGCGTGCACTACCTGGACACCGCCAACTACGAGCCGCCGAACGAGGCAAAATTCGAATACAGCTGGCAATGGGCCTATCAGGACAAATTCGAGCGCGCAGGCCTGATGGCGCTGCTGGGCAGCGGCTTTGACCCGGGGGTGACCAATGTCTACACCGCCTACATCAAAAAGCATTGCCTGGACGAGATCCATGAGCTGGATATCATTGACTGCAATGCCGGCGACCACGGCCAGCCTTTTGCCACCAACTTCAACCCGGAGATCAACATCCGTGAAGTCACCGCCAAAGGCCGGTATTGGGAAAATGGCCAGTGGGTGGAAACCGACCCGTTGACGGTTAAAGACACTTACGACTTCCCGGAAGGCATTGGTCCCAAAGATATCTACCTGATGTACCACGAAGAGCTGGAGTCCATCACCAAACACTTCCCGGAAATCAAACGTGCGCGCTTCTGGATGACCTTTTCCCAGAACTACCTAAAGCACCTTGAAGTACTGCAAAACGTCGGCATGACGCGCATAGACCCGGTGAAATACGAAGGCATAGAGATCATCCCGCTGCAGTTTCTGAAGGCGGTACTGCCGGACCCCTCCAGCCTGGGCCCCTTGACCAAGGGCCGCACCTGCATCGGCTGTGTGGCCAAGGGGGTCAAGGACGGCAAAACCAAGATTGTCTACGTTTATAACATCTGTGACCACGAAGCCTGCTACGCAGAAGTGCAGTCCCAGGCCATTTCCTACACCACCGGGGTACCGGCCATGATCGGCGCCAAAATGATGCTGGAAGGCAAGTGGATGCAGGAGGGTGTGTGGAACATGGAGCAACTGGATCCGGACCCCTTCATGGAAGACCTCAACAAATACGGACTGCCCTGGACCTTGGTAGAGCTGGACGACACTGGCCTGCAATCTTGATTGTTACCTTCCACCTTGATGAGGAGTCGAGGCATGCACTCACTGGCGCAGTTTGATTTGTCGCGCGTACCCAGCCCCTGCTACGTGGTTGATGAAGCCGCCATCGAGCGCAATCTGCAAGTTCTGGCGCGGGTACAGGAAGAAAGCGGCGCCAAGGTGCTGCTGGCGCTGAAGGCGTTTTCCATGTTTGCCATGGCGCCACTGGTAATGCGCTACCTGAAAGGCACCTGCGCCAGCGGCCTGTATGAGGCCAAGCTTGGACGGGAATACTTTGGCGGTGAAGTGCATACCTATTCCGCCGCTTATCGCCCGGACGAGATGGCTGAGGTGCTGGCGCTGTCCAATCACGTGGTGTTCAACTCGTTTGGGCAATGGCAGCGCTTTAAACACCAGGCGCTGGCGGCGCAGGCGGAGCGGCCTGAACTGTCGTTTGGCATACGCATCAACCCTCAGCACTCCGAGGGTGCAACCCCCATCTACGACCCCTGTGCGCCCTGCTCACGGATGGGCACAACGCTTGATCAATTCGCCGAGCAGGACTTGAGCGGTATTACCGGTCTGCATTTTCACACGCTGTGCGAGCAGGACTTTGACCCGCTGAAGCGTACTCTGGACGTTATCGAGCAGAAGTTTGCCGACTTCCTGCCACAAATGCAGTGGATCAACTTTGGTGGCGGGCATCACATCACCCGCCCGGACTATCAAGTTGACGCATTGATAGAACGCATCAAGGCATTCAGCAGCAAGCATCGGGTGCAAGTGTATCTTGAGCCCGGCGAAGCCATTGCGTTGAACGCCGGGATATTGGTGGCCGAGGTGTTGGACCTGCACCACAACGTTATGGACCTGGCACTGCTGGATGCTTCCGCCACCTGTCATATGCCTGATGTGTTGGAGATGCCCTATCGACCGCGCATTACCGGTGCGGGCGAAGCTGGAGAACACGCCCATAGCTACCGGCTTGGTGGCCCCAGCTGTCTCACCGGTGACGTCATTGGCGATTACAGCTTCTATCAGCCATTGCAGGTGGGCGACCGGATGATGTTTGAAGATATGGCCATTTATACCATGGTAAAGAACACCACCTTCAACGGCATACCGCTACCGGCCATAGCCGTGTACAACAGCAAGACCGATCATTTGCAAGTGGTGCGCGAATTCGGTTTTGAAGAGTTTGTGCGTCGGTTGTCCTGACCGGTCTCACCCCGGGTGTGTTGCCAGCCCCGGGGCATTATTCCTCCCACATTGCGACTCCCATGACTGCAGAGCTTGAGCTTCACTGCCCGAAAGGCCCCGACGCCTGCCCCATCTATGCCCGGCTTGGCGAACTGCAGCGCGAGGTGAACAATCTTCAGCAGCAGGTTCGTACCGATGCCCTGACCGGGCTTTTCAACAAGCGTCACCTGCAGCTTACTCTGGAAACCGAGATGGAGCGCAGCCGCCGCGCGCAGCAGCCAACCAGCCTGATCCTGTTGGACATTGACCATTTCAAATGTATCAATGATCGGTTTGGCCACCCAGCCGGAGACCGGGTGCTGCAGGCCCTGGCTCAAATACTTCTGAACGAGGTGCGCCGGGTGGATTCAGTGTACCGCTTTGGGGGCGAGGAGTTTGCCGTGGTACTGCCCAACACCTCCCAGGCTACCGCAGCTCAGGTGGCCGAACGACTGCGCCGCGCCATGGAGGCACATCCCACCCAGCTGGAAACAGGTGAACAGGTGGGCACCACCGCAAGCTTTGGTGTCAGCTGTTATCAAACGTCAACAGAGGAATCCTGGCTGCAGTTTCTGCAAAGGGCCGACAAACAGCTCTACCAGGCAAAGGCCCGCGGCCGCAACTGCGTTGTTGTTGAACCTGCAGTTAAACCCTGCTACACACAGGGGGTACACGCGCAGGAGCGGCAAGCCCTGCTGGGGGCATCCAGCAGGGAGCACGCAGAGACAAACTCGGCAACCGGTGTTGACCCGGCAGAGTGAACCCAGAAGGACCGCCCCTCCTTTAGTAAGGATCACAGCTCTACTAGGCTCTTAAGCTCCGTACTGACCCCAGGCGCAGAATCAACCGCAGAGTGTGGCGCTGGCAATGCTCCGGCCAGACTTTAGTTACAAGGCTCTGTTGTTGTGCCGTCGCACCAATTTCGCTTGCCTAATGAACATCCGTGCATTGAATTTTCGTACCTATCAACGGCACAATGCTCTGATACGGTAAAGTCAAACGCACTACCACTACAATTGATAACTGTTCAGCTCAACTCGTAACTGTTTAGTTTGTTTCAAAGATTGTGCAGCGCAAGGCTGGGCACATTTGCATGAGCGTTGAACAGTTACTTTATTTGTAACTATTCAGCTAACCCCGTGACTGTTCAGATTGCGTCCGAATTTGCGCAAAGCAAGGCAAAAAATGTGGGTTTACAGGTGTAAATGACCATTTTTGAACGCAGCTATGGGCGAATTCGGGCGTGAGCTGAATAGTTACCTTTATTTTTGACCAAGGCAGAGGCGATCTATGCAAGCGGTCCACCCGGCATTCA
>CAYNST010000037.1:0-28356 GCA_964399955.1 uncultured Cellvibrionaceae bacterium | reverse complement strand
CCAGACAAAAAAATGGCCTCCAGCAGTGGTGATGAGGAAACGTCAACAGACCCTAAGGAACTTCAAATGCACACTGCCCAGCCCCCCAACCTGCCAAGGCCATCACCGGCTCACCCCAGGTTCTACGCAATTATTGTTTTATTGAATGCAATCATGGCGCAAGCCAACGCGGCACCCCAGGGCAGCAGCGTGGTGGGCGGCGACGGTACAATCAGTCAACAGGCCGGCGCCACCATCATCAACCAGGTCAGCGAGCGGCTGGCCATTGATTGGCAAAGTTTTGATATTGGCACAGATGAACGCGTGCAGTTTATACAACCGGCAAACACTTCAATTGCTCTGAACAGAATCTTGAGCAACGATGCCAGCCAGATCCTCGGTCGTCTTGAAGCCAACGGCAGGATTATTCTGGCTAACCCTCAGGGTGTCGTTTTTGGCGACGGTGCGCAGGTTCATGTGGGTAGCGTGATAGCAGCAGGCCTGGACATCAACCCGCAGGACTTCATCAATGGCGAGCTGGCGTTTCAGTCCGACAGCCACAGCAAGGGGTTAGTCATCAATAGCGGTTTGATAGAAGCTGCAACCGGTGGCAGTGTGGCACTGCTGGGCCAGAGCGTTGCCAACCAGGGCCTGATCAGCGCGGCGCTGGGCTCCGTCACCCTGGCGGCGGGACGCAGCGCCGTTCTCACCTTCGACGCACAGGGCATGCTGGGCGTGCGGGTGACAGAGGAAGCACTGCAGCGTCGGCCTGGGCTGGACGCCGTTGTCACCAATTCTGGAGAAATCACAGCACCTCGGGGACGAGTGCTACTCACGGCAAGCGTCAGTGAGGACTTGTTCAGCCGGGCGGTCAATAGCGGAGACCTCGGCCGTATCAGAGAGGTTCTGCTGCACGACGACAACAGTTTTAGCCTGGGCGCGGGCGCCAAACTGGATAACTCAGGCAGTATTACCGTCAGCAGTGAAGATTCCGACCGCAATCAACGGGCGGGCACGGTGATACTGCTTGGCGACGAGATTCGCCACACCGGCACGATACGGGCTGACAGTCATGCCGGGGCGGCTGGCGAAGTGGTCATCGCCTCCTCCAAACACGTATGGCTGCAACACGATGGCCTGGCATCCGCCAATGTTTCTTCGCCCGCTGATGGTACAGACGGGCAGGTCACATTGCTGGGCAAGCACCTATATCTGACCGACAGCGCGCTCATTCAGACGCTGGGCGGAGGAAGCATCCTTCTGGGTAGTGAAGACCAGGGCGCAACGTCCTTACCCACGACGGAATTCCTCCTGCTGGATCGCGACGCCGGTCTATCCACGGCGGGTGGACAAGGCGGTAGCATCAGCGCCCGGGCACGCCTTGCAATGATGGTTGCTGGCAGCCTTGATGTGACCGCACCCAGCACGGGCGGACGCCTGGAGCTGGCCAGCTCCGGGCTGCTTGGTTTGTCCGGGTGGGTCAACCTGACGGGCGACGATGCGGGCGGGCAACTGTCCGTGACGGCGCAAGATCTTCGCATCAACTCATCCGAAGCTTCCTTCAATTTGCACCCACAGGCGCTCAACTCGGCATTGACGGGCGGAAGCGTAAGTCTTACGGCGCACAACAGCCTTGAACTGGGTGAGACAGGTCGGGGGGTTCAACTGGTCTCTCAGGGGGTAGCGGGTGAGCGCAGCCTGGCCCTGGCCGCTGGAGGCAACCTGAACCTGCATGACAGCGTAATCCGGGTGCCGGGCAAACTGACCTTGACGGCCGGGCTTGCAGCACATGGCTCGAATGCGGCAACCCTGGATATCCGAAATTCCAGCCTGTCTTCAGCCGATGCCATTAGCCTGCACTCAGGCGGTGACATTTACGCGTTAAATACATCACTTCTGCAGGCGGCAGTCACCGCAAGTGCAGACGGGAGCATTCACCTGCCACTGAGCGCCAGCGTGCAATGGGCAAGCCTTGTTGCAGGTGGCGATCTTCGCACCAGCACAGCTGCCGAGGGCCACAGGCCGACACTGCACTTGAGCGGCCACAATATTGAAGTCTTTTCGCCTTCAGGCTTTGAAGGCGAAATCAACGCGCAAAATCTTGTCCTGGAGAGCCGGCAGGCCGATCTGGGTGGCGTCGTCGCGCAACTGCAGGTTGAAGGAACCACTCACTTGAAAAACGGCGGCACTTTCGATTTGAGCGGAGATCTGAACTTACTGACCGCTGAAGCACACGATCACGCCGTTCATCTAAACGTGACCACCAAGGGTGACCTGAGGTTGGGCAATATGCTGTTCAGCGAGTCGACGGTCTCGCTGAGATCCCTCAGTGACCGCGCCCGCATAAGCCAAGAGCAACACTCCCTGATCAATATAGGGGTGGGCAGCCTGGCCCTTGCGGCAGATAACCTTGATCTGGGTGCCCAGGGCAGTGCCAGGGTGCGCATCTACAGCGGCCAGCTGGGACTGCAGTTCAACCAGACCCTCACCCTGAACACAGACCTCAAAGACTTTTCCAATCCGGCCACCGCGCGGCTGCAGATAACCGGGTCAAAGGCCAACAGTCAGATTACCATTGGCGAGTTTTTCAACCTTCCTGAACATAGTGGCGAATCCCCGCAGCACACCATCAATTTTGGCGGGGGAGACGATACCATTAATTTGTTTGCTGCTTTGAGGGTGCCTTTTTACCTGGGCGATGGGGCCGACACTATAGTCATCCACAGACCGGATATCACCTACACAGCGGCGGATTTCAACCCCGAAACCGACCGTGTCATAGAGTACCCGCCCTGAGCCACGGCGCCTAGGCGCGCCTGGCGCCCTGTCTCAGCATCATCAATGTGCCATCTGCCGTTTGAACCGATTCAAGAAACAGAAACCGGAGTCCGGTCCCTTACGGAATAGTGCCACCCGAACATTCCTGAACGGGTTATCATCCGGATGCGCGACGCCACCTGGAGGTCACCCTCAAGCATGCAACCGAGGCAGCCTCTAATTTCGTAGTAATACATTTGCATGGGCGTATCTGGATCTCCGCATCTGCCGCACCAAAATGACAAAGCAACCGCCACCCTTTGGAGAGCAATATGAATATTTCACAAGTACAGCCCGACCGTAACCTATTTCACCACCGCAAGGTCTACGCCGCTGTCGCCATGACTGTTGCGCTCGCCGGCCATGCCCATGCCGCACCCAATGGCGGCACGGTTGTTGGCGGCGAAGGCAGCATCACGCACGCGGGCAATGACACAACGATTGTGCAGGAGACCAACCGCCTGGCCATAGACTGGGAATCTTTCAACATCGCCGCAGACGAGAGAGTTGAGTTCATTCAGCCGACCCAGGAGTCTCTGGCGCTGAATAGGATCATCGGCAACGATGGCAGCGAGATCCTCGGGCGCCTGGACGCGAACGGGCATGTCGTGCTGGTGAATCCCAACGGCATCATCTTTGGCAACAGCGCACAGGTCAACGTAGGTGGATTGGTCGCGTCCGGGCTTGATGTCGACGCAAGCGACTTTATAAATGGCGACCTGAGGTTGCGAGCGGTGAACGGGCGCAGCGGGCTGGTGATCAACCACGGGGTGATCAATGCCTCAACCGGCGGAAACCTGGCTCTGGTTGGCACCCAGGTAGCCAACGAAGGATTGATCAGTGCACAGTTGGGCAGCGTAACCCTGGCAGCGGGAAGGGAAGCGGTCCTGACCTTTGACCCGCAAGGGTTTTTGGGTGTGCGAGTCACCAGAGAGACTCTGCAGCGCAGTTTAGGTACCGAAGCTGCAGTGCTCAACAGCGGCCGAATCAATGCGCCGAGCGGCAGAGTATTGCTGACCGCCAGCACCAGCCAAGATGTGTTCAGCCAGGCGGTCAACGCCGGTGATTTGGTGGGGAACACCGAGGTGCTGGTACATGATGACGGCAGCTTCACCTTGGGCCGCGGGGCAAATCTGGTCAACAGCGGCACGGTTACTGTCAGCGCCACCACGTCCAGCAGCAGCAACCCAATGTTTAGCGGCTCTGACGGCAGAGGCTCGGTGGTACTACTGGGCGAACAAGTGCAGCACTCCGGGCTGATCAACGCCAACAACCTGTACAACGCCGGCGAGGGCGGCACCGTCGTTTTGGCGGCCTCAGGCCGAAATCGCGTTTCGGGCTCAGGCACCATCGTGGCCCACGCGGGAGCCGTGGGCGGCTCAGTGACTTTACTGGGGCGGGAAGTCACTTTGGCGGACTACTCGGGCATAGGTGCCAGCGGTGGGGTCAGCGGCGGCACCATCAGCGTGGGCGGCAGAAATTCCGCAGGCGGGTCACAACTGACCAACACCGACTTCACCCTGGTTGGCGCCAACGCGCAGGTCCTTGCTCAAGGGTTTGCAAACAGCGGCAAGGGCGGCAATGTCAACGTCTGGTCCCGCAGCGCCACCTTGGCAGAGGGACGGTTCAGCACCCGCAGCCAAACCGGTGACGGTGGCGTCATTGGGCTTGCAAGCGAGGGGCTACTAAGCTTCAACGGAAGCGCAGATTTGACGGGCAACAGTGCGGCGGCAGCCGGCTCCCTTAATCTGGCGGCCAGTCAATTATCCGTAGCGGGGGGCAATAGCCTTTTCAGCATCAACCAGGCATCTTTGCAGCAGGCCATGGCCAGCGGCAATGTTTCTCTGTCGGCAGCAGGCGATCTTGAGCTGGGCCGCTATACACCCGTCACCCTGGAGCTGCGTCACAACTTCAGCCTGGCCGCTGGCCGAGCGCAGCTGTCGGGCCTGACGCTGGACAACAGCCGCGCAACACAGGCAACCCAGGTGACCCTGGAAGCCGACCTATTTGAGGGGCTCCCTCGGATTGGCGTGGGCTACCCGGATTTTGGTCAGCAGGTTCAGCCCATTCACCTCGCCTTGACCGCGCATGAGGGCAGCCTGCTACATACATCCAACATCCATACTTACGGTGGCAACTACAGCGCCCGCGCAGCTGGCGATATTGTTTTTGAAGATGCCTATCTGCACCTGGCTCCGCAGGAGTTCGGCGATACGGACGGCGCTGAAGTAGACGTCCTGGCGACCGCTGGTGGCGACATAGCCCTGCGAATCGAAGACTTTCGCCCTTCATTGACGGTCGAAGGCGCCAACGTGGATATCCGCTCGATCTGGGGCTTTTATGCAGGACAAATCGTTGCCGACAATTTGACCTTAAGCACCATTGGAGCAGTCGAGTCTACCGCTAAGGTCAGCGGCACCACCCATCTCATGAGCGAGGCGGGCGCCGATTGGGATTTGTCCGGCGACTTCAACCTGCTAACCGCAGACTTTGGCTATGTGACCAATTTACACCTGACAGAGGAGAACGATTTGCTGTTAGGAGACATCAACGCTGGAGACTCCTCCTTGAGCATCATTTTGACCGGTGGGGGAGCAACGCTGGCGCAAGCACCGGACACCCGAATTGTGCTATCTGACAGCGTTATGGCACTGGCCGCAGACAATATTGAATTGGGTGCCAGCGGCACCAGCCAAATCCTCACCGGCGCAGGCTTCCTGGACATCAATTTCCACAACAGTCTGTTGCTGGACGGGCTCATAGACCAAAGCTCCAGTTTTGACTCTGCCCGTATCTACGGTTCTGACTCTGACAACCAGTTCACCATCGGCAGCTCATTCAGCTACCTGCCATCGGAATTCGGCATGTCCACCATTGATCTGGGCGCGGGTGACGACCTCGTCGACCTGGCCGCCGACCTGCCCATTCCACTGACCTTGGGAGAAGGCGCCAATATCATCAACCTGCTGGCACCGGACCTCAGTTATACCTTCGAGGACTTTGACGAAGAGCGTGACACACTCAATCCATACACGCCCTGATTTTCACCCGACGCGGGTGCCGCCAAGCCCGGCAGCACCCGCACAACCTCGGCCAGCTTGCCGGCACTGCTACGGCTGCAGTACACGTTCGAACCAAACGTTCACTACCCCCGTATAGGCCACACAGAAACCGTCGGTCGGCTGCCGCCTGGGCACTCTTGCCCCCTCTTCCACCAGATATTTGGCCCCAGCGACGGTCGTCCAACCAATCAGCCTTTTCCGCACGTGTTCAAATAGTTTTCGGGCGAGTTCAAAGCAGGACGAATCTTGTGTATCTGCACAACGCGAAGACTCTTTCTCAACGCTGCCAGACCCTTTTTGGATGTGCGCTGAATAGCCAAACAAGCACTTTCTAAACGCCCAGGCCTTGTTTATCATGCGTCCGAATGGCACCAAAACGCCTACTGCGTTCATCGGCAGCGCGCCACAGACACCACAACATCTGCCTGGGATTGCAATACATCCAGGCACCTCATTCACCGCCCGGTAGGCCCATGAGCTCATGCAAACCGAATTAACCGCGAAGCACCAACCCAGGCTGGTGGTGGGTATAGGCACATCTGCGGGCGGACTGAACGCACTCAAACATTTGTTTTCGATACTGCCACAGGAGTCTGGCCTGGCGTTTATCGTCGTGCAACACCTGGCTCCAGATCACAACAGCATGCTGGCCGAACTGTTGCTGAAGGAAAGCCCCATACTGGTGTGCGAAGCGGAAGACGGGGCGGAGATTTTTGCCAATCGGGCGTACGTCATCCCGCCGGGCTGCCATCTGGAGGTGGTGGACGGGCGCCTGAAGGTTCTTTATCCCACTGACCGCCTCGGCCAGCGGGTAGCCATTGACCACCTGTTGCGCTCGCTTGCCCGCGCCTACGCCAGCCGAGCCGCCGGCGTGCTGCTGACCGGCTCCGGCAGTGACGGCACCGCCGGGTTGCGCGCACTGAAGGCCGCTGGCGGCCTGGCGGTGGTGCAAGACCCTGAAACCGCCGAATACTCGTCTATGCCCGCACACGCCGTAGATGCGGGTGTGGCCGATTGCATACTGCCGCTTGAGGCCATGCCTCAGGCGTTGCTGGATTACGCCAGCCACCCCCACGAAGACTATGACCCCAGCGCAGATCTGGACACAGATCAAATAGCCGCCATTGGCAAGATCCTTGAAACTGCCGAGAACTTTGATCTGGCGCAATACAAGGAAAGCACAGTGCACCGCCGCATCTGTCGGCGCATGCGTTTGACCAATCAGGCCTCTATACCTGCTTACATCAGCCGCCTGCAAAACAATGAACAAGAACGGCAGCAGTTGATCTGCGACCTGCTCATCAACGTCACCGACTTTTTCAGAGATCAGCAAGCCTTTGCCGCCTTTGAGCGCATCGCATTGAGGCGTCTGTTGAAGCGCGCGCATCCGGGCGCAGAGATAAGGCTGTGGGTGGCCGGCTGCGCAACCGGGGAGGAAGCCTACTCCCTGGCGATGCTTATTTTGGAGGGCACTGAACAGTCGGGCCAGGACTTGCGCCTGCTGGTCTTTGCCACCGATGTTGACGAAGAGGCCATCAAGGTTGCCCGCAAGGGCATTTACCCCGGCGCCAACCTGGCGGGCCTGCCGGAGCACTATCTACAAAAATACTTCACCTTGCTCGCCAACGGCAGCTACAAGGTGCACGCGCATCTGCGCGACTGTATTTCTTTTGCCACCCACAATGTGTACGCCGACCCGCCTTTTTCCAAAATGGATATCATCAGCTGCCGCAACCTGCTGATTTATCTACGCCGGCCGGTACAGGAGCGGGTGCTGAAATCTTTCTTTTTTGCCCTCAACCCGCACGGCTATCTGCTGCTGGGCAGTTCGGAAAGTGCCGGCAAACAAAAAGGCTATTTCAAACAATTGTCGCAAAAGTGGCGCCTCTACGAGCGCCAGGCGGGCAGCAATGTTCGCTCTTCCTCGTCGCCTCTGCCAGTCGGGGTTTCTTCCGCCAATTTTCGTCTGGACCAAAGTCGCCGCGGCAGGGACAAACCGCTGACTCACGCGGATAAGGCACGCGAGGCGCTGCTGCAATGCATTGCTCCCGCTGCGCTCATCGGCGCTGACAACCGCATCATCTATATTCATGGCAACATGAACAAGTACATGCGGGTACCCGAGGGCGAGCCGCGCCTGGATTTTGTGCAGATGCTGGATCCTGCCCTGCGCTCGCGCATGCGCAGCGGGCTGTTCAAGGCGCGCCGGTCGGAGGGCAAGGTCGTGGTGCGCTCCCCGCAAAGTTTTACCCCGGACCAACCGGGCCCGCCTCAGCTGAAGATTACACTGCGGCGCACCAGCCAATCCGGGCTGGAGGACGGCGCCGTGGTGGCCCTCTTTGAGGAATGCCATCAGGAAGAGGAAGAGCGCGCCTTCAAGAGTCAGCCGCTGGGCACCGCCGACCAGGAGAAGCTGATCGAGGCCATTGAGCGTGAGCTGCTGGAAACCCGCGAGGAACTGCAAAACACCGTCGAAGAACTGGAAACCAGCACAGAAGAACTCAAGGCCGCCCATGAAGAAGCCTTGTCCACCAACGAGGAACTGCAATCCGCCAATGAGGAGCTGGAGGCCAGCACCGAAGAACTGCGCTCGCTCAACGAAGAGTTGACCACTGTCAATGCGCAACTGAAAGACAAAATTGACGAAGTACAACTTGCGCACAACGATCTGAAAAATTTTGTCTCCAGCTCCAATCAGGCCACGCTGTTTTTGAACAACCAGCTGCGCATCAAACGCTACACCCCGGCGGCGGAACGTTTACTGCAACTGGGCCCGCAGGACCTGAACCGGCCAATAGTCGACATCTCCCGCCCGCTGGTTGACGAGCAGTTCACCAACGAGCTCAAGAGAGTTCTGGACAGTTTGCAACCTTCCGAGCAGGAAGTCGAAACCGGCGACGGGCACTGGTTTGTGCGCCGAATTATGCCCTATCGCACCGAAGACCGCCGCATAGACGGCGTGGTAGTGACCTTCAACGACATTACCGACTTGAAACTCGCAGCCCACAGCCTGCGCATTCGTGAGCATCAACACGCGGTGCTGGCCAAACTGGGCCTGGAGGCCATGCGCACCGACGATATTACCGCGCTCATGGAGCAAATCACGCGCGAGACTGCCTACACCCTGGATGCTGAATTTTGCAAAGTACTGGAGTATCAGGCAGACACCGGCGACCTCTTGCTCAAAGCCGGCGTCGGCTTCAACAAGGTGGAACCCGGCAAAACCCGCGTACCCGGTGACCTTGACTCTCAGGCAGGTTATACCTTGAGGGAGCGTCAGGTGGTGATAGTGGAAGACCTGCGCCAGGAAAGACGCTTCAGCGGCCCGGCACTGCTGCGCGACCACGGGGTAGTGAGCGGCATGAGCTGCGTGATTCAGGCGGACGGGCGGCCCTACGGCGTGCTCGGTGTGCACACCTGCAGTAAGCGCCTATTCACAACCGACGATGCCAATTTCCTGACTTCACTTGCCAACTTGCTGTCGGTTGCCCTGCAACGCAAAAAAGCCGAAATCAGCCTGCGAGAAAGTGAAGAGCGTTTCAACCTGGCTCGCCAGGCCGCCAACCTCGGCATCCACGACTACGATCCCATCAACAATGTTTGCTCCTGGGATCAAACCATCCGCTCCATGTGGGGGGTTCCGTCAGACCTGGACCCCATCACCAACGAGATATTCGAAAGCGGGCTTCACCCCGACGACCGGGACCGTGTTATCCAGGCCTTGCAGGAGGCCACCCAAGGCTATAACAACGGCGACCTGAAAGTTGATTACCGCGTGGTCAACCGCCACGATCAAACCGTCCGCTGGGTAGAAGCCACCGGCAAAACCTTTTTTGTCAATGGCCAGGCCACCCGCATGGTAGGCACCGCGCAAGACATAACGGCCCGCAAAACCATGGAGCTGAAGCTGGCGGAAAGCGAGCAAAAATTGCGCATAGCCAAAGACTCCAATCGGTTCGGCGCCTTCGAGTACGACCTGCACAGCGGCGAACAGGTATGGGATCAAATCCTCAGGGACACCTGGGGCATCGAAGCCGGCGCCAAGGTCACTATAGACGATTTTTATCAGGGCCTGCATCCGGACGACGTCGCTCCCACCCGCGCCGCCATCAATGCTGCCATGGAGGGCGAACGCGAGGGCCATTACCACACCTTTTACCGCGTCATCAACAAAACCACCAAGGCGCTAAGCTGGATTGAAGCCAGCGGGCAGGTGCTGTTCAGTGGCGGCCAGCCGGGCAAGATGATCGGCATGATCATTGACATTACCGAGCGTAAAAAGCTGGAGGAATCGCTGCACGCAGCGGTTAAAAAACTCGGCATAGAGAACACCAAAAAGAACGAGTTCATTGCCATGCTCGGACACGAGCTGAGGAACCCCCTGGCGGCAGTCAACAGCGGCATTCAGATAATGCAACTGGACCCGAACAATGGCCGCTGGGCACTGGACATGATGTCCAACAATATCAAGCTGCTTTGCTCACTGCTGGACGACCTGCTGGATTTGACCCGCATATCACTGGGCAAGATTTCTCTTAACAAAGAAACCACCAGCCTTACCAGGCTGCTGCAGGAATCGCTGGAAAGCTTCCAGACCAAGGCTCAGGAGAAACATCAGCTTCTGCACTACGATATCCCGGCAGAGGATATCTACGTACAGGCTGATGCAACCCGCCTGGAGCAGGTATTTGCCAACATACTCACCAACGCCAGCAAGTTCACCCCCGAGCGCGGCCGCATTGAGGTGTCGCTGGAGCAGGAAGACGACAGTGTTGTAATCAAAGTCACTGACAGTGGTATCGGCATACCGGCCGAGAAGCTCGACTCCGTGTTTGATCCTTTCGAGCAGGTGTCGCCGGAAAAGCCAGGAAACACCGGCCTGGGCATTGGCTTATCGCTGGTGCAACAGTTCACCAACATGCACGGCGGGTCGGTCAAGGTTGAAAGCGAGGGGCCGCATCGCGGTGCCACTTTCAGTGTCACTCTACCGGTACAGCTTCAGGTGCCGCCTCCCGCAGAAGCACCTGCTCCGATGCAACCCGAGTTGAAGCCCGGTCTCAGGGTCATGATTGTGGACGACAACGAAGACGCTGCCCACGGCCTGGGCGCAATGCTTGAAACCTACGGCTGCCATGTTTCCACAGTACACACCGCGAAGGCCGCTCTGGACAGAGTGAGCGAGCAGCAGCCGGAGGTATTGATTCTGGATATTGGCCTGCCCGATATGAGCGGCTACGAATTGCTGCAGCAGTTGAAGCGCCGTTACGCCGGCAGTGCCACCTACGTAGCCCTGTCGGGTTACAGCCCTTCCACTTTCCGTGGCCAACTGCCCGACGTCACTTTTGACAGCTATTTGACCAAGCCGGTGCGCTTCAAGGTGCTGTTGGAGATTTTGAGCGAGGTGATCTAGACGAGGGCTAGCCCGTCAGCAGCATGCCGCGCTCGCGATACTCGCGCAGCTGGACGCCAAAGCTGTTGTCCTTCCAGACCTGTTTGATCAGATACTGCTTGGGCAGGTCGCCCTTTTCGATCATGGAGAGATCCATCTCCTGGGTCTCATCCAGCGGCTGCTTGTCGGCATCCCGAACCAGCAAAATGCGTGGCAGATGGCGAAAGCGCTGATTGGTTTCTATGACTATGCCAATCTCGCCGGAGTAGAGCTCGACGATGCTGCCGGGCGGATAGAGGCCCACGGTGCGCAAAAACTTAAGCGCCAGCTCTTCGTCAAAATGGGTTCCGCGGGCCTGATAGATGATTTTCATGGCCTCGGTCGAGGTCTTGGCCGGCTGATAACAACGGTCGGCGGTCATGGCGTCGTAGGCGTCAACTATGGCGATGATGCGCGAGAAGCGGCTGATGCTGCGCGCCGGCAATTGGCGCGGGTAGCCGCGCCCGTCGATGCGCTCATGGTGGCTGTAGGCCACATCCACCGCCCCCGAATAGATACCCGGAGAACTCAACAGCAAATTGCGGCCATGCACCGTGTGCGCCATCATCATGCGCATTTCTTTGGTGGTCAGCGCGGCGGGTTTGTTGAGAATTTCCGGGGGGATTTTGACTTTGCCAACGTCGTGCAACAGGCCGCATAAACCCAGGTTTTGCAGCTCCTGCTCATTCAGCCCCAGTTGACGACCAAAGGCAATGGCCAGGATGCAGACATTGAGACAGTGCTCGGCGGTGTATTCGTTTTCGTCTCGCATTTTGGACATCCACAACAGGGCGTCCGGGTGACGAATAACCGACTGTACGCAGTCGTTGACCGTCTCTTTGGCTTTTTCTGTGTTGATGACCCCGCCCAGGCGGATGTCGTCCAGCAGGGTTTTGGTCAGGTTGCGGGCCTGACGGAAGGTGCCCATCACCCGGCGGTGCTCTTCCGCCAGCGGTACTTCATAATCCAGGGGATCCGTGCGCGGACGGATCTGCGCGGCTGTACCCACATTGGAGCTGAAAGGACTGAATTTCTGTATGGTTTTGTCGTCATCGATCCAGACGTAATCACAGTACTCGCCTATGATATCGATGTCTTCTTCTTCTTCGATATGGAAGCCTTGCAATAAGAAAGGCGTGTCGAGCCAATCCCGGTCGAGCTTGCACACGTACATGCCTACTCTGAGATCTCCGACATTCACTTTTTTGGTATTCTCAGACGACATCTTGCCTCGACACCTATCCGTTTGCCATCTGCCCGATCAATCAAGCCACGCTGGCAGCTTGCCCAAATTTCACCCAGTATACTCAAACTCGGCCAACAAGTCTCAACCCAATGACCGGCGGTGCCAACCCGGTGGCATATCCGGCCGGCTGCGGGCCGAGTGTCAGCTCATTACAGAGGCAACGGCCTCGCAAACATAGTCAAGGTTTTGCGTATTCAGCCCGGCGATACTGGTGCGTGATGAGCTGAGCATATAAATGCCGTATTCCGAGGCGAGACGCGCAACCTGGGCTTCCGAAAGATTCAAAAATGAGAACATACCGCGCTGATGCGCAACAAAAGCGAAGTGGTCCCGCCCCAGCAGCAGGCTCATGCGCAGGGCAAAGGCCCGCCGCAATCCACCGATGCGCTCGCGCATGTCGTCCAGCTCTGCCACCCATTCTGCCCGCAGCTCATCATTGCTGAGTATGCTCGCCACTACTGCCGCACCGTGGTCCGGCGGCATGGAATAGATGCCCCGGGCAATGGAGGCAAAATGACTCAGGGCAACCTGGCCCTGTTGCGCAGTGGCAGCGATCAACCCCACCGCGCCAACGCGCTCGCGATAGAGCCCGAAGTTTTTGGAACAGGATACCGCAAACAGGACTTCCGGCAACTGTTCGGCCAGCAGCCTCAGCCCCCAGGCGTCCTCCTGCAAACCCTCACCAAAACCCTGGTAGGCCATATCAACAAAGGGCACAAAACCTCGGCGACCGGCAATATCGGCAACCGCCCGCCACTGCTCCCGATCCAGGTCCACGCCGGTCGGATTGTGGCAGCAGGCGTGCAACAACACCAGGTCACCCGCCGGCACCTGCTCCAGGCACGCCGCCATGGCGTCAAAATCCAGCCCCTGGGTCTCAGGGTGCAAATAGGGGTAGGTGCAAAGGCTCAGACCCGCATGACCCAGCAATGGGCGATGATTGCCCCAGGTCGGGTCACTGACCCACACTTTGGCATTGCTGCGGGTGGCTTTGATCAACTCGGCCCCCAGACGCAGGGCACCGCAGCCTCCCGGCGTCTGCGCAAGCACCACGCGCGGCGCGTACGCAGCGCGCTCACCCAGCACCAGGTCGGCCATGGCGGCATTGAATGGCTCCAGGCCAAAGGGCCCCACATAGGCTTTGCTTTGCTGGTTTGCCAGTAACGCTTGTTCCGCGCGCTTGACGGCACGCAGCACGGGCGTGGCGCCGGCATCGTCTTTATAAACGCCTACTCCCAGGTCCACCTTGCGCGGGTTGTCATCGCGCTGATAGAGCGCCATCAAACCCAGTATGGGATCGGCGGGCAGGGGGGCCAGTGCATCAAACATGATTGACCGCTCATGGGGTGTGGTGATGAATGGCGGCGATTATACCGTGAGAAACGCAGAAATACTGCCGCAAGGCAAAATCCGGCCGCAAAAACTGCCGTGTGAGCGTTGCTTGGCAATAGCGGGTGTGCGGGCGCGCAGTCAGCACGCCATCAATTATTGCGCGGCCGGCGCCTTTACGGCAGCTTGAGGAGCAAGAGCTTCAACTGGGCCAGGATCTCCTTGCGCGACAGGTGGTCGCAGGGCAGAACCACATCGGCAAACCGCTCGTAGAGCGGCTGACGCTCTTCGTACACCTCGGCCAGGGACTGCCCGGGGGCGCGCACAAAACCCCGCCGCTCAAGATTTTTGACCCTGGCCTTTACCGTCTCCAGAGACACCATGAAAAACACGCACACCGCTGACGCCTTCAGATGCCCCATGGCCTGCTCGCTATAGACCACACTGCCGCCGGTGGCTATCACACAGGGCGAGGCAAACTCCGTTTTAGTGATGATTTCGCCCTCCAGTTCTCGCAAGGCCTGATAGCCCCGCTCGTCAAGCAGCTGCTGCAGCTTTTTGCCCGTGTGCTGCTCGATCAGACTGTCGGTGTCAATCAGGGGAACCCGCCGGTCCTTCGCCAGATCTTTGCCCAGAGTACTTTTTCCCGCACCCGGCATGCCGATCAGCACTACTGACGATTCCGGTTGGGTTCGCAGTTCCATAAAAGCCTCGCTTACCAGTGCACCTGAATGATGGTGCGCGGCGGGGTGAAAAAGGTAACTCCGTACATTCTTTGCTTTGTCAGAGTTCTACGCGGCGTGCGCCTATACCTATCTCCATGACACCCAGAGTTTTTCAGGCCGCAGGCCGAACTGTTATGGCAAACACCAAGGCAGATTTCTGAACCGGTTTTGCCCTTGCGGCGTATGCATAGCAGCTCCGCGCAACTTGCGGCACAACAAACACCAGCAAAGGCAAATACTATGGCGACGGTAACCCTTAAAGGCAACCCGATAGAAACGGCAGGTGAACTTCCCGAGATTGGCGGCCAGGCTCCCGCCTTCACTCTGGTCAAAGCCGACCTGTCGGAGATCAGCCTGCAGGAACTGGCGGGCAAACGCCTGCTGTTGAATATCTTCCCCTCGGTAGACACCCCTACCTGCGCCTTCTCGGTTCGCAGCTTCAACCAGCAGGCGGCCGATCTGGAAAATACCCTGGTGCTGTGCATTTCCATGGACTTGCCCTTCGCCCAAACCCGGTTTTGCGCCGCCGAAGGTATAGAGCGGGTTCAGACCTTGTCCGCTTTCCGTTCAAGCTTTGGCGAAGACTACGGCCTGGTCTTCACCACCGGCCCCTTGAAAGGCTTACTGTCACGAGCCGTGGTCATCATCAACGAAGAGGGTAAAGTAAGCTACACCCAACAGGTAGCGGAAACAGCGGACGAGCCGGATTACCAGGCCGCCCTGGAGGCTCTGGGCAAATAGCAGGCTCACGGGATAAGTGAAGGTTGTGCAGCATCAATTGGCGGCGCCGGCTTACTGGCCCGGCGTGCAGTCAATATGCTCCAGGATCTCATCAAGCTCAAACTCTTCAGGCAGGTCTTCAAACCGCCCCAGCCCCAGCTCGCGCCGCTCTGCAGACATTGTCTGATACAGCTGCTGCCCCAAGGCTTCCGCCTGCTGCAGTATGCGCTCGTCCGGCTCCACGTGAGTCCAGGCGGTTTTCTCTGAGGGAGGGTGGTACATGACGCCGGTTCTCTTCTCCAGCAGCCTGTGCCAGCCGACCATTTCGGTGGTCAGTTCCACCATCCGACCAGCGTTGTTTTCATTTTGCGCGTTGCGCTTTTCGTCGTTGAGCAGCCAAATCATGAAATGAGGCGCATCCACGCTGCCCAGCATGGCGGCGCGGTAATACGCCTGCTTGGCTTCGTCGTTGCGTTTCTCGGCCATGGCTCTATGACCCAGCAAAACCTGGGCGCGGGGGTCGTTGTCGCGGGCGAGCGCCTGCAGGGTATCTTCAGAGTATGTCTGGTAGGCGTCCGTCGGCGACATGGAGTTGAAGCTTACCGCAAAATCCTCGGTGTTCTGCCGCCACTTCTCCGTCCACGCCTCAATCAATTCCCCCACCGGCCCACCGGCCACCTTGCAGCCGCCCATGGACTCCAACGACCGTACCAGATCACCGTAGCTTGTGAAACGCTCCGGCAACTCAATCGGCTCCTCCACGGGTGCCGGCTGTTCGGCCGCAGGCTCGGGAAGCGGCTGAAGCTCAGCTGCGGGCTCCTGAACCACTTGCGGAGCCTCGGAGACGGCGGGTCTTGGCGAGTACAGCAATCTGTCTGCCTCCGGGACCGTCCCGGGCTTGTCATCGGCCAAAAACAGCAGGATGCCGGCAATGCACAGTAGCGTGGCTCCGCCACCCATCAGCTGGGATTTCAAACTCATAAACTTGACCAAGAACTTGTAGGTAATGCCATTGCCTAAGCGTGAGCGTGGCCCATTGGCTGCAGCTGTCGAGCTGCGCATTCCGCCTTTGCCCGGGCAATCAATCGCATCGGCAGAGATTAATCTCTTGTACCCTATCACAAGAGTTGAGCCCGTGGAGGCGTATCATGGGCCGCGCAAGCGGCTGTAACTAATTAGCTCATCCCGTGACCGTTCAGATTGCGTCCGAATCTGTGCAGAGCAAGGCGAAAAATGTGAGAAATGACCATCTTTACTCGCTGCAGATCCACCGGCTTGCCAACCTAACGTAAACTGACAGATTCCTCGCCCTGTGCAAGAATAAGACATAACCTATAAAAGGAGTTCAGAATGAATCGGTGTTTTCGACTTGCCCTGGCGGTGAGCGCAGCGATGGTGCTGCAGGGGTGCGACAACGGCTATAACATTCCGCGCGAGGACCCCAACTATGCGGGCGCCGAGCGCACATGCGCTGAAGCACCCGTCAATGCCAACGCAACGGAAAGCGCGGTTGCCGTTTACAACCTGCTCTTGAGGCTAAGCTGTACTCGGGCATCCGAGGGCATAATGATGGGTCAGGTCGTTGGCAGTGGCACCGTTATTGATGAGCGAAGCGAGGACAACTCCTACTATCAGTTGTTTACTGAATTTAACGACGAATTCAACCAAATGCCGTCCCTACTGACCGTCGATTACGGTCAGGACGGCAACTACACCCGAGAAACTCTGACTCGCGTCAATGAGCGCATCAAACAGCACTGGAACGCCGGTGGCGTGGTGATGATCACCTGGCGCCCATTCAATCCAGTAGACCCTTCACTGGGCACCCAATATTCAGAAGATGTGAATATGGAACGCCTCAGACACGCCGACAATCCAGCATGGAAAAGTCGCCTTGACCTCGTTGCCAGTGCTTTGAGAGAGCTGCAGGACGCCGGCGTTGCGGTTCTCTGGGCACCGCTGCCCGAGATGAACACCGCAAAACACTGGTGGGGCGTGCAAGCCAGCCGCAGGCCTGACGTCAATGACTCAACGCTTTACACCGGGGTATGGGCAAATATGCGCAATTATTTTACCTCGGGAGATCGGCCACTTAACAACTTGCTCTGGGTCTACAGCCCGGGGGACGGTACCAGTCTGCCGGCCCAGGGGCCGATCACCGGAGGCACGCCAACATTCTGGGCCTATCCTGGAGATAATGAGGTGGATGTTATCGCACCGGTGGTGCGGGATGACGACCTGCTGATTTCAGACTATGAGCCAATGACGGGCTACACCAAGCCGGTAGGCATGGCAGAATTCGGGCCGCAATCCGCCGCAGAGGGTAGCCGTTATGGCGTCGAAGAAACCCTTCCGGACGAAACCACCAGAATCCGTCTTTTCCGGGGAGACTTCCTCGCAAACACCTTGATTGGCTCCTATATCTATCTGGGTTTCTGGGCTAGCCCCTACTCTTTAGAAGCGACGGATGATGTAGCCGAATCCAAACTTGCACTGGGTGATATTGAAGGCACCCGCGACCTGCTTGCCCGCAGGGAAATCCTTACTTTGGGTCGCTTGCAACAGCTGAACTGGAGATAAAAAAAGGGCCCGTAAGGGCCCTCTCTTCCTGATCATTCAGCCCGCAACTCTCGGCCATTTGCCGCAGCCGTTCAATTTGAAGCAGCTACCTACGGACAACTCTGCGGTCAGGGTGGCGGGTGGTAATGAATTATTCTTCACCCACCGGACGCGCTTCCAGCAGGCTTACCGCCCGCCCCCAGCACAGGGAGGCCAGGGCAATACAGGCTACAATCAGAAATTTGTACAGCGGACTCATGGCACCGCTGTAGCAGGTAAATGCGCCGGCGCTGACGTTGCTGTTGCCCGGTCCGCAGCCGTAGTAGGAGCCGGCGAACATTGCAAACAGGAAGATGGCAATGCCGCCCACGATCAATTGCAGCATGCTGTCCCAGGGCCGAGCTTTAAGTTCTTCAATCAAATTAGACACATTTACCTCATTATTGCGTATCGACGAGTATCAGTGATAAATCCGTGGGGACACCACCAGCGAGCGTGGGACTCCTTACAGCTGAAACAACATTCCCTGGCCGCAGCAGGTCAGCGCCGCGTTACCAATGTTCATTGGGTTGACTGCCGGCTGCCAGGGCAGCCACACAGGCACCGTGATTCAATAAGCCGCAAAGCGGCAGCGCAAGCGGGGCGGGACCAGATAGCTCGCCCGCGCCTGTCTATAGATCAAGAATAGTCCGTTCCTGGATTTTAGCTGCATCCGCACCCGCCAAATATTCATGACGCTTTTTGTTAGGACGCCTGACTCTGCTCTGCGCAGGCCTTCAGTTGACGCTCCGGCGGTGGGGCGCCAATGTGCAGTTGCTGCCGTGCCCGGGCCAGCTCCATCTGTTTTTGCCGCTCCGCAAAGCGCGCACGTTGAGCGGGGGTTTGCTGGTCGTAACAACGCCGGCAGGCAACCCCGCGCAGATACTTCTCCGAGAGCTTGTCCTGCTCGGTAATCGGGTGGCGGCAGCCGTGGCATTGGTCGTATTGCCCCTTCTCCAGGTCGTGGTTTACCGCCACCCGGTTGTCGAAGACAAAACACTCACCGCGCCACAGGCTCTTCTCTGCCGGCACCTGCTCCAAATACTTGAGTATGCCGCCCTTCAGGTGATAAACCTCATCAAAGCCCTGCTTTTTCAGGTAGGCGGTGGACTTCTCGCAGCGAATGCCACCGGTGCAGAACATGGCCACCTTCTTGTGGCGCGCCGGGTCCAGTTGCTCAGCCACAAACTGCGGCAGTTCGCGAAAGGTTTCAGTGTTGGGGTTAACGGCGCCTTCGAAGGTGCCAATTGCGTATTCGTAAAAGTTGCGAGTATCAATCACCGTCACATCCGGTGAACTGATCAGGGCGTTCCAGTCTTCCGGCTCAACGTAGGTGCCAACGGTCTCATTGGGGTTGATGTCTTCCACCCCCATGGTGACGATCTCTTTTTTGAGCTTGACCTTCATGCGGTAGAAGGGTTGTTCGTCTTCCAGGGACTCTTTGTGATCAATGCCCGCCAGGCGCGGGTCCTGCTTCAAAAAAATCAGCAACGCGTCTATGGCTTGCCGGGTGCCGGATACCGTGCCGTTGATGCCCTCGTGAGCCAACAACAAGGTGCCTTTGATGTCATGGCGGACGCACTCCGCCAGCAGCGGCTCGCGCAGGGCTGCAAAATCCGGCAGGGCGACAAATTTGTAGAGGGCTGCAATTACAATCTGACTCATAGTTCTACCTTGGACCACCTGCTGCGCATTGTACCCATCTGCTGCTTTTTTGCACACCTGCGCGTAATTTTTTATGAAGTGGCGCAAACCCGCCAACCGCAGAAGGCGGCCACGGCGGGTTGCGCAGTGACTATCTCAACGCTTGCCGCGCAGTTTTCGCTGCAAGGCGGCGGGGTTTCTGGAGTTGCGCAACCTGGCGCCCGGCCGGCCCAGCTTGGGCTTGTCGTCTGGCACCAGCGCGTTCGGCCCCTCGCCGATCAGCTCATTGCGCCCCATGCGTCGAAATTCGGCGCGCAGCATGGGCCAGGTTGCCGGGTCGTGAAAGCGCAGCAAGGCCTTCTGGAAGCGCCGCTGCTGCAGGGTCTTGGCCGTGTGCACCGCGCGACTTTTGTAGGTCACCTTGTGCAATGGATCTTTGCCGGAATAATACATGGCCGTCGCCATGGCCATGGGCGACGGATAGAAAGTTTGCACCTGATCCAGGCGATAATTGTTGCGCTTGACCCAGAAGGCCAGGTTGATCATGTCTTCGTCTTCGCAGCCGGGGTGGGCGGCAATGAAATAGGGGATCAAATACTGCTTCTTGCCCGCCTCCTTGGAGTACTTCTCGAACATGGCCTTGAACTTGTCGTAGGCGCCCATGCCGGGCTTCATCATCTGGCTGAGCGGCCCGGTCTCGGTGTGCTCGGGGGCAATTTTCAGGTAACCACCCACGTGATGGGTCACCAGCTCCTTGACGTATTCCGGGTCTTCAATGGCCAGGTCGTAGCGCAGGCCGGAGGCAATGGCAATGCGCTTGATACCGGGTATGGCGCGGGCCTTGCGGTAAAGCTGGGTGGTGTGGCTGTGGTCGGTGATCAGGTTCTTGCAGATGCTCGGATAGACGCAGGACAGGCGCCGGCAGTTGGCCAGAATGGCCGGCGACTTGCAGCTCAGGCGGTACATGTTGGCGGTCGGCCCGCCCAGGTCGGAAATACTGCCGGTAAAGCCCGGCACCTTGTCGCGGATTTCTTCTATCTCATGGAGGATGGAGTCCTCCGAGCGGCTCTGGATGATACGGCCCTCGTGCTCGGTGATGGAGCAAAAGGTGCAACCGCCAAAACAGCCGCGCATGATATTGACCGAGGTCTTGATCATATCGTAGGCGGGGATGGGTGCGTCGCCATAGGACGGGTGCGGCACGCGCGCATAGGGCAGTGCAAATACCCCGTCCATTTCGTCGGTTTCCAGCGGAATGGGCGGCGGACTGATCCACACCTCCTGATTGCCGTGCTTCTGCACCAGGGCACGCGCATTGTGGGGGTTGGACTCCAAATGCAATATGCGCGAAGTGTGTGAATAAAGCGCCCGGTCGTTGCGCAACTTGTCGAAGGACGGCAGGCGAATATAGGTTTTATCGCGGTCCAGTTCAAACTGCCGGTGGACCGGCATGGGCAGTATGCGCACCGGCTGCTCGGCATTTGGATCCTTCACGGTGTCGCCGCCCGCCTCCGTTTTGCAGGACTGGCTCTCTGGATCCTTGTATTCGTAGGGGTTGGGGATGGGGTCCACCGAGGACGGCCAGTCTATGCGGGTGGAGTCTATCTCAGTCCAGCCGGCCGGCATCTTCTTGCGCACCGTGGCGGTGCCGCGAATGTGGTACAACTCGGAGGCCTTTTTGCCGCGCGAGATGGCCAGAGCCACCTCCACCACCGCCCGCTCGGCATTGCCGTACAGCAGTATGTCTGCGGCGGAATCGATCAATACCGAGCGCCGCACCTGATCACTCCAGTAGTCGTACTGGGCAATGCGGCGCAGGCTGGCTTCGATGCCGCCAATGACAATGGGCACCTCCGGGTAGGCCTCGCGACAGCGCTGACTGTAGACAATCACCGCCCGGTCCGGGCGTTTGCCGCCCTCGTTGTTGGGTGTGTAGGCGTCGTCGGAGCGCAGGCGCAGATCCGCCGTGTAGCGGTTGATCATGGAGTCCATGTTGCCGGCGGAAACGCCAAAAAACAGATTGGGTTTGCCCAGGATCTTGAAGGGGTCCGCCGACTGCCAGTTCGGCTGCGCAATGACGCCCACCCGGAAGCCCTGGCTTTCCAGCATCCGGCCAATTACCGCTGTGCCAAAGCTCGGGTGATCCACATAGGCGTCGCCGCTGATGATGATGATGTCGCAGCTGTCCCAGCCCAACTGGTCCATCTCCTCCCGCGACATGGGCAGAAAGGGCGCAGCGCCAAAACACTCCGCCCAGTATTTGGGATGGGAAAACAAATTCTTTGCCTGGACCAACATAGATGACTCGCCTGGGCGCGGTAGTGTCGCGCTGAGTTCGAAAAATGGGCTATTGTCGCAAATAAACGGCGTCTGCGCCTAGGTACGCCAACAATACTGCCGATATTTCGCTGTTTCCGAGCAAATTCCAGCGGCAGAGGGGCTCTCAGACCCCGGCGCCGGTGGCTTGTTCAAGCTTCTTTCTGTAATGATTGCCGGCACCGCTTCAAGCGCTGGCTCTTCGCCTATACTTGTGCGCTTGAGCGCAGGTCACCCGCCCCCGTGGCAAACTTGACTGCATTAAAATAAACAGGGCTTAATGCCCGCCTTTTGAGGGGCCGTTATGTGGTTCAAAAACCTACGCATCTACCAGTTGACCCAACCCTTCACGCTGACCGCCCAGCAGTTGGATGAGCGCCTGCAGCAGTTCGCCTTTCAGCCCTGTGCCGGCCAAGACACCCAACGCCTGGGCTGGGCGCCACCACTGGGCGCAGGCTCGCAACTGTTTGTGCATGCGGTGGGCAACTACATAGCTATTTGTCTCAAACGCCAGGAGCGGCTGCTGCCTGCGGCGGTGATCAATGAACACCTGCAAGAGCGCGTAGCGGAGATCAGCAGCCGCGAGGGCCGCAGCGTAGGGCGCACCGAGCGGCAAAATCTCAAAGACGAGATCCTCTTTGACCTGTTGCCCCGCGCACTGGTGAAATCCCAGTTGCATTTTGCCTACATTGCGGTGAAAGAAAACCTGATTGTGGTGGATTCCAGCTCTGCCAAGCGTGCCGAGGACATGCTCACCGCCCTGCGCGATGCGCTTGGCAGCCTGCCCGCCATTCCCCTGGTGCCGCGCCAGCCGGCCGGGCGGGTGCTGACCGAGTGGCTGCTCAGCAACGAGCTGGCGCCGGGCTTCAGCCTGGGCGACGAGTGTGAGCTGGAAGCCCCCAAGGAGGAAGGCCGCGTGGTGCGCTGCAAAAAACACGACCTGACCACTGCCGAGATCACCAACCACATAGAAACCGGCATGGTGGTGCGCAAAATGGCGCTGGAGTGGCAGGAGAACATTCAGTTTCTGCTGGACCACGAGTTCAGCGTCAAACGCCTCAAGTTTGCCCAGGAGATTCTCGATAAGGCCAACGAGCGCGACCCGGAAAACGCCGCTGAAGCGTTTGACCAAGACTTTGTTGCCATGACGCTGGAGCTGTCCAAATTCATCACCTCGCTCACCGAGGCATTTGGCGGCGCCAGCGGCGCCTCAGAGGACCCCAGCGATGAACAGCAGCCCCGCGCTGAAGCTGCAGCGCTCTAACCGGCCTGACTGCTGCCCGGCCGCGGTTGACGGCCCCATTGGGCGGGCCTAAACTGCGGGCAACTATCAACAGCCAGGGTGGCAGGTCCTATGAACGCAGCCGACGAAGGTTTTGAAAGCCAGCTTGAGGTCATTGACGTTCACACTGGCGCGCGGGAAATGCTCTACCGCGCACCGGGAATATTTGAAGCGCCCAATTGGACCCCCGACGACCGCTTCTTCATTTTCAACCGCAAGGGCCTGCTGTACAGGCTGACCACGGACGGCCGCAACCTTAGCCAGGTTGACACCGGTTTTGCCACCCGTAACAACAACGATCACGGCGTATCGCCCGACGGGCGCCAGCTGGTGATCAGCCATCACGATGAGGCCTCGGGTGGCGAGTCGGTGATCTACACGCTGGCAATAGAGGGCGGTGAGCCAAAACGCGTGACCTCCGCCAGCCCCTCCTACTGGCACGGCTGGTCCCCGGACGGCCAGACTCTGGCCTATGTTGCCGGCCGGCCTGCGCATGCAGATTTCAAGATCTACGCCATCAGCGTTGAAGGCGGTGAAGAAAAACAACTGACGCAGGGGCCGGGTCTGGATGACGGGCCGGATTATTCCCACGACGGGCGCTACATCTATTACAACTCGTTCCGCTCCGGCACCATGCAGATCTGGCGCATGGACGCCGACGGTGCCAATCCGCTGCAACTGACCCATGCGCCCCACTCCGACTGGTTTCCCCACCCCTCGCCCGACGGCCGTTACCTGGTGTTTTTGCGCTACCTGCAGGACCAGGTGCAGAAGCACCCCTTTGGCCAGGATGTGCAACTGATGCTCATGGATTTGATGTCCGGCGGGATCAACCCGCTGACCGAGGTATTTTTGGGCGGCCAGGGCAGTATCAATGTACCCTCCTGGGCACCGGACAGCCGCCGGCTGGCTTTTGTTTCCTATTGCCCACTCTGACCAAAACCTGGTGCCTTCCAACACTTCAGCTTTGCCGGTCGACCTTGTCCTGCCCGACATCATCGCCGGCCTGACCGCCTCCGACAGTCTTATTCTGGCCGCCCCACCCGGAGCCGGCAAGACCACCCGCGTTCCTCTGGCGCTGCTGAAAGCCCAAGTGTTCACCGGCAAAATTCTGCTGCTGGAACCCCGCCGCATGGCCGCCAAAGCCGTGGCCTCACGCATGGCCAGCCAGTTGGGCGAGCGCCTGGGGCAAACCGTGGGCTTGCGCATACGCCAGGAAACCAAGGCCGGCCCCGACACCAAAATTGAAGTCATCACCGGCGGCGTGCTGCAGCGAATGCTCCTGGCAGACCCGTCGCTGGCAGGTGTCAGCCTGGTGATCTTTGACGAGCTTCACGAGCGCAGTCTGGACACCGATTTAGGGCTGGCACTGGTACACCAGGGGCGCACGCTGCTTCGCGATGCCGCCGACCCGTTGAAGATTCTGGCCATGTCCGCCACTTTGGAGCTGGAGCGGATCCGTGCCTTTCTGGCCGATGCGCCGGTGGTGGAAAGTGTAGGCCGGCAGTTCCCGGTGAGCATATCCTACCGCCCGCCCACCACCCCTGCCGACTGGCTCAACCATACCCGCAGGCAGGTGCTGCGCGCGCTGGACGAGCATGAAGGCAGCCTGCTGGTCTTCCTGCCGGGCCAAAAAGAAATTAACGCTTTACGCCGTCAACTGGAGGCGGATTTGCCAGCGTCGGTGGCGCTTGCGCCACTGTACGGCAGCTTGTCACTGCAGGAGCAACAGCGGGCCATGGCACCGCTGCCGGCTGCAGGCGTGCCCACTCGCAAGGTAGTGCTGGCCACGGACATTGCCGAGACCAGCCTTACCATTGAGGGCATCAGCGTGGTCATAGACAGCGGTTACCGACGGGCACCAATCTTTGCCGTGCGCAACGGCATGACGCGTCTGTCCACCCAGCGCATCTCCCAGGCGTCCGCTGCGCAACGTGCCGGTCGGGCCGGCCGGCTGGCGGCCGGGCACTGTTATCGTCTTTGGCAGGAGTCACTGCAACTGGAAGCCTTTGCCCAGCCGGAGATCCTGCAGGCCGATCTGGCGCCCCTTGCCCTGCAACTGCTGGCGTTTGGTGTCAACCAGCCGGCCGAACTGCAGTGGCTGACGCCACCCCCTGCAGCCGCCTACCAGCAGGCACTGGGTCTTTTGCGAGAACTGGGCGCCATTACCGGCAGGCCACAAAGCCCGCGCTTGAGCAGCCATGGCCAAGCCATGGCCGAATTCCCGGCCCATCCGCGCCTGGCGCATATGATGCTGGCGGGCGGCCGCAGGGGCCTGGCGCGCGACGCCTGCCTGCTGGCAAGCCTGCTGGCAGAACCCAATCGCCCCCGCTCTGGTGGAGCCGACCTGGAACCCTTGCTGGTCGGTTTGCGGGCGGGCCGGCAAACGCGGGACCCGTGGACCGAGCGAGTGGTGCGCCAGGCAGACAGCTTTATGCAACTGTTGCCAAAACCGGGCGTCGCCGAGGGCCAAGTGCCTGAGCAACAGAGGGCGGGCTACCTGGTGGCGCTCGCCTACCCCGATCGGCTGGCGGTGCAAAGGGGTGGCATTATGGGGCTCTACCGGTTGAGTCAGGGCCGGGCGGCACGACTGCATCAGGGAGATGCCCTGGGCACAAAGCCCTGGCTGGCGGTAGCGGACCTGGGCGGCAGCAGTGAGCAAAATGAAGATCAAATCTTTGCCGCCTGCGCCTTTGATCCGGCGCTGTTCACCAGCCACTTCCATGAGCAATTGGTTGAACAGGAAACCGCCGTTTGGGATGAGGGCAAGGCGCGCTTTGTCGCTGAGCGGCGCGTCTACTACGGCGAGCTGTTACTGAAAAGCGAGCCGCTTGGCAAGCTTGAACCTGCCCGCCGTCAGAGCGCGGTGACCGCCTATGTGCAAAAGGCCGGGCTGGCCTGCCTGGGTTGGCGCGATGACGATCTGCAGTGGCGTGCGCGGGTGGACCTGTTGGCCCGCACCGAAGGCTGCGGCCTGGATGGCCACGACTGGCCGGATCTGAGCGACCAGGCACTGCTTGCCCGCCTGCCCGACTGGCTGACGCCGGCGCTGACCGAGGTCCAGAACCTGGCAGACCTGCAGAAAATAAGGCTCAAGCCGCTGCTGGAGCATCTGTTGTCCTGGCCGCTGCAGCAAAAGCTCAACGAATGGGCACCCGCGCGCCTTGAGGCGCCGTCCGGCTCCCCTGTGAGCCTGGACTACTGTCAGTCACCACCGGTCATGGCGGTCAAGCTGCAAGAAATGTTTGGCCAGCAGGAGACGCCAAAAATTGCGCGCGGCAAGGTCGCCGTGCTCATCCACCTGCTGTCGCCCGGCGGCCAGCCCCTGCAGATAACCCAGGATCTGGCACACTTTTGGCAACACGGTTACGCGCAGGTGAAAAAGGAAATGAAAGGCCGTTATCCTCGCCACCCCTGGCCCGACGATCCACTGCGCGCCACCCCGACACGCATGACCAAAAAGCAGCTGCAGCGCACAGGCACTCCGCCCGAGGCCCGTCGCAGCTAAGCCCGGCGGTGTCGGGTCTGCGCCGTGGTGGCCGGCAACTGCCGGCCCGTCATTGCTTGTCCAGACGCTTGCGAAACTCGCCCATGATGATGTCGTAGAGCTCGTGCTCCAGCACCTTGTCTTCCACAGCAGACTCAATCGAGGGGTTGTCGTTCACCTCGATGATATAAACCCCGTCCTTGGTCTGCTTCAGATCCACGCCGTAGAAGCCATCACCTACGTGTTTGGTGGCGTTGACCGCCGCTTTGAGCACCGGTTTTGGTACCTCAAAGGTGGGCAGCGCGTCAAAACCACCGGTTTTGGTGGTGCCGCCGGTATGGTTGTAAATCTGCCAATGGTCCTTGGCCATATAGTAGCGGCAGGCGTAAAGCGCCTGGTTGTTGAGCACACCGATGCGCCAGTCGAATTCGGTATACACATAGGCCTGGGCCAGCAGCAGCGCGCTGTTTTTGAACATGGCCTTCATTTCTGTGGCCAGCTCCTCCTTGGACTTGGCTTTTTTTACGCCCACAGAGAAGGACCCGTCCGGAATCTTCAGCACCACCGGCAGCCCCAGCTCTTCAATCAGAGCGTCTATCCTGGTGAGATCCTGGCGCGTGAGGATGCGCGTTTTGGGTGTGGGCAGATTGTGGGTCTCCAGCAACTGCGCCAGGTAGATCTTGTTGGTGCAGCGCAGGATGGAGTCCGGGTCGTCCATCACCACCAGCCCCTCCGCCTGCGCCAGGCGGGCAAACTTGTAGGTGTAGTGGTTGACCGAGGTGGTGGTGCGAATGAACAGGGCGTCAAACTCCGACAGCTTGCCAATATCCTTGCGGGTAATCAGCTCTGGCAACATACCCTGCCGTTTCGCGGCCTTTACAAACCGGTCAATGGCAACACTGTTGCTGGGCGGGAACTGCTCGTTTGGGTCTACCAGAATGGCCAGGTCGTAGCGGTAGTTCTTGGGCGTTTTGGCCTTGCGCCAGATCAGACGACTGTACTTATCCAGCGCTTCGGCAAAATCTGTCTGCCGCTGCTCATCCAGCATGCTCAATGCACCGGCTTCCAGACTGGCCAGCCGCCAGGTGTCCTTCAACTGAAAGGTCACCTTGAGAATGGGCACCGGGATCTGCTCAAAGATTTGGCGGGCCAGCTCACCAAGCCCGGTCACCTGGGTCATGCCGAAGTAGATCCACAACTGGAATTCTTTAACATCGCCTGCCACAGCCGTGAGCTGCTTCTGGGCGTCCACGTTGATGACGCCCAGCCAGATACGCCGGGACAGATCCTGTAGGTGCTTTACCGCCGGAATCACCTGATGGCCGCGGGCTTCAGCCAGCAGCGAGCAGTAATAGCCGGTACTTTGGTAGGAGTACTGGCGACAGAGGTTGATGACCTTGTAGCGCTCCTTGCTGACGGGCTGGGCGAGGTAGTCCTGCGCCAGAATGACGTCTTCGGAGGGGTAGAAGGCGGCCCAATCGGAGGCGTTCTCTATTAGTATTTTGAGTTGTGTCATAGTTTTTGGCTCGGAGACAGAGCGTTGGGCAAAGGAGGTGCAAGTGTGGCAAAATCCCACCGTTAATCAATAACCTGTTGCATTATATTTCTGTAAGTATTCAGCGTATTGCGTGACTGGTCGGTTTGCGTCCAGATTAGGGGCTGTTGACAAAAAAATGGCCTCCAGCAGTGGTGATGAGGAAACGTCAACAGACCCTAGCAGAGC